>JANYII010000103.1 GCA_025358705.1 Betaproteobacteria bacterium | reverse complement strand
CTGACCGAGGAAAACCACCTGCGCTGGGATTCGCTCGGCGAATTCATGGCCATCGCGGTGTCGCTGGAAGACGTCGGCTTCAAGCACCACAACAAGAAAGCCATGATCCTCGGCAAGACCCTCGACGAGGCGACCGGCAAGCTGCTCGACAACAGCAAGAACCCCTCGCCCAAGACGGGCCAGCTGGACAACCGCGGCAGCCACTACTATCTGAGCCTTTACTGGGCCCAGGCGCTCGCCGCGCAGAACGAGGACGCGGAGCTGAAGGCCTATTTCTCGCCCCTGGCCAGGACGCTGGCAGAGAACGAGAAGAAGATCGTCGACGAACTGAATGCCGTTCAGGGCAAGCCGGCCGACATCGGCGGCTACTACGCCGCGAATCCGGCCAAGGCCGGCGCGGTGATGCGCCCCAGCGCCACATTTAACGCCGTCATCGATCCCCTCGCCGCCTGACCGCGCGAAGGCGCCTGGGAACCCACGTTGGGGGCCGCTGTCACAGAGTTTGCGCTCCCCCACCGCATTGATTAGGATACAAGCGGTCGGCAACCACATGCATGCAGCACAAGAACGACTCAGTTCTCGAAGCGAAAAAGGCGAAGGTAAAACTTCCGCCGATGTACAAGGTTTTGCTGTTGAACGACGACTACACGCCGATGGAGTTCGTAGTCCTCGTCCTGCAGAAGTTCTTCGGCATGACAAGAGAGAGGGCAACCCAGGTGATGCTGAAGGTGCATCGCGAGGGCATGGGCGTGTGCGGGGTCTATCCCCGCGACATGGCCACGACGAAGGTTCAGCAGGTCACGGCCTACGCTCACAAGCACCAGCATCCGCTGCAGTGCGTGATGGAGGAAACCTAGCATGATCGCCCAGGAACTCGAAGTCAGCCTGCACATGGCTTTTGTGGAGGCGCGGCAGAAGCGCCACGAGTTCATCACGGTCGAGCACCTGCTGCTCGCCCTGCTGGACAACCCGACCGCCGCCGAGGTGCTGCGTTCCTGCGGCGCCAACATGGACGAACTGCGCAAGAACCTGACGCAGCACATCACCGAGCAGACCCCGCGCATCGCCGCCGACCGCGAAGTGGACACGCAGCCCACGCTCGGCTTCCAGCGCGTCATCCAGCGCGCCATCCTGCACGTGCAGTCCTCGGGCAAGAAGGAGGTCACCGGCGCCAACGTGCTGGTGGCGATCTTCGGCGAGAAGGACTCGCACGCCGTCTACTTCCTGCAGCAGCAGGGGATCACGCGCCTGGACGTCGTCAACTACATTTCGCACGGCATCACCAAGACCACCCAGCCACAGCAGGGCAAGGGCGAGGCCGAAACCGAGCAGGAAAGCCCGGCCGAGACCGCCAACAGCCCGCTCGACAACTACACGCAGAACCTGAACGCGCAAGCGCTGGCGGGCAAGATCGACCCGCTGATCGGTCGTGACAAGGAGCTCGAGCGCGTCATCCAGACGCTGTGCCGGCGGCGCAAGAACAATCCGCTGCTGGTGGGCGAAGCCGGCGTCGGCAAGACGGCGATCGCCGAGGGCCTCGCGCGCCGCATCGTCGAAGGCAGCGTCCCGGAGCTGCTCGAGAAATCCACCGTCTATGCGCTGGACATGGGCGCGCTGCTCGCCGGCACCAAGTATCGCGGCGATTTCGAACAGCGCCTCAAGGCGGTGCTCAAGCAACTGGTGGACAACCCGAACGCGATCCTGTTCATCGACGAGATCCATACGGTGATCGGCGCCGGCGCCGCCTCGGGCGGCACGCTGGATGCCTCCAACCTGCTCAAGCCGGCGCTCTCCAACGGCCAGCTGAAGTGCATCGGCGCCACCACTTACCTGGAATACCGCGGCGTGTTCGAGAAGGACCACGCCCTCACGCGGCGCTTCCAGAAAATCGACGTGGTCGAGCCGTCGGTCGAGGAAACCGTGGAGATCCTCAAGGGATTGAAATCCCGCTTCGAGGCGCATCACAGCATCAAGTACACGGCCAACGCGCTCACCACGGCGGCGGAGCTTTCGGCCAAGTACATCAACGACCGCCACCTGCCCGACAAGGCGATCGACGTCATCGACGAAGCCGGTGCGGCGCAGCGCATCGCCCCAAAGGCGAAGCAGAAGAAGGTCATCGGCAAAACCGAGATCGAGGACATCGTCGCCAAGATCGCGCGCATCCCGCCGCGCAGCGTCTCCACCGACGACCGCAGCGCGCTCGCCAACCTGGACCGCGACCTGCGGGCCGTGGTGTTCGGCCAGGACAAGGCGATTGAAGCGCTGGCATCGGCGATCAAGATGGCGCGCTCGGGCCTCGGCAACCCGCAGAAGCCGATCGGCAACTTCCTTTTCAGCGGGCCGACCGGGGTCGGCAAGACCGAGCTCGCGCGCCAGCTCGCCTACTGCATGGGCATCGAGCTGATCCGCTTCGACATGTCCGAGTACATGGAGCGGCACGCGGTCTCGCGCCTGATCGGCGCGCCGCCGGGCTACGTCGGCTTCGAGCAGGGCGGCCTGCTCACCGAAGCGATCAGCAAGAAGCCCTACGCGGTCCTGCTGCTCGACGAAATCGAGAAGGCGCACCCGGACCTCTTCAACATCCTGCTTCAGGTGATGGACCACGGCACGCTGACGGACAACAACGGCAGGAAGGCCGATTTCCGCAATATCGTGATCGTCATGACCACCAACGCGGGCGCCGAATCGCTGGCGAAGAACAGCATGGGATTCACGCACTCGGTGAAGGCCGGCGACGAGATGGAGGCGATCAAGAAGACATTCACGCCGGAATTCCGCAACCGCCTGGACGCAGTGATCTCGTTCGGCGCGCTGGACCACGGCATCATCCTGCGCGTGGTGGACAAGTTCCTGATGCAGCTCGAGGAGCAACTCTCCGAGAAGAAGGTCGAGGCGCTGTTCACTTCGACGCTCAAGGAGCACCTGGCGAAGAAGGGCTTCGACCCGCTGATGGGCGCCCGGCCGATGGCGCGCCTCATCCAGGACACCATCCGCCGCGCGCTGGCCGACGAACTGCTGTTCGGCAAACTCGTGCATGGCGGCAAGGTGACCATCGACATCGGCGAGGGCGAGAAAGTCGTCCTGCGCTTCGAAGAGCAGGCGCCCGCGACGCCATCGGCGGCGGCTGAACCGGTGGCCTGACGGCCCGCCACACCTGAGGGTTCGCATGAAGTTCCTGATTCTTGCCGCGGCCACGCTGGCCGTCTTTCCCGCTTTTCCTTCTTTCGCTCAGGACGTACAGGGACGCAATCTGGCCGCCGGTTGCGCCATCTGCCACGGCACCGAAGGCCGCGCGGTGACCAGGGACGTCGTCCCGCTCGCCGGACTGCCGAAAGAGCACATCGTCACGCAGATGAAGGCGTTTCGCGACGGCACGCGCCCGGCCACGGTGATGCACCAGATCGCCAAGGGCTATTCGGATTCGCAGATCGACGCGCTCGCGGCCTGGTTCGCCGCGCAGAAGCGATAAATCATGAAGCGCAGGGACTTCCTCAAACTCGCCGGCGCGGTATCAATGGCGGGATGCGCGAGTGCCGTCCCGTCCAGGGCACGCGTGGTGGTGATTGGCGGGGGCTTCGGCGGCGCCACGGCGGCAAAGTACCTTCGCCTGTGGGATCCGTCGATCGACGTCGTGCTGGTCGAGCGCGAGAACGCTTTCACTTCATGCCCGATTTCCAACCTGGTGCTGGCCGGCTATTCGAGCATGCAGGAAATCAGCCATGGCTACGACGCGCTGCGCCGCCATGGCGTGCAGGTCGTCAACGACGAGGCGGTTGCCATCGACGCGACGAAGAAAACGGTTCGCCTCGGCCGTGGCGGGGACATCGCCTACGAGCGCCTCATCGTTTCCCCGGGCGTCGATTTCAACTTCGGCGAAGTCCAGGGCTACGAAACGGCAATGAATGCCGGCCGTGTGTTGCACGCATGGAGAGCTGGCCCCCAGACTCTCGCTCTACGCACCCAACTTGAGCAAATGCGCGACGGCGGCGTCTACGTCCTCTCGATCCCGCAGGCGCCGTACCGCTGCCCGCCCGGACCCTACGAGCGCGCGAGCATGGTCGCCGCATACTTCAAGCAGGCCAAGCCGCGCTCCAAGGTGCTGGTGCTCGACGCCAATCCGGACGTCACCTCGAAAGCGGGCCTGTTCAAGGCCGCGTGGAAGGACCTGTACCCGGGGATCCTCGAGTACCGCGGCAATGCCAAGGCTGTCGGCATCGATGCCGCGTCCTCGACGGTGAAACTGGAAGTCGAGGACGTGAAAGGCGACGTCCTGAACGTGATCCCGCCGCAGCGCGCGGGAAACATCGCGCAGCAGGCGGGGCTGATCACCACCAACAACCGCTGGTGCGACGTGGACTGGCGCACGATGGAATCGAAAGCCGCTCCCGGTGTGCACGTGCTCGGCGACGCCACGCTCTCGGCGCCGGCCATGCCCAAGTCAGCGAGCATGGCGAACAACCATGCCAAGATCGCCGCGGCGGCGATCGTCGAGATCCTCGGCGGACGCACGCCGGCGCCGATGCAGATCCTGAATACCTGCTACAGCTTCGTTTCGCAGAAGGAGGCGATCCGCGTCTCCTCGGTGCATGCCTGGGACGAAAAGGACCGCACCCTGAAGGCCCTGCCGGGCGGCGGCGTATCGGCTGCGCGCAGCGAGGCCGAGGGCACCTACGCCTGGAGTTGGGCCCGCACCATCTGGGCCGACTCGTTCGGCTAGGGAAATCAGGGTCAGACTACGATTACAGCGCTGGGCAGTTCGATTGCGCCAGGTAATCGTAGTCTGACCCTGATTTTCTGGCCTAGGTCTTTCCGGTACTGCCGAAGCCGCCGGCGCCGCGGCTCGACGACTGGAATTCTTCGACCAGGTTGAATTCCACCTGCTGCACCGGCACCACCACCAGTTGCGCGATGCGGTCCATCGGCCGGATGGTGAACGGCGCCTGCCCGCGGTTCCAGACCGAGATGAACACCTGCCCCTGGTAGTCGGAGTCGATCAGGCCGACCAGGTTGCCGAGCACGATGCCGTGCTTGGCGCCGAGCCCCGAGCGCGGCAGGACGATGGCGGCGAATCCGGGATCCCCGATGTGAATGGCGATGCCGGAAGGCACCAGCTGGCTGTCGCCCGGCTTGAGCTCGAGCGGTGCGTCCAGGCAGGCACGCAGGTCGAGGCCGGCGGCACCCGGGGTGCCGTACTGCGGCAGCATTTCGCGGATCCTCGGGTCGAGGATCTTCACATCCAGCTTGCGCAAGCTAACGCTTCGCTTTCTGCAGCATGCCGGCCACGTGCGCCAGCAGCTTGCGCGCCTGTTCGAGCTTGGGACCGCGCCCGAGGGAATGACTGCCGCGCGCGTCGTACAGCGTGATCGCGTTGTCGTCGGCACCCAGTGCCGATTGCGCGAGGTTCGCCGCGATCAGCGGAACGCCCTTCCTGGCGCGCTTGGCCTTGGCGTTCGCCTCGACCCGCTCGCTCTCGGCCGCGAAGCCGACGCAGAACGGCGGGTTCTTGCGAGCGGCGACCCAGGCGAGGATGTCCGGGTTTTCCTCGAACTCGAGCACCGGCGCGCGGCCGTTCGCCTTCTTGATCTTCTTCGCGAACGGCTTCTTCATGCGCCAGTCGGCGACGGCGGCCACGGAGATGAAGATGTCGCTGCCCTCGACGGCCGCCTTCACCTCGTTGAACATCTGCTGGGCGCTGCGTACGTCCACCCGTCGCACGCCCGCCGGCGTCGCCAGAGAAACCGGACCGCTCACCAGCGTCACGCTGGCGCCGGCCTCGCGCGCGGCGCGCGCGACCGCGTAGCCCATCTTGCCGGAACTCGAATTGGTGATCACGCGCACCGGGTCGATCGGCTCTTCGGTCGGCCCCGCGGTTACCAGCACGCGCTTGCCGGCGAGCGCCTTGGGCTGAAAAAACGCCTCGATCTCGGCGACGATGTCGGCCGGCTCTAGCATGCGCCCCATGCCGGTCTCGCCGCAGGCCTGATCGCCCGCCGCGGGCCCCGCGAACGCGATGCCGTCCTCGCGCAAGGCGCGCAGGTTTCTTTGCGTGACCGGGTTGTCCCACATCTCGACGTTCATCGCGGGCGCCACCATCAGCCCGCAGCGCCTCGCCAGCACCAGCGTCGAGAGCAGGTCATCGGCCAGGCCATGCGCCACCTTGGCGAGGAAATCGGCGCTCGCGGGCGCAATCAGGATCAGGTCGCGGTCGCGCGACAGCTCGATGTGCGACATGTTGTCGGTGACGCGCGGGTCCCAGAGGTCGGTCCACACGGTCTGGCCGGTAAGCGCCTGCATCGTCACCGGCGTGATGAACCGGGTCGCCGCCTCGGTCATCGCGACGCGCACGTCGCAGCCCGCCTTGCCCAGCAGGCGCGCCAGCTCGCCGGCCTTGTAGGCCGCGATGCCGCCGGTCATGCCCAGCAGAATCTTCTTTCCCTTCAAGGTCATCGCGCAGTCATCGTCCCGCAGTCATCGCCCGCTCAGGGCCGGGCGTTAAGGGATGAGGATTGTAGAGGAAACAGGGCATATGGCCATTTCGGACTGGCCGCTCGCGGAACGACCCCGCGAACGGCTGCTGGCGCAGGGCGCGGGATCCCTGAGCGACGCGGAGTTGCTCGCCGTGATCCTGCGCACCGGCCTGCCCGGCAAAAGCGCCGTGGAACTCGGCCGCGACCTGCTGGCAAGATTCAAGGATGTTGCCGGCCTGTTCGCTGCGGACCTCAGGAACGTGAAGGGCCTCGGCCCGGCCAAGCGCGCGCAGTTCGAGGCAGCGATGGAGCTCGCCCGCCGCAGCCTGAAGGACGGCATGCGCTCGGCGAACGCCCTCACTTCCCCGGGCGCGGTGCGGGACTACCTGCGGCTGGCGATCTCCCGGCGGGAGCATGAGGTCTTCGTCTGCCTGTGGCTGGACGCCCAGCACCGCGTGATTGCTGCCGAGGAACTGTTCCGCGGCACGTTGACGCAGACCTCGGTCTATCCGCGCGAGATCGTCAAGGCCGGATTGAAGGCAAATGCGGCGGCTGTCATCTTCGCCCACAACCATCCGTCCGGTGCGGCGCAGCCCAGCCAGGCCGACGAGCTGCTCACGCGCAACCTCAAGGATGCGCTGTCCCTGGTGGACATCAAAGTCCTCGACCATTTCATCGTCGCAGGCCACCACACCCTGTCTTTTGCCGAACGGGGCCTGTTGTGAAGTGCCTGTTTTCGCGTATAATTCGCGCCTTTTCCGCACCACCCTGGAGTTCGAAATGCCCCGGATTTGCGACGTCACTGGCAAGAAGCCGATGAAAGGTCATTTGGTCTCGCACGCGAACAATAAGACCATCCGCACCTTCCTGCCCAACCTGCACTACCGCCGCTTCTGGCTGGAGACCGAGCGCCGCTGGGTGCGCCTGCGCGTTTCCACCGCCGGGCTGCGCCGCATCGACAAGCACGGCCTCGAAACCGTGCTGGCCGAGATCAAGGCCAAGAAGAAGTTGGCAGCGAAAGCCTGAGGAGCCCGTCATGCGTGAAAAAATCAAGCTCGAATCGTCGGCTGGGACCGGCCATTTCTACACCACCACCAAGAACAAGCGCACCAAGCCGGAAAAGATCGAGATGATGAAATACGATCCGAAGGCCCGCAAGCACGTCATGTACAAGGAAGGCAAGATCAAGTAACCGGATCTGCCGCCAATGAAAAAGCCCGCTTCAAGCGGGCTTTTTTTATGCCCCCGCTTGCGCGGGGGTGACGACATCGGTCAGGCGTAGCTGCGCAGGCGGTGGCTGAATTCCACCAGCGGCGGAACACCGCTGTTCTCGGCCTTGTGGCACCAATCCTGCAATTGCTTGAGCAACTGCTCGCGCGAGGCGCTGGAGCGCGCCCACAGCGCCGCCAGCTCGTCGCGCATGGCGAGCGCCGTGGCGAGTGCCTTCGAGTTCTTGACCGCTTCCGCGAGCCGCGCGCGCTCGGCTTCCGAAAGCCGCTGCAGGCGCTTGAAATAGCGCTTCGCTGGCTTCAGCGCCTCGGCCTCCTGCGACCAGTGCCCCAGGCGCTCGATCTCCTGAAGGTAGGTGCGCTTGAGCGAGGTGGCATAGCGGGCGAGCACGTCGTAACGGTTGGCGATCACGGCTTCAAGCGTCTGCTCGTCGGCGACCGGCTTCGGGTCGGAGAAGCGCGGCGTCGGCGCCACCTTCTTCACCGTGGCCAGGCCCATCGACTCGAGCGCGCGGATGTAGGTCCAGCCGAGATCGAATTCGTACCACTTGAGGGAAAATTTGGCCGATGCCGGATAGGCATGGTGGTTGTTATGCAGTTCCTCGCCGCCGATCCACGCTCCCCAGGGCGAAATATTGCGGCTCGCATCCGGTGACGGGACATCCCAGTTGCGGTAACCCCAGAAATGGCCGACACCGTTGACCACGCCAGCGGCCCAGAACGGGATCCAGGCGATCTGCACGACGAGGATGATCGCGCCGGCGATCACGCCGAACAGCGCGATGTTGATCGCGCCCATGAGCCAGAGTCCGAGCACCGAATGCTTCGCGTACACGTTGCGCTCGACCCAGTCGTCGGGAGTGCCGTGGCCATAGCGTTCCATGGTCTCGGGATGATGCGATTCGTCCACGTACAACAGGACCCCGGCCCACAACACCCGGTTGATGCCGTAAACCTGCGGGCTGTGCGGATCATCCACGGTCTCGCATTTCGCGTGGTGCTTGCGGTGGATCGCGGTCCATTCCTTGGTCACCATGCCGGTGGTGAGCCAGAGCCAGAGGCGGAAGAAATGCGACACCACGGGATGCAGGTCCAACGCCCGGTGCGCCTGGTTGCGATGCAGGTAGATGGTGACCGACGCAATCGTGACATGCGTGAGGCAGAGGGCTACGAGCACCAGGCCCCACCAGGGCAGATCGAGTAATCCGTTGAATAGCATAGGGTTCTTAGGTCGCCTTTATAGTAGTTATATTGGGGCGGGGCGCAGCGGATTCTACTGGAAAACCCGTTTTTTCGAGGGTCATTTTTCGTCCGGGACCGCGCCTGGTACTGGTACGAGCCTAACCTCCCGCTGCGGATAGGGAATTTCGATGCCCCGGGCACGAAATGCCTCCAGCAGGGCCAGGCTCACGTCCGAGCGCACATTCTGGCTGCCGCGCTCCGGATCCTCGATCCAGAAACCGAGCTCGAGATCCACGCCGCTGTCGGCCAGGTTCAGCACCTGCGCCGTGGGCTCCGGCTCCTTCAGGACC
This sequence comes from Betaproteobacteria bacterium, assembly GCA_025358705.1. GTDB lineage: Bacteria > Pseudomonadota > Gammaproteobacteria > Burkholderiales > SG8-39 > RBG-16-66-20. The sequence goes on along the minus strand of JANYII010000103.1, from coordinate 13,475 downwards.
CGCGGGTGTACGCGCACCACCTCTACCAGTATCCGCAAGGCCTCGGCCATGTCCGTGCGGTAGGCCACCTGCACCCGCACCACCAGCCGCACGCGGCGATCGGAGTACGAATGGTTCTGCACCGTGGTGGTCACCAGCGTGTCGTTCGGAATGATCGCCTCGACGCCGGTAAGCGCGCGCACGACGACGTAGCGCGTGGTGATTTTCGTCACCTCGCCGTAGTGGCCGTCCGCGGTGATCATGTCGCCCAGCCGGATCGAGCGGTCGAGCAGGATGATGAATCCGGACAGGTAATTGGAGGCGATCTTTTGCAAGCCCAGGCCCAGGCCCACGCCCAGCGCGCCGCCGAACACCGACAGCACCGTAACGTCCACGCCGATCAGGGGCAAAACCACCAGCACCGCGGCAATCAGGAGTACTGCCTTGCCCAGCCTCGCGAAAACCACGCGCAGGCTGCTGTGCAGGCCCTCGGCGCGCATCAGCCAGCCTTCGAGCGCCGCCCCCGCCCACATCGCGAGGAGCAGGGTCACGCCAATCCAGAACGCCGCGCTAAGCAATGTCCAGAGCGACAGCTTGTGCTTGCCGGCGGCAAACTCGACATCCGAGAGCCAGCCCACGATCTCCGGCAGGATCCCCGTGAGATGCATGGCGAGCGCGGCCCACACCAGCGTGGCGATGGAGCGCTCGAAGGTATCGAGCCAGCCGCCATTCGAGAACGCGAGGCGCAGGAGATACGCCGCAAAGCGGATGCCGGCAAGTGCCCCGAACAGCGGGATCGCGACGCTCAGCAGGGGGGTGCTGTACCAGTGCCCGAGCGCTGCCCGGCCACCGACCAGCAGCAGCATCGCCAGCAGCGGGAAGACGATGCGGCGCAACGCCGCCGCGCCGCGCTTGAGCGTTTCGGTACTGCCCTCCGGCGCGCGCCACTGCAGCAACTGCCCCAGCCACCAGGCCGCCAGCAGGCACAGGAGCAGCGTACCCGCCTGCCACAGGATGGCCGGCTGGTGCAGGTCGCCCCACAGGTCGGCGAGCAGCGTTCCGATCTGGCTCTCGGTCACGGGGCCAGCCTGTCAAATTTCCGCGTGAAAACGCAGGCCGAGGAAGTTCGCCGGGCCGCGGTCGCGGTTGTAGCCGGGATTGGCGATGCGCTGGTAACCAAGCGACACGGACGCGGCCTTCACCACGCCAAGGCTGTAGAAGGCCTCCACGATTTTCTCGCTGCCGTAGTTGAGCCGGCCGTCGCCGAGGAAAAAACCCAGGCCGCCTGCCGCAAGGTAGCTGCGGTGCGGCGCACCCAGGCCATTCAGATAGATCGCGAGGCCGGCGCTGTCGGCGGCGCGCCCCCACGCGCCGCCCTTGGCGAGCGCGCCCAGCGCGAGGGACCGGTCGATTTCCGTGAACGCGAAGGTTTCGGTCTTGCCATCGTTCAGCGCGGCGCGCGCGTAGGCGCCGACATTCTCAGTTAGTTCGAGCTGCGCGCCCGCGCCAATGCCCTTCTTCGATTGCAGGCGTCGGACCAGCGTGAGGTCGGGTGCCGTCGCCGGCGTGGCCTGAAGTGCGATCGCATCGCGGAAGGCGCCCATTTCCGCCTGGTTGCGGAAGGCAAGGAATCGCAGCACGCCACCACGCGCAATGCCCTTGACCGGAAGTTCGAACTCCGCCACGTCGCCAAAGCGCCGCGCGAAACGGCTATCCAGGCGCAATCCGTTGGATTCGACCGGCAGGGCGAAGCGCCCGGCGCGCAACGACCAGGCCGGCGAAATGTATTCGAGCGCAAGCCCCATCGTGTAGCCCCGTGCGTCGGCCGGGAAATCCCAGGCGCCATAGGTAAGCGACGACCAGTTCATGAACTGCGTGCGCGCATCGCGGCTGTAGTCCACGGCATCGAACAGGTCCAACACGGACATGGTGCCCGCCGTCAGCACGATTCTCTCGGCGGCGTAACGCGTTGCGACCTGGTTCGCTTCGGAGGCCTGGTCCTCCCCGCTGCCGCCGAGATTCCAGGTCTTGCGGGCGAAGGCTCGTGCGTTATATCCGCGCAGTTCGGCCCCGCTGGTGCGGGCAAGTTCGCCGTTGGTGAAGCCGCCGGTGCCGCGGAGCTGCGAAAAGGAGACGCCCTGAGCGAACTCGGGGTTGAAATATATCTCCCAGCCGCTGCCGAGGTTCGCGCCGAAGTAAAGCGTGGAGGTAAACGAATAACTGCTGGCGCGCGCCGCGCCCAGGCTGTTCTGCCCGGAATATGGCGAATGGAACGACGGCTTGAACTGGCGCAGATAAGTCGCCTGCGCGTGAACTTCTACTGCCGGCTCTTCGGCAGCGACCGTAGGCGCCGCAGCGATCATGGCCATGCCAGTCAGTAGCGCGCGCAGCATGCAATCAATATAGCAAAGCGATTGTGACCGAGTGTGACTGTCAGCGCGACGCCAGCGCGGCCGCAAGCGCCTCGGCGAGTTCGCGCTTCTGGTATGGCTTCCTGAGCAGGCGATCGACGCCCGCCTCCCTGGCTCGATTCTCGAAATCCGGGCCACCGTAGTCGCTCACGATCGTCCCGTGGGACGCGTTCATTCTCTTCAGCGACTGCAGCAGCCGGCCGGTCTCGTCCATCGCCGTCACTTCGATCTCGGCGGTCAAGTCGCCCTTCGCTGCCTGCTCGGCGACTTCAGTCGCCCGGCGGAGCGGATGGATGATGCTGCGCGTGATGTAGGCGCCAAGCAGCGTGCTCGCCGCCACTGCCGTGATTGCCGCCGCGAGCAGCCACAGCAGGACCTCGTGGCGCAGGCGCGCGGATTCCGCTGCGTTGGCGCTGTTCAGGATGTCGCCGCGCTCGCGTACGGCAGCCACCATGTCGTCGATGAACTTGCTGGTGGCGCTGTCCATGCCGCGGATGTTCATGTGCGCCTCCTTGTTGTGAAGGTCGCAATGCTGAATCCGCCCGGCTACCCGGGAATTACCGCCAAAGTTACAGATGTAATCAGCGCCGCTGGAAGGCCGCGGCGCTAGCGCCGCTCGTAAGCTGCCGCGAAGAAGCCGTCGGTGCCGTGGTGGTGCGGCCAGAGCCGCAGGCGCTCGCCCGTGCCGACGGCAATGCGCTGCGTCGCCAGCAGCTCCGTGCAGGAAATCCCCATGAATTCAGGGTGTTCGGAAGCAAAGCGATCGGCAACCGCCTCGTTCTCCTCCGACAGGATGCTGCAGGTGGCATAGACAAGGCGCCCGCCCGGCTTGAGCAGCTTTGCCGCGGCCTTGAGGATGCGCGATTGCTTCGCGGCAAGCTCGGCTATGGCGCCTTCGCGGTGGCGCCATTTCAGGTCCGGATTGCGGCGCAGCGTGCCAAAGCCGCTGCACGGCGCGTCCACCAGCACGCGGTCGAGCTTGCCGGTGAGTCTCTTCGCGCGCACATCGCCCTCCCCCGACAGCACGATCGGATGCACGTTGGAAATGCCCGCGCGCGCCGCACGCGGCGAGAGCTCACGCAGGCGCTTCTCCGACACGTCCATGGCGTAAACGCGGCCCGTACCGTGCATCAGCATCGATATCGCGAGCGTCTTGCCGCCCGCGCCGGCGCAGAAGTCCGCCACCATTTCGCCGCGCCGCGGCGCCAGCAGGTAGGCCAGCAACTGGCTGCCTTCATCCTGCACTTCGAGCGAACCGTCCAGGAACAGCGCATGGCGGTTGATCTGCGGCTTGCCCTTGAGCCGGATGCCGGCCGGCGAGAACACCGTAGGTGTTCCTTCCAGCTCCAGGCGCTCAAGCGCCTCCTCGCGCGAAAGTTTCGCCAGGTTCACGCGCAGGTCCAGCGGCGCCGGATTCAAAAGTCCCCGGGCGATTGCGATCGCTTCCTCGGCGCTGTATTCGGCGCTCAGGCGCCCCCACAGCCAATCCGGCAGGTCGGCCTGCACGGCCTCGGGAAAGGCACTGGTTTGCGCCGATTTGATGCGGGTGGCGAGATCCGCATCATGGGCCTGGAGTGCCCTGCCGGAAATGCCGAAGACCTTTACCAGCGCGGCGATTGCGAGCGCGTGCGGCGCGGCGCTGCCAGCGGCCATTTCCAGCGAACGCTTGCGGCGCAGCACCGCGAACACGGTCTCGGCGATAAAGGCGCGGTCCTGCTGGCCGAGTTCGCGGTGGCTGCGGAAATACGCCGACAGCGCCTGGTCCGCCGGTCTGGAAAAGGTCAGCAGTTCCGCGAGCGACGCTTCGGCGTGCGCAATCAGGGCTGGAGTCGGCCTCACTACGGTGAAATCTTCACCGCAACCTGATCGAGACGCGCGCCATCCTTGTCTATGATCAGGACGCGCACCGGTATGTAATGCCGTTCGATGGCAAGCCAGATCTCGGTCGCCTTGTCCTGCGGATTGTCCTTGCGCTTGACCAACCTGAGCGCATCGAATTCGCCCGCCGGGGTTTTTACGCGTTCGCGCCCCGCAGCCTCGTAGGTGTAGGCCGTCCCATGCTTGCCGTCGGCCACACTGACGGTCACCGCATTGCGCGGGGGTGCGAAGGCAAAGGTCCAGATGAAACTGAGTTGATCCTGCCGCTGCAGGGTCGGCGTCCTGGCGGCCGGATCGAACTCCGCCTGCCGAGTCTCGCGCCCGGTTCGCTTGTCCTCGAATTTCTGCGGGCGCAGGCCGTCGGCCGCAACCGTCCCCTGGCTGGATCGGACCGCCTCGCCGCGCAGCGCGAGAATGCCCTTGCCTTTCCAGGTTTCGGAGAGCCGGTAGGAACGGCCGTCGTGTTCCAGGCGTTGGTTCACTTCGGCGAGGACCAGGCCGTCACGCGCGATTTCATAGCCGATCTCGACCCGGTGCGGCGGTGCCGCCGCGGCAGCGGAAGCGAAACTAAGGGCTATCGTCAAATACAAGTTGCGCATCATTTCCCTTAACGCTCACGGCACCCTTCCTGATGACAAGCCTGCCGTCGAGAAACCAGCGCACGGCGCGCGGATAGATCACATGCTCCTGCTTCAGCACGCGCTGTGCCAGCGACACCGCGGTGTCCTCCCGGCGCACCGGAATCGCCGCTTGCGCCACGATCGGCCCGTGATCCAGGTCGGCGGTGACGAAATGCACCGAGCAGCCGTGCAGTTTGACTCCTTCGGCGAGCGCGCGTTCATGCGTATTCAGGCCCGGAAAGGCGGGCAGCAGCGAAGGATGGACGTTCAGCATCCTGTTGCGGTAGCTGTCCACGAATCCCGGCGTCAACACGCGCATGAACCCGGCCAGCGCCACCAGCCTGGGCGAGTGCTTGTCTATCTCCTTCGCCAGCGCATCGTCGAACGACTCGCGCGAAGCGAAGTCCTTGTGCGGCACCACGCTGGTCGGCACGCCGCGTTGCGCCGCGATCGCGAGACCTGCGGCACCGGGCACGTTGCTGATCACCGCCGAGACCGGCAACCCCGCGTCGAGGAGTGCCTGCAGGTTGCTGCCGCGGCCTGAAATGAGGACGACGACGGCCACGGTCAGACGATCCAGAGGAAAATCGGGTGGGTCCGGTTGCCGGCGCGCGCGGCCTCGATCCGGTCGGGCTTCCAGTCGCCGATGCGGAACTGGTGCGACACGATCCGGGTACCGGGCCGCAGGTCGGAGCGGAATTTCGGCAGCAGCCTGGCATTCATTTCCGGATACAGGAACAACGTGATGACCGTGGCCTCCGAAATGTCGGTCTCGAACAGGTCCTGCACCAGGAATCGCGCCCGGTCCGAGAGCCCGGCGGCGCGCGCAGCCGCGTTAGCTTCGTTTACAAGGCCCTGGTCGATGTCGACGCCAACACCACGGGCACCGTAGTAGCGCGCCGCGGAGAGTACGAACCGGCCGTCGCCGCAGCCCAGGTCGTAGACCACGTCGCTCCTGCGGACCGCCGCGAGCCGCAGCATCGCATCCACCACCGGCAAGGGCGTCGGCACGTAGGGAGCCACCTTGTGAAACTCAGCCGTCGAACATCCCGCGGCGGTGGCGCCGAGGCCAGCCAGGCCGGCAAGGACGAATTCCCTGCGTTTCAAACCATGTCCTCCGGCCGCACCCAGCGGTCGAAATCATCCGGCTTGACGTAGCCGAGCGCACCGGCTGCCTCGCGCAGCGTGCTGCCTTCCTTGTGCGCCTTCTTAGCGATTTCGGCGGCCTTGTCGTAACCGATGTGTGGCGTGAGCGCGGTCACCAGCATCAGCGAACGCTCCAATTGGTCGCGGATGCGCGCCTCATTGGCGACGATGCCGCGTACGCAATGCTCTTCGAAGCTCGACATGCCGTCGGCGAGCAAGCGCGTGCTCTGCAGGAACGCGTTGATGATGAGCGGCTTGTAGACGTTCAGTTCGAAGTGGCCGGAAGCACCGCCGATATTCAGCGCGACGTCGTTGCCGAACACCTGCGCGCACAGCATCGTCATCGCCTCGGCCTGCGTGGGATTGACCTTGCCCGGCATGATCGAGCTGCCGGGTTCGTTCTCGGGCAGGGATATCTCACCGATGCCGGAACGCGGGCCGGACGCAAGCAACCGGACGTCGTTCGCGATCTTCATCAGCGCGGCCGCCAGCGTCTTGAGCGCGCCGTGCGCGAACACCAGCGCTTCGTGGCCGGCAAGCGCGGCAAACTTGTTCGGCGCCGGTTCGAACGGCAGGCCGGACATCCGGGCGATTTCCGCAGCAACCTTCTCGCTGAACTGTGCGTGGGTATTCAGGCCCGTGCCCACCGCCGTACCGCCGATTGCCAGCCGGTAAAGGCCCGGCAGGACCGCATCCAGCGCCTCGCGCGACTGCTCGAGCTGCGCCACGTAGCCGGAGAACTCCTGTCCGAGGGTAAGCGGCGTCGCGTCCTGCAGGTGCGTGCGGCCAATCTTGACGATGGCATGGAATTGCCCGCTTTTTTCCTGGAATGAATTCTTTAAAACCCCGAGAGAAACAAGAACGTTGTTCATCGACTTCGCCGCTGCAATGTGCATGGCGGTGGGAAAGACATCGTTCGACGATTGGCCCAGGTTGACGTCGTCATTGGGGTGCAGCAGGCGCTTCGGGCCTCGCTCGCCGCCGAGAAGTTCCGAGGCGCGATTGGCGATCACCTCGTTCACGTTCATGTTCGACTGCGTGCCCGAGCCGGTCTGCCAGACCACCAGCGGAAACTCCTCGTCATGCCGGCCGGCGAGCAATTCGTCCGCGGCGCGCGCGATTGCGTCCGCCTTCTTCGCGTCCAGCAATCCTAGGGCAGCGTTGACGCGGGCCGCCGAACGCTTCACCAGCGCCAGGGCGTGGACCACGGCGATCGGCATGCGCTCGCTCGAGATGCGGAAAAAACGCCGGCTGCGCTCGGTCTGCGCGCCCCACAGCCGGTCGGAGGGCACCTCGATCGGGCCGAAGGAATCCTTCTCCGTGCGTACGCCGCTCATCTCATTTCTTCAGCAGGCTCCTGAGCATCCAGGCGTTTTTCTCGTGGATGTCGAGGCGCTGCGTGAGCAGGTCGAGCGTGGGCTGGTCGTTCGCGGCATCGGCCAGCGGCAGCACCGAACGCGCAGTACGCGCCACCGCTTCCTGGCCGGCGATCAGCTCGGCAATCATTTTTTCGGCCTTCGGCACGCCTTCGCTCTCCTTCACCGTCGCCAGCTTCACGTACTGCTTGTAGCTGCCCGGCGCGTAGTGCCCCAGCGAGCGGATGCGCTCGGCGATCGGATCGATCGCGTTCCAGGCCTCAGTGTACTGGCCCATGAACATCAGGTGCAGGGTCTGGAACATCGGGCCTTCCACGTTCCAGTGGAAGCTGTGCGTCTTCAGGTAGAGGACATAGGTGTCCGCCAGCAGCCTGGAAAGGCCGTTCGCGATTGCCGTGCGGTCCTTCGCCGAAATCCCGGTATCCATTGCCTTGGCCATTGCGTGCTCCTGTGTGCTCTGAAAATGGGGATGCCGACGATCTTACCGCGTCCGCGCCGCGGCATAGCGCTCGAGCGTGCGCTTGCGCGCGGCATCGTGCTCCACCACCGGCGCCGGATAGTCGCGCCCGATCACGCAACCGGCGCGCGCCTGCTCGCCGGCGTCCATGCGCCAGGGGGCATGCACAAAATTTCCTGTTACTCGCGCCAGCTCCGGAACGTATTTGCGGATGAACCGGCCCCCGGCATCGAAACGCTCCGATTGCGTGACAGGATTGAAGATCCGGAAGTAGGGTTGAGCGTCGCAACCGGTCGAAGCCGCCCACTGCCAGCCGCCGTTGTTCGCCGCCAGGTCGTAGTCATTCAGATGCTCGGCGAAGTAGCGCTCGCCGCGCCGCCAATCGATGCCGAGGTCCTTTACCAGGAACGAGGCCGTGACCATGCGCAGGCGGTTGTGCATGTAACCCGTGCTGTTCAGCTGGCGCATGGCGGCATCCACCAGCGGATAGCCGGTGGCGCCCCGGCACCAGGCCAGCCAGTGCGGTTCGTTGCGGTCGAATTTCAGCGCGTTGAATTCCCTCTTGAACGCGCCATCGACCACATCAGGCCGTACCGCCAGGACCATGAAATAGAAATCCCGCCATACCAGCTCCGACAGCCACGTCGAGGCCCCTGCGCTGCCCTGCTGCCAGGCATAGCCGGCCAGTTCGCGGATCGAGACGGTTCCGAAACGCAGATGCACCGAAAGATAGGACGGCCCCTTGAGGGCGGGGTAGTCGCGGCGCTCCGCATAGCCAGCGATGCGACGCCTGAAATCGGCGAGCAGTTCGCGGCCACCCGCCATGCCTGTCTTCAGGGCCAGATCGGCGCTCTCGAATCCAAGATTTTCCAGCGACGGCATCGCGCTCGAACCCGGCGCAAGTCGCGATGCGTATTTCTCCACCGGATAGGGCCGGACGAAGAACGGCGTGAGCATCTTCAGCCACGCGTTCTTGTAGGGCGTGAACACCGAAAACGCCGTGCCCGATCCGGTCAGCACTTCGCCACGCTCGAAAATCACCTGGTCCTTGCGCGCATGCCAGGCGATGCCGGCTTCGCCCAGCACGCGCTCCACTTCGGCATCCCGTGCAATGGCCTGCGGTTCATAGTCGCGGTTGGCGTACACCGCGGCGACACCAAGCCTGCGCGCCAGCTGCGGAACCTCATCGCGCGCGCGCCCATGCCGCACGTGCAGGCCGCCGCCGCGCGACTCAAGCGCGGCCTTCAGCTCACGGACGGATTCAAGGATGAATTCGACCCTGCGATCGCGCCGGGGCAGCGCATCCAGGATTTCCGAATCAAAAACGAAGGCGCAATGCACGCAATCGTGCGCCGTGAGCGCCGCATGGAGCGCGGCATGGTCGAAGTCGCGCAGGTCGCGGCGGAACCAGACGAGCGCTGCAGACACGGCTTTACGGCAAGTCGAACAGCAGGACTTCGGACTTTTCGCCTTTTTCCAGCGCCACTTCGGAAATTCCGGTCATCTTGAGCGCGTCACCCGCTTCCAGCGGCGTGCCGTTCACCATGAGCCTGCCGCGCACCACGTGCGCATAGGCCTTGCGTCCGGCTGCAAGCGCCAGCGACGCGCGCTCGGCACCGTCGAACAAGCCGGCATGGATGCGGGCGTCCTGGTGGATCGTCACCGAACCGTCGGCGCCGTCGGCGGAAGCAACCAGGCGCAGCCGGCCGCGCTTGGATGCGGCATCGAAATGCTTCTGCTCGTAGCCGGGTGCGATGCCGCGCACGTTCGGCTCGATCCAGATCTGCAGGAAATGGGTGACGCCCGCCTTGTTGTGGTTCTGCTCGCTGTGCTGCACCCCACGGCCCGCGCTCATGCGCTGAACGTCGCCCGGGACGATGGTCGAGCCCGTGCCCATCGAGTCCTTGTGGCCGAGCGCGCCTTCCAGCACGTAGCTGATGATTTCCATGTCGCGGTGGCCGTGCGTGCCGAAGCCGGTGCCGGGCTGGATGCGGTCCTCGTTGATCACCCGCAGCGCGCTGAATCCCATGTGCGCGGGATCGTGATAATCGGCGAACGAGAACGAATGGTACGAGTCGAGCCAGCCATGCTCGGCATGGCCGCGCTCGCCGGCGCGCCGCAGTTCGATCATTGCGCCGATTGCTGCTGTTGCTGGGCGATTTCCTCGTGCACTTTCGCCATATCGAGCGATTTGACCTGCGTCAGCACCTGCTCGAGCGCCTGGCCGGGCAGCGCGCCGGCCTGCTGGAACAGGACCACCTTCTCGCGGAACACCATCAGCGTCGGGATCGACCGGATGTTGAAAGCGCCGGCCAGTTCCTGCTGCTCGTCGGAATTGATCTTCGCGAACACCACGTCCGGATGCGATTCCGAGGCTTTTTCGAACACCGGCGCGAAGCCGCGGCAGGGGCCGCACCACGGCGCCCAGAAATCGATGATGACGGTCTTGCCGCCATTGATCGTCTGGTCGAAGTTTTCCTTGGTGAGTTCGATCGTCGCCATTTCGGGTGTCCTTTCAGGTGAGGGCTAAAGTGTATATTGGGGCAACCCCCCATCGCTTCAACCGCCATGCCTTACGTCGGTCGTTTCGCGCCCTCGCCCACGGGTCCGCTGCATTTCGGCTCGCTGGTCGCCGCCCTGGCAAGCTGGCTCGACGCCCGCAATGCAGGCGGCCGATGGCTCGTGCGCATGGAAGACCTGGACCAGCCGCGGCAAGTGCCGGGCGCCGCGGAGGCGATCCTGCGCCAGCTCGAGCGCCTCGGCCTGCACTGGGATGGCGCCGTGGAATATCAGAGCCGGCGCGGCGAACTCTATGACGACGCCCTGCGCTGCATCGCCGGCTGGACTTATTCCTGCGGTTGCACGCGCAAGGAGTTCGCGGATTCCGCCCTCGCGATGGACGGCTCGCGCGTCTACCCCGGCACCTGCCGCGGCGGCCTGGCGCCCGGCAAGCCAGCGCGCACGCTGCGCCTGCGCACCGATGCGGTGCCCGTGAAGTTCACCGACCGCGTGCAGGGCGAGATCGCGCAATGCGTCGAAGTCGAGGTAGGCGATTTCGTGCTGCGCCGCGCCGACGGCCCGTACGCCTACCAGCTCGCCGTGGTCGTGGACGATGCGGCGCAAGGCGTGACCGACGTGGTGCGCGGCGCCGATCTGCTCGACTCGACGCCGCGCCAGATCGTTCTGCAGCGCCGGCTCGGTGTTGTCACGCCGCGCTATCTCCACGTGCCTGTGGCAATCAATGACGCGGGCGAAAAGCTCTCCAAGCAGGCCCAGGCCAGCGAGATCGGGCTGCAGGATCTCGCGCCTGCCCTCGCCTTTCTCGGCTTCGTGCCGCCCGCTGATCTCGCGCCAGGCGAGCTGCTTGCCTGGGGCCGAGCGCACTGGAGCGCCGCGCGCGTGCCGCGTGTGCGCGCCCTTACCCCTTCTTCTGAGGGACGATCACCGTAGCCAGCGACCCCAGCACGAACGCGAGCGCCGTGTACTCCGGCCAGCCGGGTTTCTCGCCGAGGAACAGCATGCCGCTGAACACCCCCACCACGGGAATCACCAGCATCGACAGCGAGAACACGGTCACCGACACGCTCGTGGCCAGCTTGATCCACGCCCAGTGCGCCCAGGCGAAGGCGAGGAGCACGTTATAGGTCGCGCCAAGCGCCGAGGCCGTGCTGATGTCGGCGAGCTTGCTGAAATCCTCGAACAGCAACGCGCCGATGTAGATCGGAACGCCGCCCAGCAGCATCAGCCAGGCGGTATAGGCGGCGACCGGCGCGCGGACGGGATATTTCTTCTGCAGGAGCGTGCCGATGGCCCAGGTAAATGCAGCCCCCAGGACGAGCAGCGCCCCGCGCGGCGCGCCCTGGATGCGGTGGAATTCGTCCCACACCAGCAACGCCATGCCGGCCATGCCGAGCGCGAGACCAAGCAGCTTGCGCGCCGTCAGGCGCTCTCCCAGGAGCAGCACCGAGAGCGGGATAGACCACGCGGGCATGGTGTAGGCGAGGATCGCGGCGCGTCCCGACGGCAGCTGGGAGAGGCCAAACACCACCAGGATGTTCCAGCAGGTGATGTTGAAGAAGGCGATCAGGACGAGGCGCTTCCACTGGTCGCGCGGGATCGCCAGCGGCTGGCCGCTGGCACGCAGGAAGGCGAACAGCACCCCGGAACCCAAGCCAAGGCACAGCGTCCGAAAGGTAAATGGGGCGATATCGGAGATCGCCACCTTCATGGCGGTCCAGTTGAAGCCCCAGACCACGGTCAGGCATGCGAGTACCCACCAAAGCCGGGCCGGAAGGTGTTCCTGGGTACCTTGGTTCATAAGTTAGCGAGCCCTGACTTTTGGCTAAATGCCTGTTGTTTCATACGGTTTGTGCAATACGCCATCTAATTATGCTGCACTGCAAAATGTTATTGACTTAAATAGGAATAAGCCTAGAATTCGTTTTGCTGCGGCGCACAAAGCGCCCAAAAATATTACTGACTACCTAACCACTTCAAGGAGATTCAAATGTACGTGACCCCGGAACAGATCCAAGCCAGCACCAAGGCCAACATGGAAGCCGTCCTCTCGCTCGCGACCAGCCAGTTCGCCGCGTTCGAAAAGTTCGCCAGCCTGAACGCCAACGCCGTCAAAGCCGCTTTCGAAGATTCGATCGCCAATGCCCGCGCGCTGGCCGGCGCCAAGGACGTGCAGGAGCTCGTGAACCTGCAAAGCACCTTTGCCCAGCCGACCATCGAGAAGGCCATCGCCTACTCGAAGAGCGTATACGAAGTGGCGACGGCGACCAACACCGAGTTCACCAAGGCCTCCGAGCGCCGCGTCACGGAGTGGAACGAGAACTTCGTTTCGCTGCTGGACAAAGCCGCCAAGAACGCCCCGGCCGGCTCCGATGTCGCCCTGAGCGCGGTCAAGCAGATGCTCGCCGCCGCGAACTCGGCCTATGACAACTTCAACAAGGTCACCAAGCAGGCGACCGAGATCGCGGAAGCCAACGTTGCCGCCGCGACCGAGACCGTCAAAGGCCTCGCGAAAGCAAAAAAGGCGGCCTAAGCGCCAAGCGGGCCGGCAGGAAAAAGAAGGCCCGAACTAGCGCTCCACGCCCGCAACCGCGCAAGAAGGCGGCGGCGAAGAAGAAAAAGAAGTAAGGAAAAGCCCCGCCCCGCGCGGGGCTTTTTTTATTTCTCGTCGAAGCGCCCGCCCAGCGCCTGGATGCCCTTGCGGATATCGGCAATCGCCGGCTCGACCTCCGCCGGAGTCCCGCGCACGCCGAGTTCGATATGGCGGCGCGAGGCATCGGCGACGTCCGCGCCCATACTGGGCAGGCTGAAAGACTTCAAGCCCTTGTACTTCGCGTTGATCTCCTCCATCAGCGGCGCGATGGTGGATTCCGGCAGGTAGACGATGATCGAGGCCTCGGCCCAGCGGTCGCGGTCGAAGAGGTGGCGGTACTTCGTGTCCAGGACCCACTCCAGCATCGGCCAGGCCATCTGCGGGAAACCCGGCACGAACCAGTGCTCCCGGAGAGTAAAGCCCGGAATGCGGTTGAACGGATTGGGGATGATCTCCGCCCCGAGCGGGAACTCCCCCATCTTCAGGCGCTGCGGCGTG
>JANYII010000310.1 GCA_025358705.1 Betaproteobacteria bacterium | reverse complement strand
CTGGCGTGCCATCTGCCCGGACATCACCATCCGCAGCACCTTCATCGCCGGATTTCCGGGTGAAACGGAAGCGGAATTCCAGTCGCTGCTCGGGTTCCTCGAAGAAGCGGAGCTCGACCGCGTGGGCTGCTTCGCCTATTCGCCGGTGGCGGGCGCCAAGGCCAATGATCTGCCCGATCCGCTGCCCGAGGAAATTCGCGAAGAGCGGCGCATGCGCCTGATGCAGGTGCAGGAAAAAATCAGCGCCAGCCGGCTGCAGCGCAAAGTCGGCCGCAAGATGCGAGTGCTGGTTGACGAAGTGACGCCGCAAGGCGCGCTCGCGCGCTCGGCCGCGGACGCGCCGGAGATCGATGGCGTGGTGTATATCGAGGATGGCGCCGGCCTCAAGGTGGGAGACTGGGCCGAGGTGACGGTAGCGAGCGCCGATGCGCATGATCTGCATGCGCGGCTGAAACCGCTCGCGGCAAAGCGCAAAGCAAAGGGCTGAATTTAGCGTTCCAGATTTAGCGCTGCGGATTGAGCGCGATGGATGAGAAGCAGGAGGTTCGGATGGCAACGCATGAAGTGGTGGTGATCTCGGGCGTACGTACCGCAATTGGCGGCTACGGCGGATCGTTGAAGGATTTTCCGGCCACCAGCCTGGGCGCAATGGTGGTGCGCGAGGCAGTGGCCCGGGCGAAGATCGACCCGGCGCAGGTCGGGCACGCGGTGTTCGGCGGCGTCATCCACGGTGACGCGCGCGACATGTATTTGTCGCGCGTAGCCGCAATCGATGGCGGCTTGTCGGTCGGCACGCCCTGCCTGACGGTCAACCGGCTCTGCGGCAGCGGTCTGCAGGCCATCGTGTCTGCGGCGCAGCACATTCTCCTGGGCGATTGCGAAGTGACCCTGGCGGGCGGTGCAGAAAGCATGAGCCGGGCCGCATACCTGTTGCCCGGCGCGCGCTGGGGCCAGCGCATGGGCGACATGCCGGCGATCGACGCGATGAACGCGGCGCTGCACGACCCGTTCGGCCATGGCCATATGGGCATCACCGCGGAGAACATCGCGGCCAAGTACGGCATCGGCCGCGAGGAGCAGGACGCCTATGCGGTGGAGTCGCACCGGCGCGCCGCCGCCGCGCTCGACGCCGGCTATTTCAAGAGCCAGATCCTTCCGGTGGAGATCAAGTCGCGCAAAGGCAGCGTGCTGTTCGATACCGATGAGCACGTGCGCAAAGGCGTGAAACTGGAAGACATGCAGAAGCTGAAGCCGGCGTTCAAAAAAGACGGCACGGTGACGGCCGGCAACGCCTCGGGCCTGAACGACGCCGCCGCGGCGGTGGTGCTCATGGAGCGTGGCGCGGCGCAACGGGCCGGCTTGAAACCGCTGGCGCGGCTGGTGGCCTACTCGCACGCCGGTGTAGACCCGGAACTGATGGGACTTGGGCCCATCCCGGCAGTGAAGCGGCTATTCCAGAAATCCGGCCTGAAGCCGGCGGACATGGATGTGATCGAGTCGAACGAAGCCTTTGCGGCGCAAGCCTGCGCGGTGAACAACAGCCTCGGCTGGGACACTGCGCGGGTGAACGTGACTGGCGGGGCGATCAGCGTGAAGGCGCAATCGATCTCGAATGCCACCGGCACCGCCTCCGGCGCCGCCATCGGCGGCGTGGTCGTCGGCGCCTTCCTGAGCAATGCCCACATCGGCGGCAGCACGCTCGCCTTCATCGGCGAAAACACCACCCTGCGCGCGGCCGCGCTCGACGTGATCGCCAATGCGTCCGAGACCGCGACGGCGACCGCCACCCCGACCGGCGCGGGGATCATCAGCGGCGCCGGTGCGAACAGTCGCGCGTGGATCGACAGCGAGACCGAGGCCTTCGTCGGCTTGCGTGCCGGCCGTGCCTCCTCGGGTCTGCCGTCGAATCTGATCGTGCGCGCCGCCAACGGCCTGGACGGTTCTATCGGTATCCGTTCTTCCGCCACGCAGAGCGCCATCGCTTCGACCCGCGGTGGCAGTGGCGGCGGCGTCAATGTGTCGGCG
>JANYII010000306.1 GCA_025358705.1 Betaproteobacteria bacterium | reverse complement strand
GCTTCGAGCTGGAGTGCGCCGCGCTGCGCAAGGTGCGCAATGAAATCGGGCTGACCAATGTCGAGCTGATGGTGCCCTTCGTGCGCACGCTGGACGAGGCGCGCAGCGTGGTGAAACTGCTGGCGGAAAACGGCCTGGTGCGCGGCAAGGACGGCTTGCGGCTGGTGATGATGTGCGAGCTGCCCTCCAACGCCATCCTCGCCGAGCAGTTCCTCGAATTCTTCGACGGCTTTTCGATCGGCTCCAACGACCTGACGCAGCTCACGCTCGGCCTGGACCGCGACTCGGGGCTGGTGGCCGCCGGCTTTGACGAGCGCGACGCGGCGGTCAAGGCGATGCTCGAACTGGCGATTCGCGCCTGCCGCAAGCAGGGCAAGTACGTCGGCATCTGCGGCCAGGGGCCGTCGGACCATCCGGATTTCGCGCGCTGGCTGATGGAGCAGGGCATCGAAAGCCTGTCGCTGAATCCGGACACCGTGGTGTCCACCTGGCTGGCGCTCAGCGTGCCCGCAGCAGGCGGTTCTTCTCCCGCTGCCACTCCTTCTCGCGCTCCGACGCCCGCTTATCGTGCTTGAGCTTGCCCTTGGCGAGCGCGATCTGGATCTTGATGCGCCCCTTGGTGAAATGCAGGTCGAGCGGAATCAGGGTGTAGCCGCGCTGCTCGACCTTGCCGACCAGGCGCCGGATTTCCTCGGCATGCATGAGCAGCTTGCGGGTGCGCGTCGGGTCGGGCTTGACGTGAGTGGAAGCGCTGCCGAGCGGGCTGATGTGCGCGCCGAGCAGCCAGAGCGCGCCTTCGTCCACGATCACGTAGGCATCGCTGATCTGCGCGCGGCCGGCGCGGATCGCCTTGACCTCCCAGCCATCGAGCACGAGGCCGGCTTCGTAGCGGTCCTCTACGAAATAGTCGTGGAATGCCTTGCGGTTTTCGGCGATGGACATGGCGGCGTTCAGGCCCCAATTTTCCCATGAAGCGCATCTCCCGCTCGGCTATCGTCGAATGTGGCGCGGGAGATTTCTACGACCTGGTCGAGGCGATCGAGTCCTACCCGGACTTCCTGCCGTGGTGCGCGGCGGCTGAAGTGCGCGAAAGGGCGCCCGGGCGGACCATCGCCATGGTTACCCTGGCGGTCAAGGGCGTCAGGCAGTCATTCACCACCGAGAACACCAATATTCCGGGCCGATCCATCGACATGCGCCTGCTCGAGGGACCGTTCAAGAGCTTTGCCGCAACGTGGCGCTTCACGCCGCTGGGCGCCGGCGCATGCAAGGCCGAATATTCGATGGAATATGCGTTTTCAGGCCGCGTCGTAGCAGCGGTCCTCGAGCCGGTATTCAGGCGCATGGCCGACAGCACGGTGGACGCATTCACGAAGAGAATTCCGCAGGTAAGGACCCCACATGCGCGTTGAAGTGGTTTACGCCCTGGCGGATGCCCAGGACATCGTCCGCCTCGATCTCGCCGAAGGCGCCGTCGCCCGCCAGGCGATCGCTGCGAGCGGGCTGCCGGAACGGCATGGACTGGCGGCCTCGACGTTTCAGCTGGGGATTTCCGGAAAAAAAGTTTCGCCTGAAAGGCTTTTGCACGAAGGCGACCGGGTCGAAATCCTGCGGCCGCTCGCCGCGGACCCGAACGAGGCGCGCCGCCGGCGGGCGCGACGCGGCCGCTAGCAGTTCCTGTCCGCCAGGGAGCGCGCCCTGACGGCGTCCGTGCGCTTGGAACGCCCGCCGCCCCCCATCGCTTTCAGCAACTCCTGTGCGCGCGCGCACTCCTGTAATTGGGCCATGTCCGGGATTCTTTCCTTGGAAACGCTGGCGGTCGCCCTCACGGGATCGGCCTGGCGCCTGGGGATTTCCTGGGCCTGGGGCGCGTACGCCGGTGTTGCTTTCTTCGTATCCGTAGCGGCGGGCGCCGGCGCGGGCGCCTGAGGCGCGGGCGCGCCCCTGGGTGTTTCCAGCCTGACGCCAGGCGGCGGCGTGTCGCCGCACGCCCGTTTGCCGTCGGCGCCCGTCCAGCACTTGATCTGCCCTTGCGCCATGCCCGCGAGAGCAAGCCCGATCAAAAGCGCCAGAATTTTAGTCATCACCTGCTGACGGTAACCAGTTTTTCCCGCTGCGTCAAAGCGATTCGGCGACTCGCGTATAATGCGTTTTTGCAAGCAGGAATGACCATGCGGGTGATCCAGAAGGCGCTGACCTTCGACGATGTTCTCCTCCTTCCCGCCCATTCGCGCGTCCTGCCGCGCCAGGTTTCCCTGAAGACCCGGCTCACGCGCAAGCTTGACCTGAATATTCCCCTGATGTCGGCCGCCATGGATACGGTGACCGAGGCGCGCCTGGCGATCGCGATCGCGCAGGAAGGCGGCATCGGCATCATCCACAAGAATTTCTCGCCCAAGGAGCACGCCGCCGAAGTCGCCAAGGTCAAGCGCTTCGAGTCTGGCGTTCTGCGCGACCCAATGACCATCGCGCCGGACATGCGCGTGCGGCAGGTGATCGCGCTGCAGAAGAAGCACCGCATCTCCGGCTTCCCGGTAGTTTCGGCGGGCAAGGTCGTCGGCATCGTCACCAACCGGGACCTGCGCTTCGAGAAGAAGCTCGACCAGCCGGTGCGCAACATCATGACGCCGCAGAAGCGGCTGATCACGGTGAACGAGGGCGCGAGCCGGGCCGACGCCCTGGCGCTGCTGCACAAGCACCGGCTGGAGCGCGTGCTGGTGGTGGACAAGCAGTGGCGCCTGCAAGGTCTGGTCACCGTCAAGGACATCATCAAGGAAACCGAGCACCCCAACGCCTGCAAGGATTCGCAGGGCAAGCTGCGCGCCGGCGCCGCGGTCGGCGTAGGCGAGGGCACCGAGGAACGGGTGGAACTTCTGATCGATGCCGGCGTGGACGTGCTGGTCGTGGATACCGCGCACGGGCACGCCAAGGGCGTTCTCGACCGCGTCAAATGGGTCAAGAAAAAATATCCGGATATCCAGGTCATCGGCGGCAACGTCGGCACGGGCGAGGGCGCCCGCGCGCTCGTCGACCACGGCGCCGATGCCGTGAAAGTGGGCATCGGCCCGGGTTCGATCTGCACCACTCGAGTCGTCGCCGGCGTTGGCGTGCCGCAGATCACGGCGATCATGAACGTGGCCGAGGCGCTCGCAAAATCCGGCGTGCCGCTGATTGCCGATGGCGGCATCCGGTTCTCCGGCGACATCGCCAAGGCGCTCGGCGCCGGCGCGCACGTCGTCATGCTCGGGTCGCTGTTTGCCGGAACCGAAGAGGCGCCGGGCGAGATCGAGCTCTACGGCGGGCGTTCCTACAAGTCGTAT
>JANYII010000034.1 GCA_025358705.1 Betaproteobacteria bacterium | reverse complement strand
CCAGTACCAGGCGCCGAACGCGACCGCGACGATGATCACGAGCGTAATGGCGGCCGGGATGATCGGCGCCTTGCCTCGTGGGGCCTCGGCCGCGAGGCGCTTGAGATCTGCCTCGCGTTTTTTGTAGGCCACTTCGCGCTGCGCGAGCGCGGCTTCCTGCCGCGCCTCGTCCTCTTTGCGCTTTCTTTCGCGCGCCTCGGCGTCGGCACGCGCCCGGACATCGGCTTCCTTCTGCGCTTCTACTTCCCTTCGCGTGCGTTCTTCGAGCGCGCGACGGGCTTTTGCTTCGGCCTCGGCCCTGGCGACGGCTTCTGCCTCGCGCCTGCGCAACTCAGTTTCGCGCCGGGCCGCGTCGCCAGCGGCCTCCTGCTTCGCCTTCTCGATCGCCGCCAGCCGCGCTTTCTCCTGCGCCGCGGCACGCGCCTGTTCCTCGGCCACGCGCTTCGCCTCGGCCGCGGCACGCGCGCCCTCTTCAGCCAGCCGCTTCGCCTCGGCTTTCGCTTCGCGCTTGCGGAATTCGGCCTCCCGCTGCGCCAGCTCTGCTTCCAGGCTCGCCGTCTCCTGCGCGAGCTTCTCCAATTCGGCGGAGCGGCGCGACGGCGGCTGCGACGATTGCGCGGCCGGCGTTTCCGGCACGGCGACCGTCCTGTCGTTGTCGATCTCGCCCTTCAACAGCTTCGCCCGCCGGATGCGCGCCAATTCCGTGTACGCGCCGCCCGGAAACGCGCCCAGGTAAGCAGCGAACTCCGCCGGATCGGTGCTGCCCTGGATCGAGCGCCAGAATTCGATCTCGATGGCGTTACCGCCAAGCGGAACACCGGGGACGCCGGGCACCGTCTCCCCCGCCAGCGCGCGCTGCAGCGCCGCGGAGAACTCCTTCGCGCTGTCAAAGCGCTGGTCCGGCTTCTTCGCCAGCGCGCGGTTGACGACCTGGTCGAACGCGGGCGAGATACGCGTCGCCACCGTCGAGGGCCGGGGCGGCTCGTCCTGCATGATTTGCCTGGCCACCGTCCAGGCGCCGTCGCCCTTGAAGGGCTGCTCGCCGGTGAGCAGCTCGTAGAGGATGATCCCGGCGGAAAATAGGTCGCTGCGCCGGTCGACCTTCTTGCCGGAGATCTGCTCGGGCGACATGAAGGCGGGCGTTCCCACCATGGTGGCACCGCTCTTGGAGCGGTCCGTGCCGTCCAGTACGCGCGCCACGCCGAAATCGGCGAGCTTCACGCGGCGCTGCTCGTCCAGCATGATGTTGGCGGGCTTCACGTCGCGGTGGATGACGCCGGCCTGGTGCGCTAAATCAAGCGCATCGAGCAGCTCGCCCATGATGCGCACCGCCTCGGCGGAACTGAAGCGCTCCCGCGCGGCGAAATGGGCGCGCAACTCCCTGCCTTGAATGAACTCCATCGCCAGGTAGGCGACGTCGTTCTCCTCGCCGAAATCATAGACCTGGACGATGTGCGGGTGGCTCAGCCGCCCCGCTGCCTTGGCTTCGCGCGCGAAGCGCGCCGAATAGGAAGCCGCGGTTTCCTCGTCGGTGAAGACGCTCTTCAGGATCGTCTTGATCGCGACCGGACGATTGAGCGACGGATCGAAGCCCTCATAGACGACGCCCATCGCGCCCTTGCCGAGGATGCGGCGCAGTTCGTAGCGGCCGAGTTTCGTCAAGTCCGCCATCACCGGGCTCTCCGCGGACTCATCGACGCTTCAACACAACGGTGTACAGGCACGTACCGCCGCCCCTGTCGATGCCGTTGAAGACGTCTTTCGCGAACGCGCCAGCCGTCCTGGAATGCCTTCGAGGATATTCCCGCTTCAATATCATCACGGTAGCGCCGTCCCTGCCGATTACGCCGGAGACATTGCTGGACGATCGCTGGCCGCGAACCGTATGCAGCGCGGTCCCGAATATTTTTCCGTCCGCGATGGTGAGGTCGATATCCTGCTCCGCGCACTGGCTGGTACCGGACGTGCCGGGAACGAGGGCGCCAACGCCGACCCACTTGCCGTCAAACTCCGTCGGGCGCGTCGCAACCGCACGCTGTTCCGGAATCGCCTTTTCGGCGGCGATTCTCTCGGCCGCAGCCTTTTCCGCCGCTGCCTTCTCCGCGGCCGCCTGTTCCTGCGCCAGTTTCTCGGCCGCGATCTTTTCCTGCGCCGCCCTCTCGGCCGTCGCCTTTTCCTGCGCGAACTTCTCCGCGGCAAGCTTCTCCTGCGCCGCCTTCTCCGCCGCCTTGGCGAAATCCGGCTGTTTCCCTTTTTCCGCGATCCTGGCGGCGCCCTCCGCTTTCTTCGCTTCCGTCTCGCGCTGCCTGACCAGATCGTTCTGCTTCTGCGCTTCCGCCTCCGCCTTCTTCGTCTGTTCCTGCAGTTCCTTCAGCTTCGCCTGGTCGCCCTTCGCCCGCGCATCATCTTCAGCCTGCTTCGCGGCATCGACCTGCGTGCGCAATACTTCCTGGCGTTGTCTCGCAAGATTCAGCTCGTGCGTGGCCTTGGTCGCCGCCTCCAGCGCCGCCGTCAACTGAGCGACGCGCGCTTGGTCGCTTGAGGACGACCAATACCAGCCACCGACCGCGACGGCCACGATGACCAGGAAGGCGACCGCGACCGGGACAGCGGGCGTGCCAGTGCGTTGCACCTCGGCGGCGCGCAAATTGATCTCGGCTTCGCGGCGCTGGATGTCCGCCTGCCGCCGGGCCAGTTCCTCCGCCTGGCGTTTCGATTTTTCCTCCGCTTCCGCGCGCGCCCGGGCTTCAACCTCGCGTCGCACTTCCACTTCCCTCCTGGTGCGCTCTTCCGCGGCGCGCCGTACTTTTTCCTCCGCCGCCGCCCTGGCAAGCGCTTCCGCCTCGCGCTTGCGATACTCGGCCTCGCGCCGGACAGCCTCGGTCTTTGCATCCTGCCTGGCCTTCTCGATCGCGGCCAGCCGCTCCTTTTCCTCGGCCTCGGTTCGCTGCCTCGCCTCCGCCTCGAGCCGCCTTTCCGCTTCGACGCGTGCCGCCTCCTCGGCCTGGCGCTTTGCTTCGGCCTCGGCCTCGCGCTGCCGGTATTCCGCCTCGCGCTTGCGGTACTCCGCTTCGCGCTTGGCGATCTCCACCTCCAGCCGCGCCGTGTCCTCGGCCAGTTTTTCCAATTCGACGGAGCGCTGCGCGGCCGGCTGCGACGCCTGCGCAGCCGGTTGCGATACTTGCGCAGGCAGCGGAGCCGTTTCGTCGGCGACGATACGCGGCATTTTGGAAATTTTTATGCGCGCAAGCTCGGCATACATGCCGTTGGGGAATTCCTTCAGGTAGACCTCGTACTCCGCGGGATCGTTGCCGCCCTGGATCGAGCGCCAGAATTCGATCTCGGCATCGCCGCCGCGCTGCACGCCGGGCGCGGCCTCTCCCGCCAGGACAGCCTGCAAGGCCGACGAAAATTCCTTCGCGGTCGGAAAGCGCTGGTCGGGCTTCTTCGCCAGCGCGCGGTTGACGATCAGGTCGAACGCGGGCGACACCTTGGTCGAGACCGTCGAAGGCCGCGGCGGCTCGTCCTGCATGATCTGCTTCGCCACCGTCCACGCGCCCTCGCCCTTGAACGGCAGTTCATTCGTCAGGAGCTGATAGAGCACGATGCCCGCCGAAAAGATGTCGGAGCGGCTGTCCAGCTTGCCGCCGGTGATCTGCTCCGGCGACATGAACGCCGGCGTGCCGACCATGGCGCCGCTCTTGGAGCGGTCGGAGCCGTCCTGCAGGCGGGCCACGCCGAAGTCGGCGAGCTTCACGCGGCGCTGCTCGTCCAGCATGATGTTGGCGGGCTTCACGTCGCGGTGGATGACCCCCGCCAGGTGCGCGAATTCGAGCGCATCGA
>JANYII010000296.1 GCA_025358705.1 Betaproteobacteria bacterium | reverse complement strand
CCTGCCGCGCGATCGGCTGGTGGTCACGGTCGACCACCATGCGAATACGTCCGCGGCCTCGGTGCCGCTTGCGCTGGACGAATTCGTGCGCGCCGGGAAAATCCGGCCCGGCCACAAAGTGATGCTGCAGGGTGTCGGCGGCGGCTTCACCTGGGGCGCGTCCCTGATAACGATGTGAGCGACGGACGATGAAACTCGCGATGGTTTTTCCGGGACAGGGCTCGCAATCGGTCGGCATGCTCAAGGCGTACGACGGACTGCCCGAAGTCGACGCCGTGCGCGCGCAGGCTGCGGCGGCGCTTGGCGACGGTTTCCTGAAAATTCTCGACGAAGGCCCGGCGGAGCAGTTGAGCCTCACCGTCAACACGCAGCCTGCGATGGTGACCGCGGCGATCGCGGCCTACCGCGCCTGGATTGCGCTCGGCGGCCCCGCGCCCGCGATCGTCGCCGGCCATAGCCTCGGGGAGTATTCCGCGCTGGTTGCTTCGGGAGTGATCTTGTTCCGGGATGCCCTGCCTCTGGTCAGATATCGCGCGCAATGCATGCAAGACGCAGTTCCGGAAGGGACTGGCGCGATGGCCGCAATTCTCGGCCTGGATGACGATGCCGCGCGCGCGGCTTGCGCGGAGGCGGCGCAAGCGGAGGTCGTCCAAGCGGTCAATTTCAACGCTCCGGGGCAGGTGGTGATCGCCGGCCACAAAGCCGCGGTCGCGCGCGCCATCGAAGCGTGCAAGGCGCGCGGCGCGAAGCGCGCGATGCCGCTGCCGGTGAGCGCGCCGTTCCACAGCAGCCTCATGAAACCGGCGGCGGACAAGCTGGGCGGTTATCTGGGAAAGGTTTCATTTTCGATTCCCGCCATTCTCGTCCTGAACAACGTGGACGTGAAAATCGAAAACGAATCGAACAGGATCAAGGACGCCCTCGTCCGCCAGGCCGCGTCGCCGGTGCGCTGGGTCGAGATCGTGCAAGCCATGGCCGGGCAGGGCGTCACCCACGTCGTTGAATGCGGCCCGGGCAAGGTTCTCGCGGGACTGGTAAAGCGCATCGATCCGAAAATGACGGGCATCGCAGCCGTGGACCGCGCCTCGCTCGAAGCGGCGCTCGCAATGATCAAGGGAGCCTGAACATGCTGGAAGGAAAAGTGGCACTGGTCACCGGCGCATCGCGTGGCATCGGTCGCGCCATCGCGGTCGAGCTCGCGAAGCAGGGCGCCAAAGTGGTGGGCACCGCGACCACGGAGCAGGGCGCGCAGGCGATCACGGCCGCCGGATTGAACGGCAGGGTGTTGAACGTGAAGGACGGCGCGCAATCCGACGGGCTGGTCGCCGCGGTGCAGAAGGAATTCGGCGACATCGTCATCCTCGTCAACAACGCGGCGGTGACGCGCGACAACCTGGCTCTGCGCATGAAGGATGCGGACTGGGACGAAGTCATGGAAACCAACCTGAAACCGGTATTCCGGCTGTCGCGCGCGGTGATGCGCGGCATGATGAAGGCGCGCTGGGGCAGGATCATCAACATCACGTCGGTGGTCGGCGCCTCGGGCAATCCCGGGCAAGCGAACTACGCCGCCGCCAAGGCCGGTGTCGTCGGCATGGCGAAATCGCTCGCGCGCGAACTCGGCAGCCGCAATATCACGGTGAACTGCGTCGCCCCCGGATTCATCGACACCGACATGACCCGGGCATTGTCCGAGGAACAGAAAACCGCGCTGCTGGCGCAAATCCCGCTCGGCCGCCTGGGCCAGCCGGAGGACGTCGCGAGCGCCGTCGCCTTCCTCGCTTCGCCCGCCGCCGCCTACGTCACGGGCACGGTACTGCACGTCAACGGCGGGATGTACATGTCCTGATTCCGGTAAAATACGAGGAAAATCGGGGTCAGAGCCCGATTACAAGCCACAATCGATCACTGTCCATCGTAATCGGGCTCTGACCCCGATTTTCCAGGAGCGCAGGATGGAAAACGTTGAAGTACGCGTAAAGAAGATCATCGCCGAGCAGCTCGGCGTAAACGAGGCGGAGATCAAGTCCGAGTCGTCGTTCGTCGACGACCTGGGCGCCGATTCGCTCGACACGGTCGAGCTGGTCATGGCCCTGGAAGAGGAATTCGAGACCGAAATCCCGGACGAGGACGCCGAGAAGATCACCACCGTCCAGCTGGCCATCGACTACATCAAGTCGCATTCCAAGGCCTGACGGGACACTGAGCGTTCCTCTAACGTGCAGCGCCGTAGAGTCGTCGTCACCGGGCTGGGCATCATCAGTCCGGTGGGGAGCACCGTCCCGCAGGCGTGGCAGAACGTGCTGGCCGGGAAATCCGGCATCAGCCGAGTCACCCGCTTCGACCCGTCGCGCCTTTCCTGCCAGATCGCGGGCGAGGTAAAGGATTTCGAGGTCACGCAATACCTGTCCGCCAAGGAAGCGCGGCGCATGGACAGGTTCATCCATTTCGGCATGGCGGCGGGGATCCAGGCCTGGAAGGATTCGGGCAACGCGGTGACGCCGGAAACCGCGGAACGCTTCGGCATCAACTTCGGCTCCGGCATCGGCGGCCTGCCGCTGATCGAGGAAATGCACAACGAGCTGCTGAAAAGTGGCCCGCGGCGCGTATCGCCGTTCTTCATTCCGGGCACCATCATCAACATGATCGCGGGAAATCTCTCGATCATGCTGGGCACCAAGGGACCGAACCTGGCGATCGTCACCGCCTGCACCACCTCCACGCATTGCATCGGCGAAGCGGGCAAGTCGATCCGCTACGGCGAGGCCGACGTGATGATCGCCGGCGGCGCCGAGGCGACAGTCACCGAACTCGCCATGGGGGGCTTTGCCTCCGCAAGGGCGCTGTCGACGCGCAACGACGATCCCGCGGGCGCGAGCCGTCCCTGGGACCGGGACCGCGACGGGTTCGTGCTGGGCGAGGGCGCCGGCGCGGTGGTGCTGGAGGAATACGAGCACGCGAAGAAGCGCGGCGCGCACATCTATTGCGAGCTGGCGGGCTACGGCGTCTCCTCGGATGCTTATCACATGACTGCGCCCGCCGAGGATGGCGATGGCGCGTTCCGCTGCATGCGCAATGCGATACGCGACGCCGGCATGGCGGCTGACGCCATTGACTACATCAATGCCCATGGCACGTCGACCGGTTTGGGCGACGTTGCCGAGACCGTTGCGGTAAAGCGGGCGCTGGGCGATCACGCGAAGAAAGTCGCGGTCAATTCGACCAAGTCCATGACCGGCCACCTGCTGGGCGCGGCGGGCGGCATCGAGGCCGTATTCAGCATCCTCGCGCTGCGCGACCAGGTCTCGCCCCCGACCATCAACCTTCAGAACCCGGATCCGTTATGCGATCTGGATTACGTGCCGAACACCGCGCGCAAGATGAAGATCGATACCGCGCTGTCCAACTCGTTCGGTTTCGGTGGCACCAACGGCAGCCTGGTCTTCAAGCGCATCTGAACGACACCAGGCCGCGGCGGCTGGAACTGATGCCTTCGCGGGTTTACGCCGGGCTGATCCTGGCGGTCCACGCTATCGCCGCCGCTTGCTTCCTGACAACCATGACAGGTTTCTCCGGCATTTCGGCCGCGTTCCTGATTTTTGCGCTGGGCTGTGCTGCCGCATGGAATCGCGCGCTGCTGCGCGGCCGGCGCTCGCCTCGCGCCATCGAGATTCCGGCTACGGGCGCAGCCCTGGTCCGGCTTGCCAATGGAGAGACCGTGCCGGTACGCCCGGTGCGCGGCATCGGGGTTACCCGGCATTGGGTAGCGCTCGCCTCCCTCGCGCTGGCAGGCCCGAGCGTGCTGGTCACTGCGGGCATGCTCGGGCGGGAAAACGCCCGGATCCTGCGGCTCTGGTCGCTTTGGGGAAGGATGCCCGGCGTGGCTTCGGGGCAACGCGCGGCATGACGATGTGTACGCTGCCGCATAGAACTATTTGCAAACTACACTGTCTGTGGCACATAGGCATTGCGGGCAGGGGGCCCGGCGGCGATGTCTGAGCGCGAGGTAGACCAGCTCCTGGTCGAACGCGCGCAGCGCGGCGACAAGCGGGCCTTCGAGCTGCTGGTGGAAAAGTACCAGCACAAGCTCGCGCGGCTGGTGTCGCGCCTGGTGCGGGATCCGGGCGAAGCCGAGGACGTGACGCAGGAAGCGTTCATCAAGGCGTACCGGGCATTGCCTTCGTTTCGCGGCGACAGCGCGTTCTATACGTGGCTGTACCGGATCGGCATCAACACCGCCAAGAACTTCCTGGTGGCGGCGGGCAGAAGGGCGCCGACCTCCACCGAGGTCGACGCCGAGGAAGCGGAAGGCTACGAAGGCAGCGAGCAGTTGCACGACATCAACACGCCGGAAAGCTTGTTGCTGTCGAAGGAAATAGGGGCGACGGTGAACGCCGCGATCGAATCGTTGCCCGAGGAATTGCGCAGCGCGATCCAGTTGCGCGAGCTGGAGGGCATGAGTTACGAGGAAATCGCGAAGTTGATGGATTGCCCCATCGGCACGGTGCGTTCGAGGATATTCAGGGCGCGCGAGGCAATCGCGGATAAGCTCAAGCCGTTGCTGGACACGTCGGCGGACAAGAGGTGGTGATGAAAGCGAAAATTTCGGAGTTGCTGGACGGCGAACTGGAACCCCATGAGGCGGCGGGGCCGCTCGATGCGCTGCGCTCCGGGGGCGAGGCACGCGACACCTGGCGCAACTATCACCTGATCGGCGACGCGATGCGCGATACGCGCATGCTGTCGGCGGGATTCGCGGCCCGAGTGGCGGCAAAAATCGCGGCCGAGCCGACGGTGATGGCACCCTCGCGCATCGCGCGGATGCAGCAGCGTCCGCGCTGGCAGTTCCTTTCCGCTGCCGCCAGCCTGGCGGCGGTCGCGCTGGTCGGCTGGGTTGCTTTCGGTCTCCAGGAAAATCCGGCGCAGATGGCCAAAAACGAACCGCCAGTGCCGGCGCTGGCGACTCCGGCGCAAGTCGCGCCGCCAGCGGCGGCGAACGACTATCTGTACGCCCACCAGGGCCTGTCGCCGCGCAATTCGCTGCAGGGCGTGGCGCCTTACGTGCGCATGGTGTCGGGCGAAGCGTCCGTGCAAAAGCGGTGATGGTCCGGACGTGATGGTTCGCACCCTCGGCATCGTGCTGCTCGCTTGCTGCGGCTTGGCGCAGGCGGAAGGCGAGACGTCCGCGGATGCGTTGGCGCTGCTCAGGAAAATCTACCAGGCGACCGAGAAGCTTTCCTACACCGGCACCTTCGTCTACCAGCAGGCCGAGCGGGCGGAAACATCGCGCATCACCCGCCTGGCGGGCCCGGGCGGCGAAATCGAGAAAGTCGAAGTGCTCGACGGCATGCCGCGGGAAATCATCCGCACGCGCGACACCGTGCGCTGCTACCTGCCCGAAAGCCATACCGTGAAGGTGGAGCGCAGGACCGACCCGCGGGCCTTTCCGGCGATGCTGCCGGAACGCGTTTCGGATCTTGCGCGCAACTATGCCATCACCAGGGGCGAGACCACCCGCATCGCGGGCTTCGACTGCGAGTCGGTGGTGCTGACGCCGAAGGACGAGCTGCGCTACGGCTACAAGCTGTGGTCCGACGTCAATACCGGGATGCTGCTGAAGGCGCGCATCTTCAACCGCAAGGGCGAGACCGTGGAGCAGTTTTCGTTCGTCCAGCTGGCGATGGGCAGCGTGTCCCGCGACAGGGTCAAGGCCAGCAGTGCGTCGCAGACCTGGCGCGTCGAGGACGCCGCGGTGGCGCCGGCCAATCTCGGGCTTGCCGGCTGGAGCGGCGGCGCCGAACTGCCGGGCTTCCGCAAGATCATCGAGGTGACGCGCAAGCTGGGCGACGCGCGCCCGGCGGGGCAGATGGTGTATTCGGACGGGCTGGCGGCGGTGTCGGTGTTCATCGAACCCATGGTGGGTCGCGCCGAAGCGGTGCGGCCAGGCCCGTCCAGCCTCGGTGCGTTCCAGATCTACACGCGCGAAGTCGCGAACCATGTCGTCACGGTGGTTGGCGAAGCGCCCGCGGCCAGCGTGCAGCGCATCGCCGCCGGCGTCGAATTCAGAAAGCCCAGGTAACAGGAGAATGCGCATGAAATGGTTCAGAATCCAGGCGGCGCTGCTGGCGTTCGCCTTCGCCGGAGTCGCGTTCGCACAGGGGCGCGACCTGCCGGATTTCGTGAAGCTGGTCGAGGAACAGGGCGGCGCGGTGGTGAACATCAGCACCACGCAGGCGGCGCGGCGCGTCGCCGCGGCGCCGCAGATCCCGGGCGTCGAGGATGAGGAGGTGCAGGAATTCTTCCGGCGCTTCATTCCGCGCCAGCAGCCCGGCCCGCAGGGGCCGCAACAGGGACCCCAGCAGGGGCCGCGGCCGGAGAGCCGCTCGCTCGGCTCGGGCTTCATTATTTCCTCCGACGGCTACATCCTCACCAACGCGCACGTGATCGACGGCGCCGACGAGATCACCGTCAAGCTCACCGACAAGCGCGAATACAAGGCCAAGCTCATCGGCACCGACAAGCGCACCGACGTGGCGCTGATCAAGATCGAGCCCAGCGCGCCGCTGCCCTCCGTGAAATTCGCCGACCCGAACAAGCTCAAGGTCGGGGAGTGGGTGGTGGCGATCGGTTCGCCGTTCGGCTTCGACAACACAGTCACCGCGGGCATCGTCTCGGCCAAGGGGCGCTCGCTGCCGCAGGAGAACTTCGTGCCCTTCATCCAGACCGACGTCGCCATCAATCCGGGCAACTCTGGCGGGCCGCTGTTCAACATGCGCGGCGAAGTGGTCGGCGTGAATTCGCAGATCTACAGCCGCACCGGCGGCTTCATGGGGCTGTCGTTCGCGATCCCGATCGACGTCGCGCTGGACGTCCAGAAGCAGCTGCGCGACAAGGGCAGGGTTTCCCGCGGGCGCATCGGCGTCGTGATCCAGGAAGTCAGCAAGGATCTCGCGACTTCGTTCGGCCTCGACAGGCCGCGCGGCGCGCTGGTCAACTCGGTGGAAAAGGGCAGCCCGGCGGACAAGGCCGGCGTGGAAGCGACCGACATCATCACCAAGTTCGACGGCAAGGTCGTGGAGGCATCGAACGATCTGCCGCGCATCGTCGGTTCGACGAGGCCGGGCGCAAAAGCCGATCTCGAGGTCTGGCGCAAGGGCGCCACCAAGACCCTGAGCCTTACCGTGGGCGAACTGCAGGAATCGAAGGTCGCCGCCCTCGATACGCCGCGCACGCAGAAACCCGCTGCGCTGGCGGCGAACCGCCTTGGCATCGTGGTGAGTGAACTGACGGCCAAGCAGAAGGAAGAGCTGAAAGTGACCAGCGGCCTGGTCGTCACCGAGGTGAAGCCGGAGGCGCGCGCCGACGTGCGCCGTGGCGACATTCTCATGACGCTGGTGCACAAGGGCCAGCACACCGAGCTGAAGTCGAGCGAGCAGCTGAACAAGCTTCTTGCCGGGCTGGACAAGAACTCGGTAATCACGCTGCAGGTGCGTCGCGGCGACGCGATGGCTTTCGTGACCGTGAATGGCCTGACAGACAAGGGCTGAGCTAAAATAGCGCCCACGGGCAGAGGGTGCCTCCTACCGGGGGGCGCCCTCTTTTCTTATGGAACAGAGCCACATTCGAAATTTCTCCATCATCGCGCACATCGACCATGGCAAGTCGACGCTCGCGGATCGCTTCATCCAGATTTGCGGCGGCCTTTCGGACCGGGAGATGGCCGAGCAGGTGCTCGACTCAATGGACCTGGAGCGCGAGCGCGGCATCACCATCAAGGCACAGACTGCTGCGCTGTCCTACAAGTCGCGCAACGGCGAAACCTACCTGCTGAACCTGATCGACACCCCCGGGCACGTGGACTTCTCCTATGAGGTGAGCCGCTCGCTGTCGGCCTGCGAGGGGGCGATCCTGGTGGTGGACGCGTCGCAGGGCGTGGAGGCGCAGACGGTCGCCAACTGCTACACGGCGACCGAGCAGGGCGTCGAGGTGATCCCCGTCCTGAACAAGGTCGACCTGCCCTCGGCCGATCCCGAGAACGCGATCAAGGAGATCGAGGACGTCATCGGCATCAACGCCCAGGGCGCGCTGCGCGTCAGCGCCAAGACCGGCGAAGGGGTGCAGGACATCCTCGAAATGGTGATCGAGCGGATTCCGGCGCCGCGCGGTGATCCCGAGGCGAAGCTGAAGGCCCTGATCATTGATTCCTGGTTCGACAACTACGTCGGCGTCGTGATGCTGGTGCGCGTGGTCGACGGTTCGCTACGCCCCAAGGACAAGATCGAGCTGATGAGCACCGGCGCGGGCTACCTGTGCGAGCAGGTCGGCGTGTTCACGCCGAAGACGCGCGGCAAGGAAAGCCTGGCGGCCGGGGAGGTGGGCTTCGTGGTCGCCGGCATCAAGGAATTACGCGCCGCCAAGGTCGGCGACACCATCACGTGCGCCGACAAGCCGGCCGCCGCGCCGCTGCCCGGCTTCAAGGAAATAAAGCCGCAGGTCTTCGCCGGGCTCTACCCGGTCGAATCGAACCAGTACGAGGCGATGCGCGAGGCGCTGGAGAAGCTCCACCTGAACGACTCGTCGTTGCACTACGAGCCGGAAGTCTCGCAGGCCCTGGGTTTCGGCTTCCGCTGCGGCTTTCTCGGCCTGCTGCACATGGACATCGTGCAGGAGCGCCTCGAGCGCGAGCACCAGTTGGAGCTCATTACCACCGCGCCCTCGGTGGTCTACGAGGTGCGGCTGCGCGACGGCAGCGTCGAGCAGGTGTCGAACCCCGCCAAGCTGCCGGATCCCTCGAAGATCGAGGAGATCCGCGAACCGATCATCGCTACGACCATCTTCCTGCCGCAGGAGTACGTCGGGGCGGTGATGACGCTGTGCCTGCAGAAACGCGGCGTGCAGACCAACCTGCACTACGCCGCGAGGCACGTGGTCCTGTCCTACGACCTGCCGCTGTCGGAGGTGGTGATGGATTTCTTCGACCGGCTGAAGTCCATTACGCGCGGCTACGGGTCGCTCGACTACGAGTTCAAGGAATACCGCGCCGCGGACGTGGTCCGGCTCGACGTGCTGGTGAACGGCGAGCGCGTGGACGCGCTCTCGGCGATGGTCCACCGCGAGGCGGCGCAGTTCCGCGGCCGCGACCTGGTATCCAGGCTGCGCAGCCTGATCCCGCGGCAGATGTTCGACATCGCGATCCAGGCGGCGATCGGCGCCAACATCATCGCGCGCGAGAACGTCAAGGCGCTGCGCAAGAACGTCATCGCCAAGTGCTACGGCGGCGACATCACGCGCAAGCGCAAGCTGCTCGAGAAGCAGAAAGAGGGCAAGAAACGCATGAAACAGGTCGGCGCCGTGGAAATTCCGCAAGAGGCCTTCCTCGCGGTCCTGCAGACAGGAGGCAAATGAGCTTCGCCCTTTTTCTGCTGACCCTGCTGGTTGTTACGGGGCTGGTCTGGCTTCTGGACAAGTACGTCTTGCGGAAGAACCGGACGAGCGAGGCAAAGCAGCCGTGGTGGGTCGAGTACTCGATCAGCTTCTTCCCGGTGATCCTGGTGGTGTTCACGCTGCGCTCGTTCCTCGTCGAGCCTTTCAAGATCCCGTCCGGCTCGATGATCCCGACGCTGCTGATCGGCGACTTCATCCTCGTCAACAAGTTCGCCTATGGCATTCGCCTGCCCGTGGCCAATGTCAAGATCATCGACGTCGGCAGCCCGAAGCGCGGCGACGTGATGGTGTTCCGCTATCCGGCGGATCCGTCGCTGGACTACATCAAGCGCGTCGTCGGCGAGCCCGGGGACCGCATCGAATACCGCAACAAGGAGCTGCGCGTCAACGGCGTGCTGGCGCCGCGCCGGCAGCTGGGCGACTACGAGTCGCGGGAACGCCTGCAGTACTTCCCGCGCTATCTGGAGAGCTTCGACGGCGCCGGGCACGAAATCATCCTCGAGAAAGACGTGCCCGGCTTCGTCACCCGGAGCATGGATTTCGGCCATTCGGGGAACTGCGACTACAATAGCGGCGGCCTTGTCTGCACCGTGCCGGCAGGCCACTATTTCATGATGGGCGACAACAGGGACAACTCGAGCGACAGCCGCGTCTGGGGATTCGTTCCGGACACGAACATCGTCGGCAAGGCGTTCTTCATCTGGC
Organism: Betaproteobacteria bacterium; assembly: GCA_025358705.1. Taxonomy (GTDB): domain Bacteria; phylum Pseudomonadota; class Gammaproteobacteria; order Burkholderiales; family SG8-39; genus RBG-16-66-20. The sequence continues at coordinate 1,698 of JANYII010000296.1, read as the reverse complement.
TCAACCTGAATGAATTGGGTCGCTTTGGCACTTTCCGATGACGGGCACATTCCGGTAATGGGATCCTGGGAGAAAAACATGCGTATGAAGCAGCTTGGCATAAGTCTAGGCGGCCTGATGGTGGGCGCCGCGATCTTCATCGTCCTCGCGATGGTCGGCATGAAGTTGGGCCCCTCGTACCTGGAATTCGCCTCGATCAAGAAGGCGGTCGTCGCCATCGCGCAGGAGAAACCGGGCGCCTCGGTGATCGAAGTGCGCAAAGCCTTCGACGCGCGCGCAACCATCGATGCCATCTCCACGGTATCGGGGAAAGACCTCGAAGTGACCAAGGATGGCGGCGAGTTGCTGATCACCGCCAGCTACCGCAAGGAAGTCCCCCTAGCCGGCAACGTGGGCGTGTACATCGATTTCCACGCGGCATCCAAGGAATAGCGGTTCGCTGGCGACGGTGGCCCGGCACCCGGTACTCGAGCGGCGCATAGGCCACCGCTTCAAGGATCCCGACCTGCTCGCGCAGGCGCTCACGCACCGCAGCTTCGGCTCGCCGCATTACGAGCGGCTCGAGTTCCTCGGCGACAGCGTGCTCGGCTGCGCCGTCACCGAGCTGCTGTTCCAACGCCTTCCCGACCTGCCCGAAGGCAAGCTCTCGCGGATCCGTGCCGGCCTGATCCGCGAGGAGTCCCTGGCCCGCATCGGGCGCGAACTCGGCATCGCCGCGTTTCTCCGGCTGGACGAAAGCACCGCCCGCAACGACGGCGCGGAACGCCCTTCGATCCTCGCCGACGCACTCGAGGCGGTCTACGGCGCCGTGTTCCTGGATGGCGGCTATGCCGCCGCGCGGCAAGTCGTCGAGCGGACCTTCGGCACGGCGCTGACGCAGCTCGATCCGGATGCGGTGGAAAAGGATGCCAAGACGCGCCTGCAGGAATACCTGCAGGCCAAGCGGCGCGCCAAGCCGCAGTACACCGTGGTCGCGACCTCGGGGGCGAAGCAGAGCCTGGTATTCGAGGTCGAGTGCGCGGTGGAAGACCTGGAGCTGAAGGCGACCGGGCGCGGCAGCTCCCGCCAGCGCGCCGAGCAGCAGGCCGCGGGGCACGTGCTTGCATTGCTCGGTTCCTAGGGCGGCGTGGGCGCGTTTCGCTGCGGCACGGTGGCGCTCGCCGGCCGCCCCAACACCGGCAAGTCCAGCCTGCTGAACAAGATGGTCGGGCACAAGCTCGCCATCGTCTCGCCCAAGGCGCAGACCACGCGCCATACCGTGAACGGCGTACTGACCACGGCGGATTGCCAGTACATCTTCGTCGACCTGCCCGGATACCAGACCAAACACGTCAACGTGCTCAACCGGTCCCTCAACCGCCAGGCGACCGAAGGCGCGCGCGATTGTGACGCCGCGGTGTTCGTCGTCGACGCTACCCGCTTCGGCGCCCCGGATCGCGAAGTGCTGGCGCGCATTCCCGTCGAACAGCGCGTTGTCTGCGCGGTAAACAAGGTAGACCTCGTCAAGCACCAGCTGGACCTGCTGCCATTCCTCGAGCGGCTGCAGCGAGAGCGCGACTTTGCCGCCATCGTGCCCGTTTCGGCGCGCAACGGAAGGAACCTGCCGGAGTTGCTGCGCGTGCTGGCCGAGCTGCTGCCCGAGACTCCCGCCGCCTATCCGGCTGAGCACCTCACCGACCGCGACGAGCGCTTTTTTGC
>JANYII010000273.1 GCA_025358705.1 Betaproteobacteria bacterium | reverse complement strand
GACACCACCAGCCTGAGGGAAATCGCGGGCCAGTGCAAATGGTCGCGCTGCAAGCGCAACCAGTACGTGATCCGGCGCGACGGCACGGACCGCGACGTCTATTTCGTGATTGCAGGCATGGTGCGGGTGACAGCGGCGGGGGGACGCGGGCGCCGCATCATCTTCCACGACATTCCGGCGGGCGGGGAATTCGGCGTGCACTCCGCCCTCGATGGTCGCAGCCGCTTCGCCGACGTCGTCACCGTGCGCGAATCGCTGCTCGCGTCGATGCCTTCGGAGGCCTTCCGCGCGATCCTCGCGAACCACGCCTCGGTTCGCGAGCGCGTGATGCGCGGCCTGAGCGGCTCGGTGCGCGAGCTCACCGACCGCCTGCTCGACCTGGGTGCCCGGCGCGTGCCGTCACGAGTCTGGGTCGAGTTGCTGCGCCTGGCGCGCAATGCCGGCATAGAGGGCAATGCGTCGCGCATCGAACATGCGCCGACGCACCGGGAGATCGCGAGCCGCGTCGGCACCTCGCGCGAGGAGGTGACGCGCGAGCTGTCGCACCTCGCGCGCCTGGGCCTGCTCGAGCGCGCGGGCCACGTTTTCGTGCTGCGCGACGTCGCCGCGCTGGGGAAACTGGTGGCGGAATCCCTTCCCGAGGTCGACCCGGCGCAAGCGGCGCTGGAGGAAGGGTCGCGCGACTTCACGTTCTACGGCGCGCGGCGGCAGCGGCGCGCGGTCCTCGTGGCCGACGTGTTCGATTCCGCGAGCCTGAGGGAGCGGGATGAAGAGCGCAGCCTCGAGCAGCGCCGGGCTTTTTTCGCGCACGCTACCTCCGAGGTGATCCCGACGCATGCCGGCCGCAGCCTGTCGAAGGTGCTGGGCGATGGATTCCTCGCCGAATTCCCGGATGGCGCGCAGGCAGCCCGCTGCGCGTTCGAGCTGCACCAGGGCCTCGCGCGCTTCAATGCCACGGCCGCCGCCCCGCCCATGGGCATGCGGGTGGGTATCCATGTCGCCGAGGTGATCGTCGAGACCTTCAATGTGCTGGGCGACGGCGTCAACGTCGCGGCGCGGCTCGCCGAGCTCGCCAACCCCGGCGAGACCATCGTCTCGGCGGCTGTGCGCGACCAGCTCACCAGCGGCCTGGACGCGTCGGTGGAGGACCTGGGCGAACAGCGGTTGCGCAACCGCGAGCGGGCGGTGCGCGCGTTCCGGCTCTGGCCGCCCGCGCACCAGCCGTCGCTCGCGCCCAGCGCGGCGGCGCGCGCCCACGGCCGTCCGTCGGTGGCGGTAATTCCGTTCCAGCTGCGGTCGGACGATCCGCGCTTCGCATTCATCGGCGACAGCCTCGCCGACGAGATGATCGCCGCCCTTTCGCGGGTGGCCGATTTCTTCGTCATCTCGCGGCTGTCGTCGATGGCATTTCGCCGCGCGCCGCTCGGGCTGCGTGGCATCGGCGAGGTGCTGGGCGTCCAGTACGTGCTCTCGGGCAGCATCCAGACGGAGCATCCGCGCGTGCTGTTCGTCGCCGAGCTGGCCGACGTGCGCGACGGGCGCATCGTCTGGAGCGAGCGCTTCCAGGGCGACCTCATGGACATGTTCGCCATGCAGGGGGAGTTGGCGCGCAAGGTGGTGCAGAGCGTCGCGCCCGTGGTCCGGTCGATGGAGCTGCGCCGCGCGCGCATCACCAATTTCGAGGAACTCGACGCCTACGGCATCACGCTGCGCGGCATCGAGTTGATGCACCGGCTGTCGCCGGAGGACTTCCTCCTCGCGCGCCAGGCGTTCGAGACCGCGATCGCGCGCGATCCGGTTTCCCCGGCGCCGCACGCATGGCTCGCGAAGTGGCACCTGATACGCATCGCGATCGGCGCCAGCGAGAATTCGCATCGCGACCGCGAGGCGGCGACTGCTTGCGCCGAGCGGGCGCTCGCCTGCGATTCGGAGGACGCGCTCGCCCTGGGCGTGGATGCGCTGGTCTCGGCCTGGTCGAGGCATGACTTGGATGCCGCCGAACGCCGCCTGGCGCAGGCACTGGCGTCCAATCCGAGCGAACCCCTCGCGTGGCTGTGGAACGCCATGATTCATGCCTGGCGCGGGCGCGGCGCCGAAGCCATTGCATCAGCCGATCGGGCGCTGTCGCTCTCGCCGCTCGATCCGATGATCTACTACTTCAATTCGCTCGCGGGCATGGCCAACCTGATCGGCGAGCGCCATGACCGCGCGATCGAGCTTTCGAACCGGTCGCTGCGGGAGAACTGCCTGCACACGCCTACGATGCGCACCCTCGTGATCGCGCTGGTGCAATCCGGGCGGCTCGATGAGGCGCGCGAGATAATGGGAAGGCTGCGGGAACTCGAGCCCGGACTTACCGCCAGCGTGTTCCAGGCGCGATACCCTGGCCGCGACAGCCCTCAGGCAGCGCGTTTGACCGCCGCGCTGCTGGCCGCAGGGCTGCCGGCATAGGCGG
>JANYII010000267.1 GCA_025358705.1 Betaproteobacteria bacterium | reverse complement strand
TGATGTACGAGTGCCCCACCGCCCAGCCGATATCAGAGGTGGTGAAGATCGTATCGCCGGCGCCGCCGCAATAGATGTGCGGCATCGAAGCAGCCATCGCCACCGCGTGCCCGCCGACGTCGCGCTGTACGCCCTTTGGTTTTCCGGTCGTGCCGGAGGTGTAGAGGATGTAGGACGGTTCGGAGGATTCGAGCCAGGTACAGGGGATGGTTTCTTTTTTTGTTTTTGAATATAGATCATTCCAGTCAACATCCCTGCCCGAAACAAGCGGCATGTCCGGATCCAGCCCCCGATTGAAAATCAATACCTTGGTCGGCGGAAACTTCGACAGGCGGATGGATTCGTCCACCAGCGGCTTGTACGGGATCACCTTGCCCATGCGGCTGCCGCCGTCGGCGGTCACCATGAGCTTCGGCCTGGCGTCATCAATACGCGCGGCCAGGCTGGCCGCCGCAAAGCCGCCGAACACCACCGAGTGGATCGCGCCCAGCCGGGCACAAGCGAGGATCGCGAACACCGCCTCCGGCATGTTGGGCATGTAGATGATGACCCGGTCGCCGCGCGCGAGGCCGAGCGATTGCATCATCGCCGCGGTGCGATTCACTTCATTGAACAACTCTCCATAGGTATAGCTCTTTACCTCGTCCACTTCCGTGGAAATCCACACCAGCGCCTTCTGCTCGCCCCTGTCCTCAAGGTGCCGGTCCACGGCGTTATGGCACAAGTTGGTTTCGCCGCCCACGAACCATTTCGCGAACGGCGGGCGCGAATAGTCCAGCACCTTGCCGAAGGGCTTGTGCCAGTCGATGCGCTTCGCTTCCTCGCTCCAGAAGCCTTCCCGATCCTGGATCGAGCGGCGATGGACGTCCTTATGGGAGCTCACGCGTTCAGGTCCACCACGATACGGCCTGTGACTTTGGCATTGATGAAGTCATCGAACACCTTCGGCAGGTCGGCGAACGGGATGGTCTTGGCCATGTCCTTCAGCCCGGCCGGCTTCATGTCGCTGCCGAGCCGGTCCCAGACCTTGCGCTCAAGTTCCGGCGATGGAGCGTCCGTGGAATTGATGCCGAGCAGGCTGACGCCGCGCAGGATGAACGGCATCACCGTCGTATTCAGTCCGAAACCCGCCGCCAGGCCGATGGACGCGATCACGCCGTTGAATTTCATGCCGCTTGCCATCCAGGCCAGGATTTCCCCTCCAAGGTTGTCGATTGCACCCTGCCACGTCGCCTTGTCGAGCGGCTTGATCTTGGTCAGGTCGATGTCCTTCCGCAATTTCACCTCTTTGGCTCCCAGCTTCTTCAGCCAGTCCGCCTCGGCGTCCTTCCCGGTCAGCGCCACCACCTCGTAGCCCAGCTTCGCCAGCGCGGCGATGGCGATCGAGCCGACGCCTCCGGTAGCGCCGTCCACAATTACAGGGCCGCCGGCCGGATGCAGGCCGTTGTGCTCCATCTTCACCACCGCCAGGCCCGCGGTATAGCCCGCGGTGCCGAATGCCATCGCCTCCCACAGCGTCATGCCCTTGGGCAGCTTGACCGCCCAACTGGCGGGAATGCGCGCGTATTCGGCATAACCGCCGTGGTGCTTGACGCCCAATTCGTGGCCGACCGCCAGCACCGCGTCGCCCTTGGCGAAGCGCGAATCGGTCGAGGACACCACCGTTCCGGAAAGATCGATGCCGCCGATGCACGAGGGGCGCAGCAGGATGCGGCCCTTGCCGGTGGCGGCGAGCGCGTCCTTGTAGTTGACGTCGGAGTACGCCACGCGCACCACCACCTCGCCGGGATCGAGGTCGTCTAGCGTCATGTCGACAAACCCGGCGTGAATCTTCCTGTCCTTCTCCTCCAGCTTGAATGCCTTGAACGCTTGCATCGAATCCCCCTTTATTGCTGCACCTTCATCCCGGACTGTTTCACGACCTGCGTCCATTTTGCCGTTTCTGCGGCGACCTGGTCGCCAAATTGCGCGGCACTCATGCGCAGCACCTCGGCGCCTTCGAGTTCGAAACGTTTGCGTGTCTCCGCGCCATCCAGGACCGCGGCGATCTCCTGTTGCAGCCGCCCCAGCACCGGCGACGGCGTGCCTGCGGGGGCGAACAAGCCCCACCAGTTGGTCGCCTCGGCGTTCACCAGGCCGGCTTCCGCGAAGGTAGGCACATCGGGCAAAGCCGCAATGCGCCTGTTGCCGCCGATAGCAAGCGCCTTCAACTTCCCGGAGCGCACGTGCGGCAGGTTCTGAACCACGCTGCCGACGTTCATCTGCACCTGGCCGGCGATGGTGTCGGTCAATGCCTGTGCGCCGCCCTTGTACTGCACGATCACGATGTCGATTCCCGCGCGCAACCTGAAGAGTTCCGTGGCGAGGTGCCCGAAGCTGCCCGGGCCCGCGGCGCCGGCGTTCAACGTGCCGGGCTTGCGCTTCGCCAGCATCACCAGGTCCTGCAGCGATTGCACCGGCAGAGTATGCGACACCACCAGCACGCTTGTCCCGCTGCCAAGCGAAGCGACCGGGACGAACCACTGAATGGACTCTCGCGACATCCAGTCAAGGGCGATGCTCATCGGATACCCGACCGATACCAGCAGCAGCGTATAGCCGTCGGGGGCCGATTTCGCGGCCGCCTGGATTCCAAGCGTGCCGCCGGCTCCGCCGCGATTGTCGATGACGACCGTCTGGCCAAGACGCTCGGAGAGCTGCGCGCCAACAACGCGCGCCACGACGTCGTTGCTGCCCCCGGGAGGAAACGGGACGATGAGCCTGAGCGCCTTGTCCGGATAGGACTGCGCCGCCACGGCGGAGGCCAGGAGCAGCGCAGCCAGCGCGCCGCAGATGCGCAATGGAAATCCCGCGCTCACGGTTTCGCCCGTTCGAGCTGCAGGTAGTGCGCCGACTGCATCTCTGTCAGGCGGCTGGCGGTGCGCGCAAATTCGGCCGCTGCGGTTTTCGCGTCTCCCCCGTCGGTAAACAACTCATCCGGCTGCGCCTCGGCGCCGACGATCAGCTTCACGTGGTCGTCGTAAAACACGTCCACCAGCCAGGTGAAGCGGCGTGCCGAATCCGCGTTCTTCGGGGACATGCACGGCACGCCGGAAAGGATCACGGTGTGAAAGCGCTTAGCCAGGTCCACGTAGTCGGCGTAGGAGCGAGGCCCGCCGCACAGCACCGCGAAATCGAACCACACCAGCCCTCCGGCGCGCTTTAGGTAGGGAATCCTGCGGCCCTCCACATCGAGGGGATGCTTTTCCTCTTCCACGTCCTTGAGCTCGGCGAAGATCCGCTCCAGTTCCGCCTGCGCGCCGGGACCGACGTGGTACACCCTCAGCTTTTCCATCTTCAGGCGGCGATAGTCCGTGCCGCCGTCCACGTTCACCACGTCCATGCGCGACTTGAGGAACTCGATCGCGGGCAGGAAGCGCTCGCGCTGCAGTCCGTTCGGATAGAGCTGGTCGGGATGGTAGTTGCTGGTCATGACGAAAGCGACGCCCAGGTCCATCACCTTTTCCATGTAGCGCCCGAGGATCATCGCGTCGGCGATGTCCGAGACGTGGAATTCGTCGAAGCAGACCAGGCGATAGCGGCGCGCCGTGCGCTCGGCGACGGCGGCGATCGGGTCCTCGGCGCCCTTGAGCTCGTTCATCTCGCGATGGATTTCGCGCATGAAATGGTGGAAGTGCACCCGGCGCTTGCGCACCAGCGGCACGCAGAGGTAGAAGCTGTCCATCAGGAAGCTCTTGCCGCGCCCGACCGCGCCCCAAAGGTAGACGCCGCGCGGCGGCGGCGGCTTGACCAGCAGGCGCTTCAGCGCATTGCTGCGCTTCGCCTTGTAGGCGATCCATTCTTCGTAGAGGAGCTGCAGCCGCTCGACCGCGCGCCACTGCGACGGATCCGAAACGAAGCCGCGCTTTGCGAGGCTATGCTCGTAGAGCGAGACGACGTCGCGCTCAGCAGCGGCCGCCATTCAGAGCGGATCGAGCATATTGCTGGCCTCGTCGTTCACCCCTTTCTGGATGAACACGAGGTTATGGTAGAAGTGCATCGCCACGATGTGCTGCCCCAGCGGGTGCGGCTGACGCTCCTTGCGCCGCGGAAACTCCCGGTAGTTGATCGCGTCGGCCAGCCCTTTGAGGAAATTCATGCTGGTGGGCGCCACCACGTCTTCGGGCGGCGCGCCGCCAAATTCGGGCCAATACGAAGCTTGCGCGTCCTCCACGACATACATGCCTTCCGCGGCAAGCAGCGGGAACAGGATCTGGAAAGTGCGGATGACGTGGGCGTTCTGGTGGCTGCCGTCGTCGATCACGATATCGAAGGGGCCATGCGACCGGCTCAGCTGCTGCAGGAATGCCTCGTCGTCCTGAGAGCCGACGATGGTGGTGATGCGGCTCTCGTCGTGCAGGTGTTTGTCGAACAGGTCCAGCCCGACGATCCGTGCATGCGGAAAGTAGATTTTCCACATTCGCAGGGACGCACCGCCCTGTCGCGGATCGTCGTAGCCGCCGATGCCGATCTCGAGAATACGCAGCCGCTTTCTGCGCAAAGGCGCGAAATGCGTCTGGTAGTGACGGGCATACCAGTGGATGCCCCACTTGTCGGTGCCGAAGTAGTCCGCCAGCTTCGGCAGGTTGCGGCCCCAGCGCAGCCGCACGCGCCAGCACCACACGCCGCGCAGCGCACGCGCAGTCGTAGCGGCGCACAGGTAGCGCAGTATGCCGCCGATCACCGGAGCAAAATCCTCAGATGTTCAGCGCAATTGAAGGACGTACGCTCAAATGTTGAGCGCGCGCTTGTCCACCGCGAGCGCCGCTTCCTTCATTGCCTCGGACAGCGAGGGATGCGCGTGGCAGATCATGCCAATGTCCTCGGCCGAGCCGCGGAATTCCATCGCTACCACCGCTTCGGAAATCAATTCGGAGGCCATGGGCCCGATGATATGCACGCCGAGGATCTCATCCGTCGTCTTGCGCGAGATGAATTTGACCAGCCCGCTTGTGTCGCCCAGGGCCCGGGCGCGGGCGTTCGCCGAGAACGGGAATGTGCCGGCCTTGTACTCGACTCCGTCGGCCTTCAGTTGCTGCTCCGTCCTGCCGACCCAGGCGATCTCGGGCGAGGTGTAGATCACCCAGGGAATGGTGTTGAAGTTGACGTGCGGCTTCTGGCCGGCGATGCGCTCGGCCACCGCCACGCCCTCCTCCTCTGCCTTGTGCGCGAGCATCGGGCCGCGCACCACGTCGCCGATCGCCCAGACGCCGGGCACGCCCGTGCGGCAGTTCTCGTCCACGACGATGAATCCGCGTTCCAGCTTCAGCCCCGCCTTTTCGGCGTTCAGGCCGTTGGTATTGGCGGTGCGGCCGATGGAGACGATGAGCTTGTCGACTTCGAGGGCCCTGCTTCCGCCATCCGACGACTTGTATTCGATCTTCACGCCCTTGCCGGCGGAAACCTTCGAAATCGAAACCCCGAATTCCATCTTCAGGCCCTGCTTGAGGAAAATCTTCGAGGCTTCCTTCGTAATTGTCTCGTCCGCCGCGCCGAGGAAACCCGGCAGCGCTTCCAGAATTGTCACCTCCGAGCCCAGGCGGCGCCAGACGCTGCCCATCTCCAGGCCGATCACACCGGCGCCGATGACGCCCAGGCGCTTCGGCACTTCCGGGATGGCGAGCGCGCCGGTATTGCTGAGGATCAGTTTTTCGTCAAAGTCGGCGCCTGGCAGCGCGCGCGGGTTCGACCCGGTGGCGATGATGATGTTCTTCGCGCTCAGGGTTTCATCGCCGACGACGATTTCGGACGCGCTCTTGAAGCTGCCTTTGCCGTGGAAGAACGTGACCTTGTTCTTCTTGAACAGGTAGGTGATGCCGTCGTTGTTCTGCTTTACCACCTTGTCCTTGCGCCCGAGCATCACTTTCAGGTCGAGCTCCAGGCCCTTTACCTTGACGCCGTGGTCGGCGAAATGGTGCCCGGCCTGCTCGAAATTCTCGGAAGACTGCAACAGCGCCTTGGACGGGATGCAGCCGACATTGGTGCAGGTGCCGCCGAGCGCCGGCTTGCCATCTGCGGCCTTCGCTTCGTCGATGCAGGCGGTCGAGAGGCCGAGCTGGGCGGCGCGGATCGCGGCGATGTAGCCGCCCGGGCCGCCGCCAACCACCACGACATCGAAGGATTTCATATTTCGAGAACTAGACGCGCCGGGTCTTCAAGAGCTTCTTTAATTGAAACTAAAAATAAAACAGCTTCTCTGCCGTCAATGATCCGGTGATCGTACGACACCGCGAAGTAATTCATCGGCCGCACCACCACCTGCCCGTTCTCCACCACCGCGCGCTCCTTGGTCGCGTGCACGCCGAGGATAGCCGATTGCGGCGGGTTGATGATCGGCGTCGAGAGCATCGAGCCGAAGGTGCCGCCGTTGGAGATCGAGAACGTGCCGCCGGTCAGGTCCTCCAGCGACAGCTTGCCGTCCTGCGCCTTCTTGCCGAATTCCGCGATCTTTTTCTCTACTGCCGCGAAGGACATCTGGTCCGCGTCGCGCAGGATCGGCACCACCAGGCCGCGCGGGCTGCCGACCGCGACGCCGACGTCGAAATAGCCGTGGTAGATGATGTCCGTGCCGTCCACAGACGCGTTCACCACCGGGTATTTCTTCAGGCCATGCACCACGGCCTTGACGAAGAAGGACATGAAGCCGAGCTTGGTGCCGTGCTCCTTCTCGAAGCGATCCTGGTAGCGCTTGCGCATGTCGATCACCGGCTGCATGTTCACTTCATTAAAGGTCGTCAGGATCGCCGCGGTGGACTGCGACTGCACCAGGCGCTCGGCGACGCGCTGCCGCAGCCGCGACATCGGTACGCGCTGCTCCGGCCGGCCGGCAAGCAGTTTGTCTACATTTACCGAGGATGGAGGTTGTTGAAGTACCGTTTTTTGAACGGGACCAGAATTTTTCTCGGGCTGCGAAAGAACGTCCCCCTTCGTAACCCTTCCATCTCTCCCGGTGCCTTGTACCTGAGAGGTATCGATGCCTTTCTCTGCGGCAATTTTCTGGGCAGAAGGCATGACTGCAGGGCTTGAGGCAGGTTTGGGTTTTTCCGCGACAGGTTTTGCTGCAACGGGGGCGGCAGAAACTGCGGAGGCCTTGCCTTCCGTGTCGATCCTCGCGATCACTTCACCCGCGACGACCGTGCCCTTGTCGCCCTTGAGGATGCTCACCAGCACGCCGTCGGCGGGTGCCGGCAACTCGAGCACCACCTTGTCGGTCTCGATGTCGATCAGGTTTTCGTCGCGCTTGACCGCTTCGCCCTGCTTCTTGTGCCAGGCGAGCAGCGTGGCCTCGGCAACCGATTCCGAGAGCTGCGGGACTTTCACTTCGATCAACATTATTTTTTCCTTTTCTTTCTACCCAGCCCCTGAACCGGCCTCACGAGATTGTCCGCCAGCGGCGCGAAAGCCGCCTCGACCAGCGCCTTCTGCTGCTCGTTGTGCAGCGACAGATAGCCCGCTGCCGGCGAGGCGGACGACGCGCGCATGGCATAGCCCAGGACCTGTTCCGGCCGCATGTGGCGCAGCACGTAATGCTGCAGGCGGTGCCACGCACCCTGGTTGCCCGGCTCTTCCTGGCACCAGATGACTTCATTCGCGTTGGAGTAGAGGTTGATCTGCGCCTGGAACTCGTCGTGCGGGAACGGATAGAGCTGCGCGATGCGCACGATGGCGACGTCCTTCGCGTTCTTCTCCTTGCGCGCGGCCATCAGGTCGAAGAACACCTTGCCGCTGCACAGGATCACGCGCTTTACCTTGTCGGGCTTGATGCTCTCGTCCCAGTCGCCGTTGACCGCCCTGAACTTGCTCTCCGCGAACTCCGGCAGCGGCGACACCGATTCCTTGTGCCGCAGCAGGCTCTTGGGCGTGAAAATCACCAGCGGCTTGCGGTACGGGCGGATCATCTGCCGCCGCAGCAGGAAGAACATCTGCACCGGAGTGGCCGGGATGCAGACCTGGATGTTGTAGTCGGCGCACAGCTGGAGGAACCGTTCCGGACGGCCGGAAGAGTGCTCGGGGCCCTGTCCTTCATACCCGTGCGGCAGCATCATCACCATGCCGCAGATGCGGCCCCACTTCACTTCGCCTGCGGCGATGAACTGGTCGATGACGACCTGCGCGCCGTTGACGAAATCGCCGAACTGCGCCTCCCAGACCACCAGTTCGTTCGGTTCCGAGGTTGAATAGCCGTATTCGAAGCCAAGCACCGCCTCCTCGGACAGCACCGAATCGATGACCACGAAGTCGCCCTGGTTGGGCGCGATGTGCGCCAGCGGAATGTAGGTTCCGGAATCCCATTTCTCGCGGTTCTGGTCGTGCAGCACCGCGTGGCGGTGGAAGAACGTGCCGCGGCCGCAGTCCTGCCCGGAAATGCGAACCGAAAACCCGTCCTTCAGCAGCGAGGCATAGGCGAGGTTTTCCGCCATGCCCCAGTCAACCGGCAGCTTGCCCTGCCCCATCAGGCGCCGGTCGGCGATGATCTTCTCCACGCGTGGCTGCAGCTTGAAGTTCTGCGGGATCGCGGTCAGGCGCTCGGCCAGCATCTGCAGATCGGCGAGCGGCAGCGTGGTGTCGTCGTTCTCGTTCCACTTGGTGTTCTTGTACTTCGACCAGTCCACCGCGAACGGCGGCTTGAAGTTCGACAGGATCGTCTTGTTGGTGTGGTAGCCGCCGTCCATCGCCTGGCGGAACGCGGCCACCAGCTTGTCGGCCTCGTCGGTCGGAATCACGCCCTGCGCCGCCAGCTTGTCGGCGTAAAGCTTGCGGGTGCCGGGGTGCACGTTGATGATCTTGTACATCAACGGCTGCGTCACCATCGGCTCGTCCTGCTCGTTGTGGCCGAGCTTGCGGAAGCAGACGATGTCCACCACCACGTCCTTCTTGAACTTGGTGCGGTAGTCCATGGCGATCTCGATCGCCATCACGCAGGCTTCCGGGTCGTCGCCGTTGACGTGGAAAATCGGCGCCTCGATCATTTTCATGACATCGGTGCAGTAAAGCGTCGAGCGCACGTCGCGCGCATCCGATGTGGTGAAGCCGATCTGGTTGTTGATTACGATGTGCACCGTACCGCCGGTACCGTAGCCGCGGGTCTGCGAGAGATTCAGCGTCTCCATCACCACGCCCTGCCCCGCCACCGCGGAATCGCCGTGGATCAGCACCGGCAGCACCTGGTCTCCGCCCCGGTCCTTGCGCCGGTGCTGCCTGGCCCGCACCGAACCCTCGACCACCGGGTTCACGATCTCCAAGTGCGACGGGTTGAAGGCCAGCGTCAGGTGCATCGGTCCGCCCGGGGTGTTGATGTCCGAGGAGAAGCCCTGGTGATACTTGACGTCCCCAGCCGCCAGATGGTCGTCGTGCTTGCCTTCGAACTCGCTGAACAGGTCCTTCGGCATCTTGCCCAGCGTATTGACCAGCACGTTCAGCCGGCCGCGGTGCGCCATGCCGAGCACCAGTTCCTGGAC
>JANYII010000250.1 GCA_025358705.1 Betaproteobacteria bacterium | reverse complement strand
CGCAGGTTGCGCGCGATGGCGCCCTTGAACGCCTCGGGCCGCGGCCGCAGCGTCGAGCCGGTGATGACGAGGCGCCGCCGCTGTATTTCGAAGATATCGATCTCGGCTTTCGCGCCGCCGAGCGAGGCGATGAAAACCATGCGGCCGTCCTCGGCGAGGCACTTGATTTCGCGCGGCACGTAGTCGCCGCCCACCATGTCGAGGATCACGTTGACGCCCTTGCCGCCGGTGGCGGACTTGATCTCCTCGAGGAAGTCCTGGGTGCGGTAGTTGATGCCCTTGTCGGCGCCGAGCTTGACGCAGGCGGCGACCTTTTCGTCGCTGCCCGCGGTGGCGTACACCTGGTTGCCCATGGCGTGCGCCATCTGGATCGCGGTGACGCCGATGCCCGAGCTGCCGCCCTGCACCAGCAGCGACTCGCCGGGCGCAAGCGCGGCGCGATCGTAGACGTTGGACCAGACGGTGAAGAAGGTTTCCGGCAGCGACGCGGCTTCCAGTGCGGAAAGCCCCTTTGGAATCGGCAGTGCCTGCACTTCGGGCGTCACGCAGTACTCGGCGTAGCCGCCGCCGTGGGTCAGCGCGCACACTTTGTCGCCGGGTTTCCACATTTTTACGTCGGCGCCGCAGGCGGCGACTTCGCCGGCGATCTCGAGGCCCGGCAGGTCGGAGGCGCCCGGCGGAACCGGGTACCTGCCCATGCGCTGGAGCACGTCGGGGCGATTGACGCCCGCGGCGGCGACCTTCACCAGGATTTCGTTGGCTTTCGGCGTGGGCGCCGGCCTTTCGGCGGGAACCAGGACTTCAGGGCCGCCGGGTTTGCTGATTTCGATGCATCGCATAGGGGGCCGGATGATATCAAAGCATCGCGGCAAGGGCCTTGATGTCCGCGTTGCCGCCCGAGAGCACCACGCCGACCCGCTTGCCCTTCGCCTCGACCTTCTTCTCCAGCAGCGCCGCCGCGGCGAGCGTGCCGGTGGGCTCCACCACGATCTTCATGCGCTCCCAGAGGAAGAACATCCATTTCAGCAACTCGGCGTCGGTGACGGTGAGCATGTCGTCCACATAGCGCATCACCAGCGGGTAGGTGACCTTGCCGAGCGACGGCGTGCGCGCGCCGTCGGCGATGGTGTCCGGGTTCTTCACTGTCTGCAGCGTTTTCGTCTTGAACGAGCGCGTCGCATCGTCGCCCGCGGCCGGCTCAACGCCGATGACGCGGCAGCGCGGATTGAGGTGCTTGGCGGCCAGCGCGCAGCCTGAGAGCAGGCCGCCGCCGCCGCAGGGCACGAGCAGCAGGTCGAGCGGGCCGGCGTCCTCGATCAGCTCTTTCGCCGCAGTGCCTTGCCCCGCGACGATGTGCGGATGGTCATACGGGGGGATCAACGAAAGGCCGCGCTCGGAGGAAATCCTTCCTGCAACCTCTTCCCGGTCCTGGTTCTTCTCATAGAGAACCACTTCGGCGCCGTAGCCCCTGGTCGCGGCGACTTTCACTTTCGGTGCGTCTGCCGGCATGACGATCACGCGCGGCACGCCGAGCAGCCTGCCCGCGAGCGCGACCGCCTGCGCATGGTTGCCCGAAGAGAAAGCCACGACGCCGCGCTTCTTCTCCTCCGCCGAAAGTTGCGACAGCGCGTTATAGGCGCCGCGGAATTTGAAGGCGCCCATGCGCTGCAGGTTCTCGGGCTTGAAGAACACGCTCGCGCCGGTAAGCGCATCCACGGTGGCGGAGGTGAGCACCGGGGTGCGGTGCGCTTCAGCCCTGATGCGCTCGTGCGCGCGGGCCACGTCATCGAAATTCACTTCCATCGCTTCAACGCCTCTCTGGAGATATCTTCGCCCCATTCCTGCAGGAAATGCCCGCCCTCCGCATGGAGGTAGGGCTCGGGACAATTGCGGATGATTTTGCGCAGCGCCTGCATCACCGGCGGTCCGAGCACCGGATCTTTGGCGCCGACGGCCATGAAGGTTTCGCCCTGCCAGGCGTTCTGCCACCAGTCGCGCGCGCGGCGCGAGATCGCCGCGCCCGGCGCATCGGGGCGGTCGGGGACCAGCTGCGGGAAGCGCCGCACGCCTGCTTTCGACGCGGCATCGGGATAGGGCGCTTCGTAGGCCGCGGCTTCAGCCGCGCTCAGCTGCGGGCAGGCGCGGCCGAGCAGCTTGCCGCAGTCCATGCTCGGCGTCTTGGCCACGTAATCGCGCCAGGCGACGAAGCCGGGCGATAGCGGCACGTCGCCGGTGCCGAGCGCGGTGTTCATGATCAGCAGGCGCGAGAAGCGCTCGGGCATGTCCATCGGCAGCGTGAGCCCGAGCAGTCCGCCCCAGTCCTGGACGGCGAGGGCGATGTTTTTCAAATCCAGTTTTTCGACCACGTGCAAAAGCAGATTCCGGTGCATCTCGAACGTGTAGAACCCTTCTTCCTCCGGCTTGTCGGAACGGCCGAAGCCGAGGAAATCCAGCGCAATCACCCGGTAGCCCGCTGCCACGAACGGCGGAATCATCTTGCGGTAGAGGTAGCTCCAGGTCGGCTCGCCATGCAGGCACAGCAGGGTGCGGGAAACAGCGCCCTCGCCGGGTTTTACATCCAGGTAGTGCACGCGAAGGCCCTGCCAGTCGAGGTAGCGCGGCGCCCAGGGGAAACCAGGCAGGTTCGCGAACCGCTCGTCAGGTGTGCGCATGTCCCGATTGTAGAATGGCGCCATGGACTACACCAGATACAGCGCGCTCAAGATCCGCCGCCTCGAGCCCGGCATCCTCGAGCTGGTGATGGGCGAGGAGGGCGGCAGGCTTTCCACGGCGACGCCGCAGATGCACAAGGAGCTGGCGGAGATCTGGCTGGACATCGATCGCGACCCCGAAACGCGCGTCGCCATCCTGCGCGGCGCGGGCAAGGGCTTCTCCGCCGGCGGCGACCTGGCGATGGTGGAGGAAATGACGCGCGACCATGCGACGCGCATGCGCGTCTGGCGCGAGGCGCGGGACCTGGTCTACAACATCATCAACTGTTCCAAGATGGTGGTGTCCGCGATTCACGGGCCGGCGGTGGGCGCGGGACTGGTGGCCGGGCTGCTGGCGGACATATCGATCGCGGCGAAGAACGCGCGCATCATCGACGGCCACACGCGCCTGGGGGTCGCCGCGGGCGATCATGCGGCCATCGTCTGGCCGCTGCTCTGCGGCATGGCGAAGGCGAAGTACTACCTGCTGCTGTGCGAACAGGTCTCGGGCGAAGAGGCGGAACGCATCGGCCTGGTATCGCTGTGCTGCGAAGAATCCGAATTGCAGGCGAAGGCGCTCGAAGTCGCGCGCAAGCTTGCGGCGGGCGCGCAGACCGCGCTGCGCTGGACCAAATACAGCCTGAACAACTGGCTGCGCATGGCCGGGCCGAGCTTCGATGCTTCGCTGGCGCTGGAGATGCTCGGCTTCACCGGCCCGGAGGCGAAGGAGGGCGTCGCCTCGCTACGGGGAAAAAGAAAACCGTCGTTCCCGCCGCCGCCGGAGGATTTCTAGGCGGGCTTGGTGAAATCCATCGCGTCGCCGCCGCCCGCGTCGGCGGCGGGCGCAGCAGCGGGGGCAGCGGCAGGGGCGGGCGCGGACGCGGCCGCTGCCTGGTCCTTGGTCGTGGCAGCAGTTACCGTGCCACTGATCAAACGCTCCAGGTCGCGCGCAATGACGGCGGGATCCGGCGGGATGCGCCCCATGCTGTTCAGGCACACGCGCACTGGCAGGTCCACCAGCGTTGGCTCGGGATGATCGCGCATATGGGCGGCGTTCTGCAGCGCCGGCACGATGCGGCCGCTGCGCACGCCAGCCAGTTCATTTTCGAGTCCCTGGACTATCGCGGCCTGGGCGCGGCCGATGCCGGCGAGAATTTCAGCAAGCTGGAGTGCGGAGATTTGCAGCATGAGGCCCCCTGTCGAGAGAATGCATTGACGCTGCGCGATGGTAACATCCGCCGCAGATGTTGAAACGCGTGCTGCTGTGGTCGGCGCTGCTGGTTTTTCTCGTCGTAGCCGGCCTTGCATTGCATGTCGCGACTGCTGACGGAGACACCGTGTTTTCCTGGAAGCGCCCCGACTATCTGGGAGTAAAGGACGGCAGGCTGGCGCGGCCGAAATCCACGCCGAACTGCGTTTCCAGCCAGGCCGATGCCGCCGACGCCGAGCACTACATCGCGCCGATCCCGTTCAAGGGCGGCG
>JANYII010000145.1 GCA_025358705.1 Betaproteobacteria bacterium | reverse complement strand
GCCAGGAATTCTTCAGATGGTCGATGAACCAAGTGTTCAATTGGCGACAGTCTTCGTGCTTCTCGCATATGGTCTTGGACTTTGGTATCTTCAATCCGTAAGTCTCAAAGTGAGTGCCAAAATTGCGGCCTAACTACATTTTGCAAAAGACGCGCAGATGCGTGCATCCGATGGTTTGCTCTAGTGCCGGGCGCGCTTTTGAACGTGAACGTTAAGCCGCACGCCTTGTGAAAGCGAACCCTGGTGCGCTCTGCGAGAGAAGGTTGATGCCGTGAAAGGCCGGATTGCAAGCGCTGGCGCACTTGCGGCAAATACGCCAGAACCAGCATTGGCTGCCGCAGAAGCGATACGGTTTCCGAAAACCTAGGCTGCAATCAAGTGGGTGATCGTGATTTCATTGACCTTCCTGGCGGTTCTGGCCGCGGCATTCTGGGCATTGGTCCTGGGCGGGTTCGCCGGGTCCGGGTTCCATGCATCCAATCCTGCTCGGGGAGCGGGCGAAAGCGTGATAATTACTCCCGAGTGTGCATGGCCTTACCGCGTGGGCGACCACGATGCGAAGGCCGTATGCAGGATGTTCCATAACTTGACACCCGAGCAGCGTGCGCAGGTGTTGAGGACACGCAAGTAAATCGAAAGGCCAGCCACCATGTTCTCAAGCCCGAAGCGACCCGAGATCGACCACCGCACCATCAAGCTCATCGTCGGCTTGATCGCGCTGACCCTTGCCGGCCTGACGAGTTTCTTTGCGCAGACAACCCTCTCGTCCATCAGCGTCGCCTACTACGAAGTCGGCTGGTCGAGGAACATTTTCGTGGGGTTCCTGTTCGCGATAGCCGCATTCCTTCTCGCGTACAACGGGCAATCAACGTGGGAGATGGTGCTTGGCAAGCTGGCTGCCTGCGCCGCACTCGGCGTCGCGATGTTTCCTTGCAGGTGCGGCGATCGCCCGGAGATCATCCCCGGCGTGCACGCCGTATCCGCCGCCGTCATGTTCGCGATCCTGGCCTTCTTTTGCTATGGGTTCTTCGAGCGGGCCCGCAGCAAGGGCCACCTGCAGGCCCGGCTGCGCTCGTACATTTACGCCGCCTGCGGCGTGACGATAGTTGCCGCGATCCTGGTGCTCGCGCTTGACCATCTGTTGCACGGGCGTATCAGCGCGGAAATCTACCGATTCACTTTTTACGGCGAGCGTGCCGCCCTGATAGCGTTCGGCGTCTCATGGCTGACAGCAAGCCGCGTTCTTCCCGTGATCACGAGCAGGGAAGAAAGGTTCTCGCTTTTCGGCGACCAGCCTCCGCCCTGAGTCAGGCGGCTTTCGCCGCGAGGTGCTTGAACATGTTCGCGCGCGCCTCGTCGTCCATCTCCGCCTTGAACTTGAATTTATCCTTGAGCGCGACCGCGCGGGCGGCGGCGGGGCGGGCGCCGATTTCGTCGTGCAGCCGCTTCAGGTTGGGAAATTTTTCCCAGGCACCGTCGCCAAGCACGAACGTGAGCATGCGTGCCCAGCCCCAGACGTCCATGTCCACGATGGTGTACGTGTCGCCGACCATGTAGTGGCGCTTGGCGAGGCGTGCATCGAGCACGCCGAAATGGCGCGCGGCTTCATATTGGTAGCGGTTGTGCGCGTAGGGCTGCTTCTCGGTCGCGTGGTGCCGGAAGTGAACCGCCTGGCCGGAGAAGGGGCCGACGCCCGTGGCCACGAACATCAGCCACGACAGCATTTCGCCGCGCGCCGCCGGCGAGCCGGCGGGCAGGAATTTTCCGGTCTTCTCCGCGAGGTACAGCAGGATCGCGTTGCTGTCGAACACGTTGACCTCGCCGTCCACGATCGCCGGCACTTTGGCGTTCGGGTTGATGGCGAGAAAAGCCGCGCTGAACTGTTCGCCCTTGCGGGTATCGACCGCGACCGGCTCGTAGGCGATGCCGGCCTCCTCGAGGAACAGGGCGACCTTGGTGGGGTTGGGCGAGCCGTTGAAGAAGAACTTGAGCATTTGCGTCTCCAGGAAACTTCGGTGGGAATAGAATTACTACAAAAGGCAGCACCATGACTGATTTAAATTCGAAACTGCGGTTCATCGTCGCGATACTTGCCTTGGTCGCGGCAGCGCCATCCGCCTTACCGGCCGATCCCTACCCGACGCGGCCAATCCGCATGATCGTCGGCTTCGCGCCGGGCGGCGGCACGGACCTGACGGCGCGCCCCGTCGCCCTGAAGCTGTCCGAGCTGCTGGGACAGCAGGTGATCGTGGAAAACCGGCCCGGCGCGGCTGGCAATACCGCCACCGAGCAGGTGGCGCGCGCCGCGCCCGACGGCTACACCATCCTCATGGGCACGATCGCGGCGCTGGCGATCAACCCGAGCCTCTATGGCAACCTGAAGTTCGATCCGGAGGTCGATTTCGCGCCGGTGATCCAGGTGGTGGACGCGACCAATGTGCTGGTCCTGCATCCCTCCGTACCGGCCAATACGGTGCAGGAACTGATCGCGCTCGCGAAGCAGAAATCGCTGTCGGCCGGTTCCTCTGGCATCGGCGCCACGGGACACCTGTCCATCGAGCTTTTCAACCTGATGGCGGGCGTGAAGCTAGTCCACGTGCCCTACAAGGGCGGCGGGCCGGCGATGACGGACCTGGTCGGCGGCCAGGTGCAGCTCGTCTTCGCCACCGTCGCGAGCGCCATTCCACAGATCAAGGCAGGGCGCATCAAGGGAATCGCCGTGACCACCGTCAGGCGCTCGTCGCTGACGCCGGAACTGCCGACCATTTCCGAGACCGGCCTGA
The DNA here is from genome assembly GCA_025358705.1 of Betaproteobacteria bacterium. Taxonomy (GTDB): domain Bacteria; phylum Pseudomonadota; class Gammaproteobacteria; order Burkholderiales; family SG8-39; genus RBG-16-66-20. Next base: position 2,580 of record JANYII010000145.1, on the reverse strand, counting down.
CCGGGTTCGACGCCAACAACTGGTACGGCATCGTGGTGCCCGCGAAGACGCCGCGCGCGATCATCGACCAGCTGAACGCAGAGGTGACAAAAATCCTGAACATGGAAGACGTCAAGGCGGCGCTGCACAACCAGGGCCTCGATCCCGCGCCCGGCACGCCCGAGCAATTCGGCGCCTACATCAGGAGCGAACGCGTCAAATGGGCCAGGGTGATCAAAGACTCGGGAGCGAGGGCAGAATGATCCGCCGCCATGCGCTGGTGGTCGCGGCGGTCTCGGTGGCAGGCGCGATGGCGCTTGCCGGGTGCGGTGAACGGGCCGCGACCGGCTTCCAGGGATACGCCGAAGGCGAATACGTGCTGGTGGCGGCACCCGCTGCCGGCAGGCTGGAAAAGCGCTGGGTGAGCCGCGGCCAGGAAGTCGAAGCCGGGGCGCCACTGTTCGTGCTGGAACAGGAGAACGAGAAGGCCTCGCGGCGCGAGGCCGAGGAACGGTTGCACAACGCCGAGGCGAAATTGGCCAACATCGCCGCCGGCAAAAGGAAACCCGAGATTGACGCGATCCAGGCGCAGGAAGCGCAGGCCGCGGCGGCGCGCGAGCTTTCCAAGCGCCAGCTGAAGCAGCAGGAAGAGCTGTTCGCGAAGAACTACATCTCCGCCTCGAACATGGACGCCGCCCGCGCCAACTACGATCGTGATATCGCGCGCGTGGCGGAGACCGAAGCGCAATTGCGCCTGGCGCGCATGACGATCGGCCGCGACAAGGAAATCGCGGCGGCGCAGGCAGACGTCGAGACGGCGCGCGCGGTTCTGGCGCAAAGCGACTGGCGGCTCGGGCAGCGCGCAATAAATTTCAATGCGGCGTCCTCGGCGAATGCCTTGGTGCAGGACACCTTCTTTTCGGAAGGCGAATGGGTGGCCGCCGGCAATCCGGTCGTGAGCCTGCTGCCGCCGGGCAACATCAAGCTGCGCTTCTTCGTCCCGGAAACTGCGGTTGGCGCGCTGAAGATCGGTCAGGTGGTGCGTGCTGCTTGCGATGGATGCGGCGCGGCGATACCGGCAAAGATCTCCTACGTTTCGCGCCAGGCCGAGTACACGCCGCCGGTGCTCTATAGCCGCGAGCAGCGCGCGAAGCTGGTGTTCCTGGTCGAGGCGCGGCCGGATCCGGCGGACGCCATACGCCTCAAGCCGGGACAGCCGCTGGACGTATCGCTGCAATGAGCGGCGAGTTCTCGATCGATGTCCGGGACCTGAACAAGAGTTTCGGCGCGAAGCATGTGGTGCGAGACCTGAGCCTCAAAGTGCCGCGCGGCCAGATTTTCGGCTTCCTCGGCCCGAACGGCAGCGGCAAGACGACCTCGATCCGCATGATCTGCGGGTTGCTGACCGCGGACTCGGGCAGCGGCACCTGCCTCGGCTACGACGTGATGAAGCAGTCGGCCCGGATCAAGCGCGAGGTCGGCTACATGACGCAGCGATTCTCGCTCTGGGAGGACCTTACCATCCGCGAGAACCTGGATTTCATCGCGCGCATGTACGGCATGGACCGGCGGCCCGAGGCGGTGGCGCAGGCGATCGAGAAGCTGGGCCTCACGGCGCGCAAGGATCAGCTCGCCGGCGCGCTTTCCGGCGGCTGGAAGCAGCGCCTCGCGCTGGCGGCCTGCCTGCTGCACAAACCGAAGCTGTTGCTGCTGGACGAGCCTACGGCCGGCGTGGACCCCAAGGCGCGGCGCGATTTCTGGATCGAATTGCGCGCGCTCGCCGACCAGGGGATCACGGTCCTGGTTTCGACGCACTACATGGACGAGGCCTCGCGCTGCGACCAGCTCGCCTACATCGCCTACGGCAAGCTGCTCGCGGTGGGGACCGCGGCCGAATTAATTTCATCCACAAAGGAAAAAGATCTTGAAGCCGTGTTCATCAGCTTGATGAAGGGCGTCGAGGACAACTTCCAGTGATCGGACTCTCCTGGTCCCGTTGGGTCGGCATCATGCTGAAGGAATTCATCCAGCTGAAGCGCGACCGCCTCACCTTCGGCATGATCATCGGCATCCCGGTCATGCAATTGATCCTGTTCGGGTTCGCGATCAATTCCGACCCCAAGAGTCTGCCGACCGCGGTGCTCTCCGCCGACAACGGCGCGTACGAGCGCACGCTGCTCTGGGCATTGAAGAACAGCGGCTACTTTCGCATCGACCGCGAGGTGCGCAGCGAAGCGGAGGCCGACGGACTTCTCGCGCGCGGGGAGGTGCAGTTCGTGGTGACCGTGCCGGAGAATTTCTCGCGCAAGCTGGCGCGCGGCGAGCGTCCTGTGCTGCTGGTGGAGGCAGACGCGACCGATCCCTCTGCTACCGGGAACGCGGTCGCGGCGTTGGGTGCGATTGCCCGCAACGCGCTCGCGAGGGATCTGCAGGGCCCCCTCGCGCGCCTCAACCCGGTTGCGGACCCGGTGGACCTGCGCGTGCTGCGGCGCTACAACCCGGAGGCCGTCACCCAGTACAACATCGTGCCCGGGCTGATGGGCGTGATCCTGACCATGACCATGATCCTGATGACCGGCCTCGCGATGACGCGCGAGCGCG
>JANYII010000112.1 GCA_025358705.1 Betaproteobacteria bacterium | reverse complement strand
CCGGCGCCGTACCACACGTTCGAGACGCCGCCGGTGCTGAAGTAACGCCGGAAGTTGAAACCCGCGTGAACCGGAATACGAAAACGGCCCTGCTGCTGGCGATGATTTCGCTGACGACGTTCTGCGCGATCATCGCCAAGTACTACTTCATCAAGATCGGTTCATGAGCCCCGAACTGACCATCGACAACCGGCGCATGCTCACGCGGCTGTCGATCGTCGCGGTGCTGATGTTCGGCTTCGGTTTCGCGCTGGTGCCTTTCTACGACAAGATCTGCATCGCCCTCGGCGTCAACTCTCTGGAGGAGCGCGCCGAGCCGGCGGCCAATACCCAGGTCGACCTGACGCGAACAGTGACTGTCGAATTCGACGCCAATTCGCACGGCATGCCGTGGCGTTTCCAGCCGGTTGTACGGCACATGCAGGTCCATCCCGGCCAGCTGGTGCACATCGAATACGAAGTATCCAACGTGCGCAGCGCGCCCGTGACCGGACAGGCCGTGGTCAGTTACGGCCCCGCGCAGGCCGGCCGGTTCGTGCGCAAGCTCGAATGCTTCTGTTTTTCCCAGCAGACGCTGGCCGCGGGCGAGACGCGCAGGATGCCCGTGAGCTTCGTCGTCGATGCCACGCTGCCGGCCGAGATCAACACCTTCACGCTTTCCTACACCTTCTTCGAAGTCGCGGGGAAGAGCTGATGGAGGACGTGGTGCAAAAGGCTTCGTTCCTCGGTACCGTGAAAACGGTGCTGGCGGGTGCTGCCGGCATCCGCCGCAAGTCCGACCATGAACGCGCGCCGCTGAATCCGGTGCACCTGGTCATCGCAGGATTGATGTTCGCCGTGCTGTTCATATTCACTTTGCTCACGATCGTGAAGATCGTGTTGAGCTAGGCCCAGGGAGATAAAGATGGAACATGGAGCATCCACCACGACCCGGCAGGCGCATTACCACGTGCCGCAACCGATGCCCTGGCCGATCATGGGCGCGTTCGCGCTGTTCTGCATGGCGCTGGGCTCGGTGTTCGTGTTCAACGGTTCGAGCGCCGGGTGGACGGGCATCGCGCTGGGCTTCATGGTCCTGCTCTACATGATGTTCCGCTGGTTCGGCGACGTGATCCGCGAGTCCGAGGGCGGCAAGTTCGGCCGCTGGGAAGACCTGTCGTTCCGCTGGGGCATGAGCTGGTTCATCTTTTCCGAGGTGATGTTCTTCGCCGGCTTCTTCGGCGCCCTCTTCTGGGCGCGCGTGATATCGGTGCCCGACCTCGCGAGCCTGGACCACAACCTGTACCTTTGGCCGGACTTCACTAGCCACTGGCCCTCGGCCGGCCCCGGCTTCGAGGAGAAGTTCACGCCCATGGCGGCCTGGGGGCTGCCGGCCCTGAATACCGTGCTGCTCCTGTCATCCGGGGTGACCATCACCCTGGCGCACTGGGGCCTCATCGCCAACAACCGCGGCAAGCTGCTTTTCTGGCAGGGGATGACCATCCTGCTGGGCGTGACGTTCCTGATCTGCCAGGCGATCGAGTACTCGCATGCCTATTCGGAGCTGAACCTGAAGCTCACCACCGGCGCCTACGGCACGACCTTCTTCATGCTCACGGGGTTCCACGGCTTTCACGTCACCTGCGGCGCCATCATGCTGACGGTGATCTGGTTCCGCTGCCTGTCGGGGCACTTCAAGCCCGAGCATCACTTCGCGTTCGAGGGCGTGGCCTGGTACTGGCACTTCGTCGACGTGGTGTGGCTGGGGCTCTTTATCTTCGTCTACTGGTTGTAGATCAGAGCCGCCCTGAGATCAGGCCGAAGTAGTAGCCGGCCATAAGCATCACGAACAGGCCGACCGACAAGGCTATCCGCACGGTCAGCGCCTTCGCCATCCGCTTCGGATCGTCGCGCCCCTTCGTCATGAAGACCAGCGCCGAGGCGAGGCTGGCCAGGATCATCACCAGTATGGCGATCACTACGTAACGCATGCCCGCAGGATACTCTTTCCGTCCCCGAGCCTGGGCGCTCGCGCTCGCCGCGGCCGGTTGCGCGGCCGGCATTGCGCTCGGCAACTGGCAGTCGGACCGGGCGGCGCAGAAGCGCGCCGCCGGCGCCGCGGCGCCGGTGACGCTGCGCGGCGAGCTGCTTGCGGCGCATACGTTGTACCTGCAGAACCGCTTGCACCACGGCAAGCCAGGCTATTACGTGGTGCAGCCCTTGCACGAGCGTGACGGCCGCAACGTGCTGGTGCTGCGCGGCTGGAGCGCGGTGGCGGCGCTGCCGCCCACGCCCGCCGGCGAGGTAATCCTGGAGGGCGTGCAGCGCGAGCGCCTGCCGCGCGCCTACGAGACGGGCGAGCTCGCCTCCGGCAATGTGCGGCAGAACATCACCGTCGGCGAGTTCGGTGCCTGGTCGGGCCTGGCAATGGCGCCGCAGGTCATCGAGCAGCGCTCGGCGCTGGTGGTGACGCGGCCGCCGGCGCCGCCGGACGGCCTGGCGCGCGACTGGCCGCCTGCGGAAATCGGCGCCGAGAGAAACGAGGCCTACGCGCTGCAGTGGTACGCGCTGGCGGCGCTTTCCGTTGTCCTGTTCTTCGCCTTGAACGTCAAGCGTGATAAATCCGATGGCGAGCAACCCGGTTAGGCGCGGGCGCTTGAAGCTCGCGCTGCTGGCGGCGTTCTTCCTGCTGCCGATCGGCGCGAGCTGGCTGGTCTGGAAGTTAGAACTCGCGCCGGGCGCCGCCGGGAACTACGGCACCCTGCTGTCGCCCCGTCCCGCGGCGCTTCCCGCCCTGCCGGGATTGAAGGGAAAGTGGGTGCTGGTGCAATTCGACAGCGGCGCCTGCGCCGCGGCCTGCGAGCGAAAGCACTACTTCATGCGCCAGGTGCGGCGCGCGCAGGGCAAGGAAATGGAACGAATCGCGCGGCTCTGGATGATCACGGACGCGGCGCAGCCGTCGCCCGCCCTGCTCGCCGCGATCGAGGGCACGGTAGTCGCCGGCGGGGGCGCCGCGCTGGCGTCGTCGTTCCAGGCTGAGGGCGCCGCAAGCGAGCACATCTACCTGGTGGATCCGCTGGGCAACCTGATGATGCGCTTTCCGCCGGAGCCGGATCCGTCGCGCGTCATCAAGGACCTGAAGCAGCTGCTCAAGTTCTCCGGCTTCGGCTGACATGCTAAAATTTTTTGCCGTGCGTTCCAATTCCCTGACGGGTTTTCCGTCCCGCATTTCCTCGTTCCTTGCGCTTACCAAGCCGCGCGTGGTGTCGTTGATCGTCTTTACCGCCGTGATCGGAATGCTGCTCGCCACGCCCGGCATGGTGCCGTTGCAACTCCTGCTGGCGGGCACTGCCGGCATCGCGCTGGTGGCGGGCGCGGCGGCGGCGATGAATTGCCTGGTCGAGCAGAAGATCGATGCGCGCATGCAGCGCACCAGCTGGCGCCCGCTGCCGCGCGGCGAACTGACGCCAATGCAAACCGTGGTGTTCGCAGGCGCGGTTGGCGGATTCGGCCTGTGGGTGCTGTTGCACTTCGTGAACGCGCTCACCATGTGGCTGACGCTTGCCACTTTTGTCGGCTACGCGGTTGTCTACACGGTGATCCTGAAGCCCCTCACGCCGCAGAACATCGTCATCGGCGGCGCCTCCGGGGCGATGCCGCCGGTGCTGGGCTGGGCCGCGGTCACCGGGGAAGTGACCACCGAGGCCATGCTGCTCTTCCTGATCATTTTCGCGTGGACGCCGCCGCACTTCTGGGCGCTCGCGCTGTACCGCACCGACGATTACGCCAGGGCCGGCGTGCCGATGCTGCCAGTGACGCACGGCAAGGACTACACGAAGTTGCAAGTCTTGCTCTATACGCTGATCCTGTTCGGTGTCTCGCTGCTGCCCTACGCCGTACGCATGAGCGGATATCTCTATCTGGCGGCGGCAATCGTGCTCGGCCTCGTCTACATCGGTTACGCGGTGCGCATCTACGTGGCCTACAGCGATCGCCTCGCGCGCAGCTGTTTCCGCTACTCCATCGTGTACCTGTCGGCGCTGTTCGCGGCGCTGCTCGCCGACCACTACCTTGCGTAACCTGCTCGCGTTCGCCGCGGCCGCGGTGCTGGCGGCGTGCGGCGCGGATGCACCGAAGTTCAAGAGCACCGACATCACCGGCGCGGACTTCGGCAAGGAACTCTCGCTAAACGGGCACGACGGCAAGCCGAGGACGCTGGCGGATTTCCGCGGCAAGGCGGTGGTGCTTTTTTTCGGCTATACGCACTGTCCCGATATCTGCCCGACGACGCTCGCGGACGTGGCCGGGGTCGTGAAAAAACTCGGCAAGGATGCGTCGCGGGTGCAGGTGCTGTTCGTGACGCTGGACCCGGAGCGCGACACGCCGGAAGTGCTCGCCAAATATGTGCCGGCATTCGATCCTGCTTTTCTCGGATTGAGCGGCGATGCCGCCGCGACGCAGCGCGCGGCGAAGGAGTTCAAGATCTTCTACGAGAAACGGCCCGGCAGCGCACCGGGCGCCTACACTGTCGATCACAGCGGGCAGAGCTACGTCATCGACCCGCAGGGGCGGCTGCGCCTGTTCGTGCGGCACGAACGCATCGCGCAGGACCTGGCCGAGGACCTGCGCGCGCTGCTGAAGGAGAAAACCTAGGCTTTCCGGGAACGCAACGGGCGCATAATGAAGCATGGCTTCAGTCCGGGTCGAACCGGAAGTGCCTCGCCACGCATCGATCCGGGCTCATTTGCTGGGCCTGGTTCTGGTGGTTGCCTTGCCGCTGGCAGCGGTCATGTCGTGGATTCTCTACGATAGCGCCCAGGCGGATTCGCGGCACGCGCGCCAGCAGGTGTTGCACGTCGCCCAGGTAACCGCGTCCGAAACGACGAAGTTTCTTGGCAGGGCGCGCAACATCCTGAGCGGCCTGGCCGCCCGCCCGGCGGTGAGCGACCTGGATCCTTCCCGCTGCGATCCGGTCCTGAAGGATTTCCTTGGCGTCGCGCCGCGCTTTTCCAACTTTATAACCACGACCATCGATGGCGGCATAGTCTGCAGCGCCGCGCCACTCGCCGGGCCCACTCGTGTAGATCCGGACATTCTCCTCAAGCGGTTGCGCAACTCCGGTCAAGTGACCGTGGGCAGGATCACCCCCGGCACCATAACGCGCAGATGGGCGGTACCGATTGGATGGCCGCTGGTCGATGCGCGAGGCGATATTGTTGGCGCCGTGGGCGTGTCGGTGGACCTCTTGACGCTTCCCGTATTGCCGAGCCTCGAGGGCCTGCCGGCTAACGCGATCGTCAGTCTCATCGCCGGGGACGGCACGGTGCTGGCGCGATCCATCGAGCCGGAGCGTTATATCGGCACCAAGGCAGGCGCGGACCTTGCCGCGCTACGCGAGAGATCGGGCACCGTCGAAGTAGTGGGCATCGATGGTATTGCGCGGATTCAGGGATTCGTCCCGGTTCCGGGCACCGACTGGATCGCGATCGCGAGCATGCCGGCGAGCACGGTCTTAGCCGGATCCAGGGCACGCCTCGCCGCGAGCGCCCTGATTGCGGTCGCGGTGCTGCTCGCGGTCCTGCTGTTCGCGATTCGACTTGGCCGCCAGATCCACGAACCGATCAGCGCCATTGCCCACGTTGCGGACGAAGTCGCGGCGGGAAATATCGCCGCGCGCGCGCCGGTCGCGGGCGCATCTGAAATCGTGCATGTCGCCGCGCAGTTCAACGCCATGCTCGACGCACGGGCGGGCGCCGAGGCTGAGCTGCGCGAGAGCGAAGCGCGCTTCCGGAGTCTCACCGAGTTGTCGTCGGATTTCTACTGGGAGCAGGACGAGGAACTGCGCTTCACCGCGCGCGTCGGCCAGTCACAGTCATGGAGCTACCCTAAGGCCGAGGACGTGATCGGCAAGAAACGATGGGAACTGCCCGCCCTGAATCTTGACGAGGAAGATTGGCAGCGCCACCGCGCGGATCTCGATGCGCGGCGCGAATTTCGCGACCTGGAGATACTGCGACCGCGACAAACAGGCGAGATGCGCTGGATCAGAAGCAGCGGCCGGCCGATCTTCGATGTTAAGGGGCGGTTTTGCGGTTACCGGGGCATCGGGCGAGACATCACCGAGCGCAAGCGCGCCGAGGACCAGCTGCGCCGGAGCGAATCGGGCCTGGCGGCCGCGCAATTTCACGCGCGGCTGGGCAATTGGGAGTTCGACCTTGCCACCAATGAGATGTTCTGGTCGAAGGAGATGTATCGCCTGTTCGCCCGCGATGAGGCGTTGGGACCGCCGAGTCGCTCGCAAGTCCTGGAGTTCATTCATCCCGCGGATCGGGAGAAGGAGCTCGAAGATGGAAGGCGCGCGGTCAAAACCGGCGAACCGAACGGCGGGGACTTTCGCACCAACCCTGAGCATGGTCCTGTGCGGTACCTCACTTTCACCCGCCGGGCCGTCAGGGACGGTTCCGGCCGGACACTGCGGCTCGAGGGCACCGCGCAGGACGTCACCGAGCGCGTGCGGGCCGCAGAAGCGCTGCGCGAAAGCGAGGCGGGATTGCGGCAGGCCGGGCAATTGGCCAGGCTCACGCACGGCGTGACCAGGGGGGACGGAAGCTTCGAAAGCTGGGCCGAAGAACTGCCGGATATGGTCGGGATGCATTCGGCGCAAATGCCCAGGAGCACGCGCGAGTGGCTTACCATGCTGCACCCCGGTGACCGCAAGGCGTTTCGCGACAGGAGCATCGAATCCGCGAAACGCGGAACGCGATTCGACATGGAGTACCGGCTGCGGCGCGGCGATGGCTCCCTGATCAATATCCGGCACGTGGCCGAGCCGATCCGGGAGGATTCGGGCGCCGCGGGCCGGGCGCGTTGGTTCTGCACCGTCCAGGACGTGACCGCGCACAGGCGGGACGCAATCCTGATCGCCGGCCAGCGGCAGACGCTCGAAATGATCGCCTCCGGCGCGCCGCTCGAGTGGTCGCTCGACTCGTTGATACGCGTCTTGGAAGGGCTGGTTCCGGACATGATCGGGTCGGTCCTGATTTTGGGCGAAGACGGCTCGCACTTGCGGCATGGGGCGGCGCCGAGCTTGCCGCAAAGCTACATCCAGGCGATAGACGGCGTGGCCATCGGGCCATGCGTCGGCTCGTGCGGCACCGCGGCTTACAGGCGCGAGCAAGTGATCGTGGAGGATATTGCCGGCGACCCGCTATGGGCGGATTTCCGCGACCTTGCCCTGTCGCATGGTCTGCGTGCCTGCTGGTCGACGCCGATCTTTGACGCGGGGCGGCGCGTGGCCGGCACCTTTGCCATGTATTTCCGCGAGCCACGCCGTCCAACCGAGGAGCAACTACGGCTCGTCGAAGCGGCCACCGACCTCGCCGCGATCGCTATCAATAAAGCGCGGGAGGAAGCGGCGTTGAGCACGGCGGCGCAGCGGTTGCGCGATTTGTCCCGCCGCCTGCTCGAAGTGCAGGACACCGAGCGCCGCTCGATCGCGCGCGAGCTGCACGACGAGGTGGGCGGGGTGCTGACCGCGGTGAAACTGAACCTGCAATCGCTGCGCGGCAAGCCCGCGGGCAGGGCGGCCGACGCGGCGCTGGCCGATGGCCTGGCGCTGGTGGATGGCGCGATCCAGTCGGTGCGATCTCTCTCGCTCGATCTGCACCCGGCGGTGCTCGATGACCTCGGGCTTATCCCGGCGCTGAAATGGTATTGCGGGCGTACGGCGCAGCGCGCCGCTGTGCCGATCGAGCTTGAGCTGAACGCGATCGACCTGAAAGCGGCGCCGCAGCTGGAGAACGCCTGCTTTCGCATCGTGCAGGAAGCGGTGACCAATGCGTTGCGCCACGCCGGAGCGTCGTCGATCCGGGTGGCGCTGCGCCGGAGCGATGACAACTTCGCGCTGGAGATCGCCGATGACGGTGCCGGCTTCGAGGAGGCGGTGGCGCACAGGCACGCGCTGGCAGGCGAGAGCGGCGGCCTGCTCGGCATGGAGGAGCGCGTGAAGCTGCTCGGCGGGCGCTTCGAGATTTCCACGGCGCCGGGCGCGGGGACCCGCGTGCGGGCGGAGTTCGCGGTGCCCGAAGGCGGGTTCGGGTGATGCATTGATACGCACCCGCATCCTCATTGCGGAGGACCACTCGCTGGTGCGCCAGGGCGTCCGCTCCCTGCTGGCCATGATCGTGGATTTCGAGGTGGTGGGCGAGGCCGTCAACGGGCGTGATGCGCTCAGGCTGATCCGCGAGCTCGCGCCCGATGTCGTGCTGATGGACATTTCGATGCCCGAGTTGAATGGCCTCGATGCCACTGTGCGTGCGCTGCACGATCAGCCGAATCTGAAGGTGCTTGTCGTCTCGATGCACGCCACCGAGGCCCATGTGGTCGAGGCGCTGCGCGCCGGCGCCGCGGGCTATGTGCTCAAGGATGCCGATGCTGGCGAACTCGAGCGCGCGATCCGCGCCGTGGCGCGCGGCGAGCGCTATCTGACGCCGGCGGCTTCGCGCCATGCCGTCGAGTACGTCAAGCATGCCGGGCATGGCGAGCATGTCCCCGCGGCGGAAGCGCTCAGTCCGCGCCAGCGGGAGGTGCTGCAGTTGATTGCCGAAGGCAAGAGCACGCGCGACATTGCCGCGCGCCTCAATCTTTCGGTGAAGACCGTCGAGACGCATCGCGCGCAGCTGATGCAACGGCTGGAGATCTACGACGTGGCTGGCCTGACCCGCTACGCGCTGCGCATCGGGCTGGTCGATCCCGAGCGCTGAGCCGGCGCAATAGCAATCTTTGACGTTCCGGCGCGCCAGCGCGCCGGGATTCAGGGTTTCCCCGATGGGCGGCGCGGGCGCCCGTGCGTACCTTGGGGCGGTGGAATCGCATGCCGGAATGCAACCCGTGGGCCTGTTTCTGGTGGGCATGAAGGAAAGTTTCGCGCGTTCGCTGGCGCGCTATGTCAGGGACAACCCGCGCGTCACCCTGAGCGGCGTCGCCCCCAGCCTGTCGCTCGCCAGCATGCTGCTGCCGCGCACCCACGCCGACGTCGCGCTGCTCGACTGGGCGGTGCTCGACGGCGAGACGCGCGACACGGTTCGGGCGCTGCATCAGGACAGTTCCGGCCTGTGCATCGTCTGCGTGACGAACGATACCGAAGCCTACCGCGCCGCCGCGATGCGGGCGGGCGTCGACGAGGTGATATCGAAAGACGGCTTTGCCGCGGAACTCGATATCCTGCTGCACTCGCATTTTCCGGAGCGCCACGCATGAAGGCGCATCCGTCTCGCTGCGCGCGCCTTGCGCGTTGGATGGCGCAATTGGCGCGGACGAACTGTGCGTTTACGCACAGGTATTCGCATGCTTCGGCCGCAGGCATGGTGCGCCGGCGCGGAATCGTCCAGAGTAGGTATTGATCGCGCACGCGAGCAGAGGCCGACCGGGGGGAGGGCCAATGGCAGCGAATTTCTTCGACAGTGCATCGGCAGGTGGTGTCGAGAAGGCAGGCGACGTCGGCGGCCGGTTGCGTCGAGCCGGCGACGCGGGATTCCGGCCCCCGCTGGCGGGACTCTGCGGCGGGGTCCTCGTCCTGCTTGGCGTCGGCGTGATGCTCGGCTGGCTGCTGCAGTTGCAGCCACTGGTGCGCATTTCGTCCTCGTTCGCGCCCATGGTTTTCAACACGGCGTTCGCCTTTGCGCTGGCCGGTTGCGCCCTGCTCGCTTCGCACGCGGGCGCACGGCGGCGCGCGCGCGTCACGTCAATCCTGGGCGGCCTGATTGCGGCGTTGGCGACGCTTGTGCTCGCGGAGCATGCGCTGCAACTGGATTTCGGCATCGATTGGCCGCCGCTGCACGATTGGTTGCGCGATGGCAATCCCCATCCGGGCAGGATGTCGGCCGTCATCGCGGCAGGATTCCTGTTCGCCGGTGTCGCGCTGGTCCTCGCGCCGCGCGTCAGGCGGCCGTGGATGGCGCTGGTCGCGCGCATCCTGATCGCGGGTGTCGGCGCCGTCGGACTTCTCGCACTGAGCGGCTACGCCGTGAATGCCGCCCTCCTCTTCCCGCTATACGTCTTTGAGCGCGTTGCACTGCACACGTCTGCGGGCCTGGTCCTGCTCGCCCTGGGATTGCTCGCGCATACCAGGCGGTTCGACTGGGGCCGCCGACGGATCGAGAAGGAAACCGACCGCTTCGCGCTGGTGTCCGGCATCGCGCTCGTCGCGACCGGGCTCGCGGCAGGCGTGGCGACATTCGCTATCCTGCAGGACAGGGTTGAAGCGCTGGTCCGGGATGAATTGCAGATTTCACTGGCGCGTCGCGCCGACGTTTTTCAGGACCTGATCGAGCTTCGGGAAGTCAATGCCCGCATCGCCGCCACTCGGCCCGCCGTCATTCGCAACCTGCGCGTGATCCGTGCCGGAGGCGACGATGGCTCCAATGTCGCGAACGTGCGGGCAGTGGTCGACAGCTTTGTCAAGCAGGGCTTCAGCGCCATTGCCTACACCGACGTGGATGGCAAGGTGGTCGCCAGCGCCGGCCGCTTCGCTCAGGGGGCGGCGATTTCTCTGGCGCTTCGGACGCCGGACATGGCGGAACTGCTGTGGGATGACGGCTTTGTGTTGCGGCACAGGATTCCCATGCGCGATGTCGCCGGCCGCGTCGGCGATGTCATGTCGGAGCAGCCTATGCCGATCCTGACGCGCATGGCCTTGACGGCGCTCGACGGGAGCAGCACCCGCGACATGGGCGTGTGTGCCCGGCGTGGCGAGGAACTGCTCTGCTTTCCGCAACGGCTGAACCCGCGAGTCTTCAGCACGCCGCTGATCAACCGTGACGGCGATCCCTTGCCGATGACCCGCGCGTTGCGAGGCGAAACCGGGACCACGATTGCGCGCGACTATCGCGCGCGTCAAGTGGTCGCCGCGTACGGACCGGCGGGAGATCTCGGGCTGGGGATGGTGCTGAAAGTCGATTCCGCGGAGGTCTTCGCGCCGATCCGCGAGCGGCTGCAGCTCGCGCTTGGCCTGCTGGTGGCCGTGATTGTCTTTGGCGTGCTGGTACTTCGCGCCCAAGTCAGGCCGATCGCGAACCTGTTGCTAGGAAAGCTCGAGGAGCGCCGGGCGGGGCTGCATCGTGCGCAGCAGGTGGCGAAGCTCGCGCACGTGATTACGGGGCCTGGTGGTCTGTTCGAGAGCTGGTCGGACACGCTTCCAGCGCTCATCGGGGTGAAACCCGACCAGATGCCGCGGAGCACGCGCGCGTGGCTCGACCTCGTCCACCCGGAAGATCGGACGAGTTTTCGCGCCAAGGCCATCGAGGCAGGCCGGACCGGAAACCGCGTCGAGTTCGAGTACCGGCTCAACCGCGCCGACGGTGCTGTGATCCACATCAGCCAGGTATCCGAACCGATGAATCGCGCGGGCGACGCGTCTGACAGGCGACGCTGGTTCGGCACCCTCCAGGACGTCACCGAGCGAAAGCAGGCGGGCGACAAGATCAAGGAGGTGCTCGAGAACCTGCGCAAGAGCGAGGCGGAGCTGGAGCAGCGCGTCAAGCAGCGCACGTCGGAGCTCGAGGCGGCCAATCACGAGCTCGAAGCATTTTCGTATTCGGTGTCGCACGACCTGCGCGCGCCGCTGCGCCACATCGACGGCTACGCGCAAATGCTGCGCGAGGACTGCGCTCCGGCATTGGACGATTCGGGCCGGCGCTATCTCGGCGTCATCACCGAGTCGGTGAAGCTCATGGGCCAGCTCATCGACGATCTCCTGTCGTTCTCCAGGATGGGACGCGCCGAGATGCACCAGGCGCAGGTCAGCATGGACGAATTGGTGCGGGAAGTCTTGCTGGCGCTGGCGGGCGAAATCGGCGAGCGCGGGATTGAGTGGCACATCGAACCGCTGCCAGCAGTGCGCGGTGACCGCGCGATGCTGAAGCAGATCTGGGTCAATCTGCTCTCCAACTCGGTCAAATACACGCGCCTGCGCCCGCTGGCGAAGATCGGGATCGGATTCAACCAGGCCGACGGCGAGTTCTACGTCAAGGACAACGGCGCCGGGTTCGAC
>JANYII010000106.1 GCA_025358705.1 Betaproteobacteria bacterium | reverse complement strand
CGCGAATTGCCGCGCGGCGGCGGTGAAACGGTCCTGATCCTCGATGACGAGCCCGCGCTTCTGGTATGGCTTCCTGCGCAGGCGATCGACGCCCGCCTCCCTGGCCCGATTCTCGAAATCCGGGCCGCCGTAGCCGCTGATGATCAGGACCGGCAGCGTCGCCCGCGCCTGGCGCAGGCGTGCCGTCAGCTGGGTGCCGGTGAGTTGCGGCATCAATTCGTCGCTCAGGATCGCGTCGAACCGGGCGGGATCCTTTTCGTAGGCACTCAGCGCGTCCACGCCGGAATTGAACGCGAGCGTCTCGTAGCCGAGCTCGGCGAGCATTTCCTGCGCCATGTCCGCCAGCGCGGGCTCGTCATCGATGATCATGACCGTTTCACCGCCGCCGCGCGGCAATTCGCGTTCCGGCACGGCAGGTTTCTCCCAGCCGCCGGCGATCTCGGGCAGGTAGACGGCGATCCGGGTGCCATGTCCGGGCGCCGACTCGATGTCCAGCGCGCCGCCATGCTCCAGCACGATGCTCTGCACCAGCGACAGACCCAGCCCGGTGCCCCGGCCGACCGGCTTGGTGGTGAAGAACGGCTCGAAGATCTTCGCCGCCGTCTCCTTGTCCATGCCCTGCCCCGAGTCCCGCACTTCGATTTCGACATAGTTCGCCGGCCGCAGCGTTCCAAGGTGTGCCGCGCGTTCCGAATTGATCCGTACCGCGCGCACGGAAAGATTCATGACGCCGCCCGCCGGCATCGCCTGAACCGCGTTCGTGCAGAGGTTCATCACCAGCTGGTACAACTGGGTGGCTTCCCCGAGAACCACCGCGCCCGGGTAATCATTGGCAATCTTGGTGGAGACTCCTTCCGGCAGAGACCCCTCGACCTGGACCACGACTTCGTCGACCAGCTCCGCAACCAGCAGCGGGCGCTTTTCCGCCGGCCTGGCGCGGCTGAAAGTGAGGATCTGCGCCACCAGCGACCTGCCGCGCTCGCCGGCACTGTGGATCGTATCCAGATAGCGGCGAATGTCCGAACCGGCCGGTGCCTTGCCCTTCGCCAGCTCGCCATAGCCGAGGATGGCACCGAGGATGTTGTTGAAATCGTGCGCGATGCCATCGGCGAAGCGGCCGATCGCTTCCATCTTCTCGGACTGCTTCAGCCGGTCCTCCAGCTCGCGCCTTTGCTCGTCGGCGCGCTTGCGATCGCTTATGTCGCGAATGAAACCGACCACCCTTACGTCGAGCGCCGCCGCCGGCCGGCGCGGTGCGCCAGTTTTTTCGCCGCCCACGATGCCATAGGAGGTCGCGCCGACGAAAATGTAACTGCCGTCGTCACGGCGCAGCCGGTATTCGCGCTGCAGCGAATTGACTTCGCCGCTGGCAAAGCGCTCGCGCAATCCCGAGAGCAGGTGGCGATCCTCGGGATGCACCCGCTCGATCCAGTGCGGCACGTCGGGAATGTTCTCCGGCGCAATACCGAGCACGTCCCTGACGTTTCCGCCCCAGATGAATGTGCGGGTTCCGGCATCGACCTCGTACATCAGTACCTGGCTCACCGCGAGCAGGGATTCGTAGCGCCGGCGCCAGTTCGCGCTTTCGGCGAGAGACCGGCTGCGCTCGGACAGCAGGGCCGCCGGCAAAATCATCACGACGCCGATCATCATGAGGTAGATCTGAAGCGCGATCACCGCCTCGCGCGGGTCGGCGTAGGTACGCGCGAAATGGCCCATGCCGTGCGATGCGTACCAGAAGCTCTGCGCCGCGAATACGGCCAGCGCGGCGGTCGCGCCGCGAACGCCGAGGCGCAGCGCCACCCAGAGCAGGAAAGGCAGCGTCAGCGCGGCGAGGACGATACCCTTGCCGATCGGCTCGTGCATCGTATTCGCGACATGCGTGGTCGCGACCAGGCCACCAAACACGAGCGCGGCCTCGAACAACCTGCTGCCGCGCAATACCTGCCACGCCGGCCGCGTCGCGCCAGCCCAGGCTACCAGCAGAGGGGCGACGAGCAGCATGCCGAGCGTGTCGGACACGAACCAGACCTTCCAGACGTCCCAATAGCTGCCGCCATACAACCACCAGTTGACGCCCGAGGTCGCCAGCGTCGCCGCCGCCATGAGCGGGATCGTGCCGAAGATCAGGATCGCGATCGACTTGATGCCGTCGATGCGCGCCGGCAGACCGAGGAAGCGCGACAACACGAAGGCCACGAACGCCGG
>JANYII010000074.1 GCA_025358705.1 Betaproteobacteria bacterium | reverse complement strand
CCAGCCACAGGCCGTAGCAGACCGGGTACAGCACCAGCAGCAGGAACGTCAGGACATAGGGCGCGATAAAGATCAGGCCCCAGAGCTGCCAGGACGACATGCGCTGCGGGGGCGGCGCGTATTGCGGGAGTGCGATTGCGGACATGAGGGAAGAAGTAGAAGCGGGAAGAAGTAGAAGCAAAAAAGGGCGGGGCCGGGGCCCCGCCCTTTACTCAGGGTTTCAGCCGATCAGCCGGCCACTTCCTTGATGCGCTTCATCATCTCGTCCACGGCCTTGTCCACCGGCCACTTCTCGCTCACGACCCGGTTCATCGCTTTGGCCCAGACGTTCTCGTTGTTCAGCACCGTGAACTTGTAGTTCTTGGTGAACTCGAACGGGACCGTGCCGTTGGTGAACTGGTTGTAGACGATCTTGCGGTGCGGGTTGTCCTGCCAGAACGGGCGCGCCACGCCGGACTTGGTCACCGGGTACCAGCGGCCGAGCGCACCTTCGACAAACGGGATCAGGTTGTCGTCTTCCAGAATGAAGGAGACGAACTCCTTGCCGCGCTTCTTGTTCTGCGAGTCGGCAAAGATGAACCCGGTCTTGATGGCGGCGCGGTAGACGAACGGCTTGCCGTCGGGCTTGTTAGGGAAGGCCGCGGTGGCGATCAGCTCTTCGGAATTCTTCTTCGCCGTCGCGCGTTCCTCCGCCGTGAGCTTGTCGTTGCCGGCGTCGTCCACCCACTTCGCGACGATGGAGATAGTCGCGTTGTGCGTCATCAGCGTCGTCTTGTTGTGGAACGCGACGTTGTTGTCCGGGTCCTTCCAGTTGACCGACGAGGGCGGCGTGCAGCCGCGGGTGAAGATGTCGGTGTAGTCCTTCATCGCCGAGGCGAGGCCCTTGCGGTTGGCCGGGGTATCGAGCAGCTTGCCGTTATCGTCCACCAGCTTGACGTTGTAGGCGTCGGCGAAGGTGAGGAAGGAGAAGAACGAGTCGGTCGAATCCACGCCGAGCGGCTGGCCGATGGCGTAGATGCGCTTGCCAGTGTTCTTGCGGTAGCCGGTCTGCACCTTGCCGCACCAGAAGTCCCAGTACGCTTTCCAGCTCTTCGGGATCTCGGATTCCTTGGCGCCGGCTTCTGCCAGCATGTCCTTCCAGTACTGGATGTGGATGGTCTGTTGCTCGAGCGGGAAGGCGTAGTAGGCCTTCTTCTTGGCCGCGTCGTTGTAGAGGAAGGTGGTCTCGATGGTGTTCTTGAGGAACTTGTCCTTGATCGGGGTGATGATGTCGGAGATGTCCTCCAGTTTGCCGTCATAGGCCCACTTGCTGGTCACCTGGAAATCGTAGACGTGGCCGAAGGCGACGTCGGGCACGGTCTTGGCGTCCAGCGCGGCGACCGTTTTCGGGATGATTTCCTGCACCGCATAGCGCGAGAGCTCGACCTTGACGCCGGTCTTCTTCTCGAATTTGGCGACCATGTCGTCGAGCGCCTTGTCCTCGGCGGGATAGAAGCCCTTGGTGAACCAGACCACCAGCTTTTCCTGCGCAAATGCACCTTGCGCGAATGCAAGTCCGACTGCCGCACACAGTGCGGGCAGAAATTTCAGCGTTTTCATGGGTACTCCTCCTCTAAGTTCAGGCTAACGTGGCGGCCGGCGATTGGTCAAGTGGTAAGGCCGATTATTTCGGCGAATGGCGCGATGCTGCGGCGCGCCACGGCCTCATATCCGATAGAAGCGCGCCGCGTTGTCGTGGAACAGCTTGCGGCGGTCGGACGCCGACAGCGCCGCGGTCATGCGCTTGAAGTCCTGGAACATCCGGTCGTAGGAAACGCGCAGGCCGTCCACCGGGGAGTTCGACGCGAACATGCAGCGCTCGATGCCAAAGATCTCGATCGCCTCCAGCACGATGCGCCGGTTGCCCTCGTAATTCCAGGGACCGTCCTGCAGGCACAGGCACGAAAGCTTGCAGCAGACCTGCTCGCAGGCCGCGAGCGCCTTCATTCCCTTGCGCCATAGGGCGAGCCCGGCTTCGCTCCGGTCCCAGGGGAATCCCGTATGGTTCAGGACTACCGGAATGTCCGGGTTCGCGCTGGCCACCAGCGCGGCTTCTTCGAGATGCCAGGTCGGCACGCGCAGATCCCAGGACAGGTCGTATTTCCCGAGCAGGCGCAGGCCGGCAAGCCACTTCGGATCCTGCATCGTGCCGGCTCCCGTCACGGACTCGCCGGGGCGGCGGCTGGTCACGGGCTTGGAGCGAATGCCGCGCACCAGGGGAAACGATTTCTGCTGCGCGACGATATCTTCCGCATCGGCGGTGTGGAACCACGCATGCGCGACGATGGCGTTCGGCATGCCGTAGCGGGCGTTCACATCCGTGAGCCATCGCGTCTCCGCGACCTGCTGGTCCCGGCGGCATTCAGCTTCCACGTGAACCGTCTTGACGATGTTGTGGCCGGCCGCGTCGCGCCGGTAGTCCGGCGGGAGGTAGTCCCGCTTCAGCGATTCATATGTGCCGAGGAAGAATTCATGCGGCTGCGGGTCCTGCAGCCATGGGTAGTAGAGCGGTCCGCCCGACAGCTGCCACAGGTGGTGGTGTGCGTCGACAATCGGATCGGCAGAATTTGCGTTCACACGCTAGCGCTCATAGAGCTTGAGCACCGCCGCCGTGTCCAGTTCGGTATGGCCAAGGTGCGCGAGCATCCGGTACAGCGTCAGTGCTTCGCCCAACATCGGCGTGGGAGCCTTCAAGGCGCCGGCAAATTCGTTCGCCATCTCGAGATCCTTGAGCAGTTGCCGTACGTAGCCCTGTGGCGCGAAGTCGCGCTTCACCATTCGCGGGTAGAGCTTCTGCAGCAGGGCGCTGTCCGCGAGGCCGCCTGCCAGGCACTCGGGCAGCCTTGCGGCATCGATTCCCGCCGCCTCCGCCAGGACCACCGCTTCGGCCATCACCGCGTGGCCGGAACCGACGATGAGCTGGTTGAGCATCTTGGCGGCCATGCCGGCGCCGGTGGGTCCCATGTGTGTAAACCGCCCGGCGACATCGCCAAACAGAGACCTGGTTCGCTCGATGTCGGCCAACTCGCCGCCTGCCATGACCGTGAGCGTGCCGCTGCCCGAGGCGGGCGGGCCGCCGGAAACCGGCGCGTCGATCCACCCCACGCCCGTCATTTCGCGCAGCCGCTGCGCGAATGCCTTGCACTGGGTGACCTTGATGGTGGAGAAGTCGACCAGGAGCTGCGGCGGCTTCAGCGCCGAGGCAACACCGTTTTCCCCGAAGACCGCGGCTTCTACCGCCTCCGGCGTCGGCAGGTTGAGCAGGACCAGGTCCGCGCCCCGGACCGCGTCGGCGGCAGACGACGCGACAGTTGCACCCGCATCGCGAACTGCCGCGATGCTTTTCGGGGAGATGTCATACGCGCATACCGCGTAGCGGAGCGACAGCAATCGCCTGGACATCGGCAAGCCCATCAGTCCGACACCGACGTAACCGATTTTCGACTTGCTGGTCATGTTCTCTCCATGTCGTAGATGCGCACTGCGTTATCGTGGAAGAAGGCCCGCTGTTCGGGCGGCGCAAAGCTGCGCAGGATCTCGCGCATCCCGGTGGCGATCGCATCGAAGCTCGCGCACAGCCCGTCCACCGGGAAGTTGCTCGCGAACATCGCCCGGCCGATGCCGAATATTTCGATCGAGGCAAGCACGATGTCGCGGTTCGATTCCGCGGTCCACTGCTGCCCCCGCACGCCAAGGCCGGAAATCTTGATCGCAGTATTTGGGCAAGCGGCAAGCGCCTGCAGCGCGTTCTTCCATCCGGCGATGCCCTCGCGGCTGCGATCGGCCGGCAGGCCGGTGTGGTTGAGAATGATGCGTGCATCGGGGAAATCGCCTGCGAGCCGCACCGCTTCACCTAGCTGTGTCCACGGCGCCTGCAGGTCGAAGCGCAGCCCCCGTTGCGCGAGTCGCCCGAAGCCCGCGCGCCAGCGCCCGTCCTCCATCTGCCCGGGCCTCGGCTTGTGGCGGATGCCGCGCACGAAATCGAATTGCACCAGGGCTTCCAGCGTCGCGTCCACATCGTCGCGGTCCAGCCAGGCCTGGGCCACCGCGACGGTGGGAAACCCGCATTCGCGCCGCAACCTTTCGACATAGCGCATCTCGCCGAGCGGGTCGCGCGGATCCCATTCCGTCTCCACGTAGACGGTTTTCGTCACCCGGTGGCGTTCCGCATCAGCGACGTAATCGGCCGGCAGATAGGGCCGCCGCAAGGCCGAGTAGTCGCCATAGCGGAACGGGATCGGCGGCTGGTCGCACAGCCATGGGTGGTAGTTGATGCGCG
Source organism: Betaproteobacteria bacterium (assembly GCA_025358705.1). Lineage (GTDB taxonomy): Bacteria > Pseudomonadota > Gammaproteobacteria > Burkholderiales > SG8-39 > RBG-16-66-20. The sequence goes on along the minus strand of JANYII010000074.1, from coordinate 6,820 downwards.
GATCCCAGAAGTGCTGGTGCGCGTCGACGATTGGGAACGGGACGGCCATGGAACGTCATCGTAGCGCGACCGGCGCGCTATGATCGCGGTCATCTCAAGGCAAGGGGGGCAGATGGAATCATCCGGCGTGCGTCCGGGCGCGATCAGGCAGCGCGTGCTGGCGGGCGAGCCCGTGGCAGGCGCGATGATCTTCGAATTTTTCGCGCCCGGCATGCCGCAGGTGCTCAAGTCGGCCGGTTGCGAATTCGCGCTGTTCGACATGGAGCACGCAGGCCTGGGATTCGAGACGCTGAAGATGCTGGTGGCCGGCTGCCGCGGCATCGGCATCGAGCCGTTCGTGCGCGTGCCGCGCAGCGAGTATCACTTCATGGCACGCGCGCTCGATGTCGGCGCGTACGGCGTCATGGTGCCGATGGTGGAAAGCGCGGAGGAAGCGCGCCGCATCGCCGAGGCGACGCACTACCCGCCGCAGGGCAGGCGCGGCGCCGCATTCGGCGTCGCACAGGATGATTATTCCGGCGGGGATGTCAAAGCCAAGGTGGCGGCGCTGAACGAGCGCACCCTGGTGATCGCGCAGATCGAATCCGAGCGCGGGATGGCCGAACTGGAGGGAATTGCCGCGACGCCCGGCATCGACGTGCTCTGGCTGGGGCACTTCGACCTGACGAACTTCCTCGGCATCCCGGGTGAATTCGAGTCGCCGAAGTACCTTGATGCAGTGCGCGCTATCGTCGCCACCGCTCGCCGTCACGGCAAGGGCCTCGGATTCATGGCGGCCGACGCTGCCTGGGCGAAACGTTACCGGGAATTCGGCTTCAACATGATCGCCGCCGGGCTCGATTCCTCGCTGCTGCAGTCGGCGATCCGCGCGACGCTGAAGGAACTCCGGTGAAATTCAAGCTCGGCATCGTGCGCGACGTGCTGAATGCGGCGGGCGAACCGTCCTTCGGCACAGGCGCGCTCGAGGTCCTGAAGGGCAACCCGGCGCTCGACTGGGAGTACACGGCGGAATCGGTGAAGGAGATCACGCCCGAACTCGCCGCGCGTTACGACGGTCTGTATGTGAATTCCTCGCGTGTCAGCGCCGCCACCGTCGCCCGCGGCGACTGCCGCACCCGCATCGTCGCGCGCCACGGCATCGGCTACGACTCGGTCGATGTCGCCGCGCTGAGCGCGAAGGGAATCGTACTCACCAATACGCCGCTCGCGATACGCCGTCCCGTGGCGGTCGCCACGCTTACCCTGCTATTCGCGCTCGCCGGGCGCCTGTTCGCCAAGGACCGCATCACGCGCGCCGGGCGCTGGCTGGAGCGCAACGACCTGATGGGTACCGGACTCGTGGGACGGACCCTCGGCATCGTTGGCGGGGGCGGCATCGGCCAGGAGCTGCTCAGGGTTTCCGCGCCCTTCGGCATGCGTCGCATCGTCGCTGATCCCTACGCAAGCGGCGAGGCGTTGCGCGCGCTCGACGCCACGAGCGTGCCGCTCGAGCAATTGATGCGTGAAAGTGATTTCGTCGTCGTGGCCTGCCTGTTGAACGAGGAAACGCGCCACCTGATCGGCGCGCCGCAGTTCGCGCTGATGAAGCCGGGCGCCTATTTCATCAACGTGGCGCGCGGGCCCGTCGTGGACGAGCCCGCGCTGATCGAAGTGCTGCGCGCAGGCAGGATCGCCGGCGCGGGGCTGGACGTGTTCGAGCAAGAGCCGGTGGATCCGGCGAATCCGCTGCTGCGCATGGACAATGTGATCGTCACGCCGCACGCGCTGTGCTGGACCGATGAATGTTTTCACGCGATTGCTTCCTCCGGCCTGCAGGGGGTGGTGGATTTTTCGCTTGGCCGGCGGCCCGCGCACGTGGTCAATCCGGAGGCCTGGCCCGTGGATGCTGCAGCGCAAGGGAGGCGACCGCAAGAGAGAAATAATTGACATTGCGCAGGCGCGAAGGCAGATTGCACTGCTGCGGTTGCAACGGCCGCACCGAACATCCAAGGAGGAGGGAAAATGAAACGCAGAAAGTTTCTGAAAGCCACGGGGGCTGGTATTGCAGCGACCGGCCTCGCCGGAATTCTTGCTTCGCACCGCGCGCCGGTATTCGCGCAGGCGAATACGATCCACATCCTGCGCTGGAATGATTTCGTGCCGGCCGCCGACAAGGTGCTGCGCGAGGTCTACGTACCGGAAGTGGAGAAGGCGCTCGGCATCAAGTTGAACGTCGAAACGGTCAACGCCAATGACATCCCGGCGCGGGCTACCGCGGGGATCCAGTCAGGCAGCGGGCCCGACATCATTATGCTGCTCAACAATTATCCGCAGTTGTATGCGGCGGGCGGAGTAGACGTGAGCGACATCGCCGCGGAAGTCGGCAAGGCGCAGGGCGGCATCTACGATTTGCCGAAGTCGATGTGCACAGTCGGTGGTAAGTGGGTGGCGATGCCCTGGTCGACGGTGCCGGCGCTGATCTCGTATCGCAAGTCCTGGTTCGACGAAATCGGCGTCAAGGAGTTTCCCAAGACCTGGGCGCAGTACCACGAGGCCGGGAAGAAACTCAAGGCGATGAAGCGCCCGATCGGCCAGACGCTTGGCCACACGTTCGGTGATGCGCCGACGTTCGCCTATCCGATGATGTGGTCCTACGGCGGGCAGGAAATCGACGCCAAGGGCAAGGTGGTCATCAATTCGAAGGAAACGGTCGAATCGGTGCGCTTCATGACCCAGTTCTGGAAGGACGCGCATGACGAGGGCGGCCTCGCCTGGGATGACAGCAACAACAACCGCGCCTTCCTGTCCGGCGACATCTGCGCGACGCTGAATGGCGCCTCGATCTACGTCGCGGCGTTGAATGGCGCCGAAAAGTTCAAGACCGAGAAAGGCGCGCCGCTGCATACCGATATTCTGCACGCGCCGCTGCCCCACGGGCCCAAGGGGACGTTCCCCTATCACACGGCATTCACCCACATGGTGATGAAGTACTCGAAGAATGCGAAAGGCGCCAAGGAATTCCTGCGTTGGGCGCACACCCCGGCCAACTACGAGAAGTGGTTCGTAGTGCAGAAGGGATTCGCGATTGGGCCCACAGCCCAGTGGGAGAACCACAAGATGTGGGAGGCCGATCCGGTGATGGCGCCATTCAGGACCGCGGGACGCGGGGGACGCCATATGGGCTTCGGCGGCGCACCGGCCCAGAAGGCCGCCGAGGCGTGGAACAAATACGTCATCGTCGACATGTACGCGCAGGCGGCGAACGGCAAGATGACGCCCGAGGAGTCGGTGAAGTGGGCCGCGGGCGAGTTGAGCAAGATTTACACCTGATCGACCTGCCTTGAAGGATCCCGTCGTAGCCGGAGCGGGGGGCGCCGCCAGCATGGCGGCCCCCGCCGAGCGCGGTCGCGTTTCGCGCCTGACGCGCTTGCTCGAGAGCGAGAATCTGCTCGCGGCGACCCTGCTCACGCCGGGCGTGGTCATTCTCGTGCTCTTCATCGCCTACCCATTCGTGATGGCGCTGTGGTTCTCGCTTACAAGCATCCGGGTCGGCGATCCGGGCGAGTTCGTGGGGCTTGCAAACTTCACCAAGGCCTGGAACGACACCATTTTCCAGACCGCGTTCAAGAACACGGTCTTCTACACGTTCTGGGCCACTATCTTCAAGTTGGCGCTTGGCATGTGGCTTGCGCTGCTTCTTAACCGCAGCTTCCGCTTCAAACGGATCATCCGCGCATCCATGCTGCTGCCGTTCATCATCCCGACGGTGCTTTCGGCATTCGCCTGGCGCTGGATGTTCGATCCCACATTCAGCGTCATGAACTGGGTGCTTTTCCATAGTGGCCTGATCACCGACCGGTTGCCGTTCCTCTCCGACGGGGACTGGGCGATGTGGTGCGCGGTGCTGGTCAACACCTGGCGCGGCATGCCGTTCTTCGCGATTACCCTGCTTGCGGGGCTGCAGACCATCAGCCCGGACCTGCACGAGGCGGCGGCGCTCGATGGCGCTAACGCCTGGCATCGCTTCTGGCACGTCACCTGGCCGCTGCTGATTCCGGTGACGCTGGTGGTCGTGGTGTTCTCCGTGATCCAGACATTCTCGGATTTCCAGCTCATCTATGTGCTGACTGGCGGCGGCCCGGCGAACTCCACCCATCTGATCGCCACCTACGCCTACCAGATCGGCGTGGCCTCGGGCCTGCTGGGAGAAGGCGCGGCGCTGTCGCTCTTCATGTTCCCGGTGCTGTTCGCGGTGGTGTGGGTCCAACTCCGCTTCATGAAGCGCATGGAAGGGGCCTGAGCGATGCTGATCGAGCGCAAGTGGAAGAAGTGGATCTTCTTCTACCTCCCGATGGCGGCCTTCATCGTGTTCACACTGTTCCCGTTCTACTGGATGGCGGTAACCGCAATGCGTCCGGACGAGGAGCTCTACCGCACCTGGCGGCAGGCGAGCGCGACTCCGTTCTGGACGCTGGCGCCGACCCTCGAGCACTTCAGGAATTTGCTCCAGACCACTGCTTTCCCGCATTGGCTGTGGAACACGATGCTGATCGCGCTCGTCTCGACCGCCATCTCGCTCGTCTGCGGCATGTTCGCCGGTTACGCGCTGGCGCGGCTGAAGTTCCGCGGCTCGGAATTCCTCGGCACCGCGATCTTCGTCACCTATCTCGTGCCGCAGACGCTGCTGTTCATCCCGCTCGCCGACATCATCCGCGACATGCACCTGGGCAACACGCCCTGGGCGCTGATGCTGACCTATCCGACTTTCCTCATCCCGTTCTGCACCTGGCTCCTGATGGGCTATTTCAAGACCATCCCGAAGGAACTCGAGGAATGCGCGCGCATCGACGGCGCGACGCGCTTCGGCGCCATGATCCGGATCATTTTCCCGGTGGCTATTCCGGGAATCCTCTCGGCCGGCATTTTTGCCTTCACGCTGTCATGGAACGAGTTCATCTATGCGCTGATCTTCATGTCCTCGGCGGAGTTGAAGACCGTGCCGGTTGGCGTGGTGTCCGAACTCATCCGCGGCGACATATTCTTCTGGGGTCAGCTGATGGCAGGCGCGCTGCTCGGTTCAATACCGGTCGCGATCGTCTACTCGTTCTTCGTTGAATACTACGTCACCGGCCTCACTGGCTCGGTGAAGGGTTAAAAGGAAGGGATAGGGCTCCGGTCTCACATGGCGAACGTCACGATCCGCAATCTGAACAAGAACTACGAGAACGGCTTTCACGCCGTGAAGGACGTCAACCTCGAGATCCGCGACAAGGAGTTCATGGTGCTGGTCGGGCCTTCGGGCTGCGGCAAGACGACGACATTGCGCATGGTGGCGGGGCTGGAGGAGATCACCTCGGGCGAGATCCTGATCGGCTCGGACGTGGTGAACGACCTGCCGCCGATGGACCGCAACATCGCGATGGTGTTCCAGAATTACGCGCTGTATCCGCACAAGAGCGTGTACCAGAACATGGCCTTCGGCCTGCAGATGCGCAAGTATCCGAAGGACGAGATCGAGAAGCGGGTGCGGGAAGCGGCGGACATCCTCGGCATCGGGCCGCTGCTCGAGCGCAAGCCCCGCCAGCTTTCCGGCGGACAGCGCCAGCGCGTTGCCGTCGGGCGTGCCATCGTGCGCCATCCGGAAGTGTTCCTGTTCGACGAGCCGCTCTCCAACCTGGATGCGCAGTTGCGGGTACAGATGCGCGTGGAACTGAAGCGCCTGCACGAGCGCCTGGAGACGACCGCGATCTATGTCACCCACGACCAGGTCGAAGCGATGACGCTTGGCGATCGTGTCGTGGTGATGAAGGACGGTTGGGTGCAGCAGGTCGGTGAGCCGCTGGAACTCTACGGCAAGCCGGCGAACAAGTTCGTCGCCGGCTTCATCGGCTCGCCCGCGATGAATTTCGTCGACGTGATGATCAGCGATGCCGGCGGCGCCCTGTGGGCGGATGCCGCGGGCCTGCGCCTGAAGGTGCCGCCGCACATGGTGGAACGCGTGCGCGCGCACGCCGGCGAGCGCGTGACGCTCGGCGTTCGGCCAGAGGCGCTGCATCTGGCAAACGGTTCGGATCAGCCCGACTACAGTTTTGCGACGGCGGTGGACGTGGTCGAGCCGCTCGGCAATGAAATCCTCGTCAACTTCCGCGCCGGCGGCGCACCGATGGTGGCGCGCGTGGACCCGGCGGTGCGCGTCAAGGCGCGCCAGGGCATCCGCGTCGCGCTCGATCCCGAGCGCGTGCATTTCTTCGACGAAAAGAGCGGCGCAGCGATATAATTCGCGCCCTTCGCGTCAAATACTCAGATAGAGGTACGCAGGCGATGGCAGGCAGACTTGCAGGCAAGACCGCGTTCATTACCGCAGCCGGCCAGGGCATCGGGCGCGGCGCGGCGCTCGCGTTCGCGCGCGAAGGCGCGCAGGTCTGGGCGACCGACGTGAACGCGAAGACGCTCGCGGACCTGGAAGGCAAGGACGGCATCCGTACCAAGGTCCTCGATGTTCTTGACGAGGCCGCGATCGGCAAGGCGGCGGCGGAGGCCGGCCAGGTCGACATCCTGTTCAACTGCGCGGGCTTCGTGCATCACGGCACGATTCTCGACTGCGCTCCCAAGGACTGGGAATTCAGCTTCAACCTGAACGTGAAGTCCATGTACCTCGTCACCCGCGCCCTGTTGCCCGGGATGCTGAAAAAAGGCGGCGGATCGATCATCAACATGTCCTCGATCGCCTCCAGCGTGAAAGGATTGCCGAACCGCTTCGTCTACGGCGCCACCAAGGCGGCGGTCATCGGCCTGACCAAGGCGATCGCCGCGGACTACGTCAAGCAGGGCATCCGCTGCA
>JANYII010000060.1 GCA_025358705.1 Betaproteobacteria bacterium | reverse complement strand
AGCAGGCGCAGGGCGCGGACGTGGCGCCCGGGTACGCCGGCTTCCTCCGCGATCGCCAGCAGGCGCGGGGAGCGCGGATCGTCGGGCTTGTGGTGTGGGTGGCCGAAGCCGGGAATCGGCTGTTTGGCTTCTCGAAAACGCCTTGCGATTTTTCGAGCAGTTTCCTGTTCGTTTCCCGGTGAAATCAAAATCTCTTCAAGATTCGAGGCACAGCCTTCCATCGTTCCAATGAACGTACTTCCCACCCCCAGCAAGCCCGCGGCCACCGCCGCCTGGATCGCTTCCGGGCAGGAGTCGTAGATCAGCCGCGCGGCGATCGCCGAAGGCGTGATGCCGTGCTCCATCAGCGTCACCAGCACGGCATCGAGGATCCGGGTCTGCGCCGGCGTCGGCCGCACACCCAGCAGCTGGAAGTACATCATCTCGGTGAACGTGAGCTTGCCGATCAGGTCGTCTACAAGACTCGCGCCGCGGACGTAGATGGCATCGGCGGTGTGGTGCGCAATTTTCGTCGTGGGATTTTTCATGGGATCTTCGGCATCACCTCTCGCGCGAACAACGTCATGGACTTTTCGACCAGCTCCGGCGCCAGGGCGCCGAAATTCTGCAGCGTGGCGACATGCCGCACGCCCATTTCATGCAATCGGCGCATTTTCGCGACCACGGTATCCACCGAGCCGAACAGGCAGATGCCGTTGGCGAGAATGTCTTCGTACAAGTGCTTCTTCGCGTAGAGGCGCGTGTCCACGTACAGGTCATAGGCCTGCTTGCACTGCGCCCGCGCTTCCTCGTCGCTGCGCGCGACGTGGGTGTGCAGCGTGAAGACATGGTCGTCGTCATCCGCCGCGAGGCCCGCCTCCGCCCTGCCCTTGCGGTATTCGACGAGCATGGCGCCGATGTCGTCGAAGTCCTTGCAGGAGGCATAGGGCACCGTGAAGATCCTGTTCTCCTGCCGGCCGACATGGAATGCCGCCTCGCGCGCCAGCACCGCCACATACACCGGCGGCACGCGCCCTTCGTGCGGCAGCACGTTCAGCACCGCCTTTTCGCTTTTCGAGAACCGTCCCTTGTAGGACAGCGTTTCCCCGGCCATCAGGCGCTTCACCAGGTCGAGGTTTTCGTTGAAGCGGTCGCGCTTTTCCTTCGGCTCGCTGTCGTAGCCGGTGAATTCGTGCGAGAGGTAACCCGAGCCGACGCCGAACACGAAGCGCCCACCGCTCATCATGTCCAGCATCGCGTAGGTTTCGGCGATGCGCCGCGGGTCATGGAACGTGAGGATCGAGATCGCGGTGCCGAGCCGGATGCGCTTCGTGCGCTGCACCAGCGCCGAGAGCATCACCGCCGGATCAGGCACCACGCCGTACTCGTGGAAGTGGTGCTCGGCGCAGAAAAATGTGTCGTAGCCGAGCGATTCCGCGGCCTCGCACTGGCGCATGACCTGCTGGTAGAGCTGCGGCACGGTCCGCGCGAGGCGCGGGTGGTGGTCGTTGACCGAGAAAACCGAAAAACGCATGCCAAAGCCGGGGGAAACCCGTCAGCCTCGCGCGTCGCTTACGCCGCCATCCACCACCAGCGTGGCGCCGACCACGTAGTCGCCGGCGCGCGAGGCAAGGTAGATCGCGGCGCCCGCCATATCCTCGTCCGTACCGATGCGCCGGGCCGGGATGCGCTTCGCCACTTCCTCCGCCTGGTCGCGCGCAACCGTGTTCATGTCGGTGCTGAAGGCACCGGGCGCGATCGCCGAAACCACGATGTGGTCTTCGATGAGGCGCAGGGCCATGCGGCGCGTGAGATGGATCAGGCCGGCCTTGCTCGCGGCATAAGAGTAGGTCTCCTGCGCATTCACGGATATGCCGTCGATCGATGCGATGTTGATCACCTTCGCGGGCCGCGCCTTGCTTGCCGCGGCCTTGAGCGGGCCAAGCAGCGCCTGGGTCAGGAAAAACGGCGTCTTCAGGTTCAGGTCGAGGACCTTGTCCCAGCCCTTCTCCGGGAACCTGTCGAACTTCTCCAGCCACGCCGCACCGGCGTTGTTGACGAGGATATCGAGCTTCTTCTCGCGTTCGCCAAAGGCCTTGGCAAGTTCCTTCGCGCCCGCGACGGTCGATGCGTCCACGGGCAGCGCGATGCAGGTACCGCCGCCCTTGGACAATTCCGCGGCGGTCTTCTCGCAAACATCGGCTTTGCGCGACGAGATGTAGACCCTGGCGCCCTGCGCGATGAAGCCCGCGGCAATCATCCTGCCGATGCCGCGCGAGCCGCCGGTGACGAGCGCGATTCGATCCTTCAGGGAGAACAGGTCAGTCGCCATGGGGAGCCTATTTTACGATGCGCCCGGGCAGTTTCGCCTCGTAGGCGACCCACCGATAGCGGCGCCCTTCCCTCCCGGCCTTCGCGGCCCCGGAGTGCAGCACGCGATGGCAGGGAACGGCGAACGCGAACCAGCAGCGCGTGCAGGAGCTGGCCACGGCGCGGATCGACTTCGGCGCGCCGATCGCCTGCGCGATCCTGGCATACGTCGAGGTCTGGCCAAATGGAATCCTCTGCACCTCGCGCCAGACCCGCTGCTGGAATTCGGTGCCGCGCAAATCGAGCGCGAGCGGAAAACGGCCGGCGGGCCTCCCGATGTACTGAATTGTTTTTTTCAGAAATTTTTCTTCTTGATCCAACAGCAAATTCGCCTTGGGAAATCTCTCCCGAAGCTCGTGGAGGAGCGCAGGCGCCTTGTCCCGGACGATGACCGAGGCAATGCCCTTGTCGCTGCAGGCGACGAGCACGGCGCCGAGCACGCACTTGCCCACGCCGTAGCGAATCTCCTCCGGCGGCCGGACGCGGAGCGGGCCGTCCCGATACAAGGGCGAAGGCCGTACACTGGAAGTCATGCCTAGAATCGTAGCGCTTGCCGGGGCCACCGGACTGGTCGGACGGGAGATTCTCCAGGGCCTCCTCGCCGATCCATCCGTTGCGACGATCCACGTGCTTGGGCGGCGCGCGTTCGACGCCGGCAACCCGAAAATCACCGCGCACACCGTCGATTTCCGCTCGCTCCCTACCCTGCCGCGCGTGGACGAGGTCTTCCTCGCGCTGGGGACGACCATCAAGGTGGCGGGAAGCCAGGAAGCCTTCCGCGCCGTGGACCTCGACGCCAACCTCGCCGTCGCCCGGGCGGCACTCACCGCGGGAGCGAAACGCGCAGGCCTGGTGAGCGCCATGGGCGCCAACGCGCGGTCCGGAATGTTCTATAACCGCGTGAAGGGCGAGATCGAGGAAGCGCTCTCCGCGCTTCCCGTCGAGGGCCTCGTCATCGCCCGCCCTTCCTTCCTCGCCGGCAACCGGGAGACTCTCGGCCAGCCAGTCCGGAGCGGCGAAGGCATCGCCCTCGCCGTGAGCCGCCTGCTCGGCCCGATCATCCCGCGGAACTACCGCTCCGTATCCGCGGCCGCTGTCGCGAAATCGCTGCTCACACGCGTACCCACCGCGCACGGGCGCGAGGTGGTGCTGTCAGGCGCGATGCAGCCGTAGGTTTCTTTTTCTGGCGGGAGGGAAATCGTTGGCGGAGAGAGAGTCCGCCTAGATAGCGTCCGAAGCGGTCCGATGACATTCCGCGTCGGACATTTTCTCATAGGGAACTAGGTACTTACCGTCCTGATACGTCCGAAGCGCTCCTAGACTATCCAAGTGTAGAATGTGGGTAGAAACGGGGGTAGGTATGGCGCGCATGGCGAACAGGTTGTCTCCGAAAACGGTTCTAAACAAATCCAAGCCGGGCTACTACTGCGACGGCCTGGGGCTGTATCTGCAAGTCAGTCCCTCCCGCACCAAGTCTTGGCTCTTTCGATACACGCTCAACGGCAGAGCGCGGGAAATGGGCTTAGGCGCACTACACACAGTAACCCAAGCCGAAGCGCGGAAAAAGGCTTCGGAGTGCCGGAGCCTGCTGCTCTCGAAGGTTGACCCGCTAGAAGCCCGGAACGCGGCGACTGCGGGCGCGGCCCTTGAAGCAGCGCG
>JANYII010000055.1 GCA_025358705.1 Betaproteobacteria bacterium | reverse complement strand
CTTTGCCACGCCGGGCAAGAGCGCGCCGCAGCACCTCGCCTTTGAAAGCATCAAGACGCTGGGAGGCTTTCGCGCCGAGCACATTCCATACAAGGGCGGCGGCCAGGCGATCGTCGACGTGGTCGCGGGACAGGTGAAGATTGGCATGCTCGGCATGGCACCCTCGTTCCCGCACATCAAGGCGGGCAAGCTGAAGGCGATCGCCGTCACCGGACGCGAGCGCGCGCCGGCGCTGCCCGACGTACCGACAGTGTCGGAATCCGGCTTCCCGGGCTTCGAAGTGGCGCAGTGGCAGGGCCTGGTCGCGCCTGTCGGCACGCCGCCGGCAGTGATTGCGCGCCTGCATGCCGAACTGTTGCGCATCATGCGCACGCCGGCCATTATTGAGAAACTGGCCGCGATCAGCATGGACAATTCCACGAGCGCCACACCCGAGGAATTCACCCAGTGGGTGCAGAAGGAAACCAGCCGCTGGCCCGCGTTGTTCAAAGCGGCGGGAATCCAGCCCGAATGAACATCCTGTTCATTACCTCGGACCAGCAGCGCGCCGATTGCTATGGCTTCGAGGGCCGTCGCGTGAAGACGCCGCATCTGGACCTGCTCGCGCGCGAAGGCACGCGCTTTTCGGCCTGCATCACGCCGAACATGGTCTGCCAGCCCTCGCGCGCTTCCATTCTCACGGGCCTGCTGCCCGCTACGCATGGCGTGTCGGACAACGGCATCGACCTGCCGGATGCGACTGGCGAAGCGGGCTTCGCCGGCGCGTTTTCGAAAGCGGGCTTTCGCACGGGCTACATCGGCAAGGCGCATTTCAAGACCGCGCACAACTTCGCGCCGACCGGCACGCCGGAGTGCCGCACTTCGCCGCAGCCGCAGGACTGGAACGGCCCCTATATGGGTTTCCAGCACGTCGAACTGATGGTCGAGGGGCACAACACCTGGCCGCCTCTCAAGCCGCCTTATGCGCAGCACTACGAGCGCTGGTACTACGCCGATGGCCGCGGCGAGGAGAAGAACCGCCTGCTGATGACGAAGCTGCCGCCGGTCAGCGATGCCGCGCAGACGCACCACTCCGCGCTGCCGGTGGCCTGGCACAACTCGACCTGGATCGGCAACCAGACCATCGAATACCTGCGCGCGAACCGGGAAAGCAAATTCTGCCTCTGGGCCTCGTTTCCTGACCCGCACCATCCCTTCGACTGTCCGGATCCCTGGGGACGGCTGCATCACCCGGAAGAGGTGGACCTGCCCGAGCACCGCACCATGGATCTGGAGCGGCGCCCCTGGTGGCACAAGGAAAGTCTCTATGGCACGCCCCGAATGGAAAACGCGGAACTCCGGGCCTTCAGGGAAAAAGCATCGCGCACACCCGTGCAGACGGACCAGCAGTTGCGCGAGTTGATCGCGAACTACTACGGAATGATTTCCCTCATCGACCACAATGTCGGCCGCATCCTTGCCGCGCTGGACGAACTGGGCCTCGCGCAAGACACGCTGGTCGTCTACTCGACCGACCACGGCGACTGGCTTGGCGACCATGGCCTGGTCCTCAAGGGACCGATGGCCTACGAAGGATTGCTGCGCGTCGGCCTGCTTGCGCGCGGACCGGGCGTGCCAGCCGGCAAAATCGTGGGCGATCCCGTGTCTACGCTCGACCTGCCGGCGACCTTCGCCGATTACGCGAGCGTCAAGCTGCCCGATGCGCGCCACAGCCGCAGCCTGAAGCCCCTGATTGGCGGCCGCGCGACGCGCGATTTCGCCTACAGCGAGTGGGACCTGCGCGCCTCGCGCTGCGGCGTCGACCTTTGGCTGCGCACCGTGCGCACCAAAACGCACAAGCTCACGCTGGAGACGAATTCGGGCGCAGGCGAGCTCTACGATCTGAAGAACGATCCGCAGGAGATGGACAACCGCTTCGACGATCCGGGCATGAAGACGGCGCGCAAGGAGCTGGAAGACATGATTGCGAGCCGGCCGCAAGACCAGGTTGCGCCGCTGCCGCAGATCGGCATGGCATGATGGCTTCCGGACCATGCTGACCGGCGCACAACTCGAGCACTACCGGGACCGCGGCTACGTCATCTCCGAATTCCGGCTACCCGAACCGGTGCTCGAGGACCTGCGCGCCGACCAGGTCCGGCTCGTCGCCCGCCATCCCGAACTGCGCCAGTATTGCCCCAATCTGCTGAGCTACGACCTGCGCTTTCTCGAGATCGCGCGCACGCCGGAGATCGTCGAGATGGTGGGCCAGATCACCGGGCCCGACTTCGCGCTCTGGAATTCGAGCCTGTTTGCCAAGCCCGCGAGCGACGGCAAGCGCACGCCATGGCACCAGGACGGCCAGTACTGGCCGATCCGCCCGCTCGCGACCTGTACGGTCTGGATCGCCATCGACGATTCGAACACGCAGAACGGCTGCCTGCGCGTCATTCCGGGCTCGCACCACGGCCAGCGGCTGCGCGCGCACCGCAAGCTCGACACCGACGACGCCACGCTGAACCAGGAGCTGCTCGAGTCGGAGTACGACGTGTCGAAAGCGGCCGATCTCGTGCTTGAAGCGGGCCGGATGTCGCTGCACGACGTCTTCCTGCTGCACGGCTCGGAGCCGAACCATTCGCCGCGCCCGCGGCGCGGCATGACGCTGCGCTT
>JANYII010000024.1 GCA_025358705.1 Betaproteobacteria bacterium | reverse complement strand
AACTCCGCGGGCGTGCTGCTGATCGCCTCGACGCCCAGGTCCGCGAACTTGCCCTTGACGACCGCGTCCTGCATCACCTTGACCATGTCGGAGTGGTACCGGTCCACGATCGGCTTCGGCGTGCCAGCCGGCAGCAGCACGCCCCACCAGTTCAGTGCCACCAGTCCCGGCACCGAGGCATCGCAGGTCGGCAGGTCGGACAGCAGTGCGAACCGTTGCGCGCCGGTGGTGCAGAGCGCGCGCAGCTTGCCGGCGCGGATGTGCGCCATCGCCGGCAGCGCATCCGAGAACGTGAATTGAATCTGCTGGCCAAGCAGGTCCTGTATTGCCAACCCGCCACCCTTGTAGGGAATTTCAACGATGTCCACCTTGGTGAGGTTTTTCAGCATCTCGCTCGAGAGGTGCGAAATGCTGCCCGGGCCGCTGGTGCCGTAGGAAAGCTTGCCGGGATTGGCGCGCGCGTAGGACAGGATCTCGCCCAGCGACTTCACCTCCCAGGCCATGTTGACCACCAGCACGTTCGGCCCGCTCGAGATCAGCGACACCGGGATGAAATCCTTCTCCATGCTGTAGGGCACCTTCGAGAGCAGCGGATTGACGGCCGCGGGACCAATGTTGCCGACCACGAAGGTGTAGCCGTCCGCGGGTTGCCGCGCCGCGAACTCCATGCCGATGGAGCCGGCCGCGCCGGGCTTGCTCTCGACGATGACCTGCTGGCCCCAGACCTCGGACAGCTTCTGGCCGAACACGCGCGCCATCAGGTCGGAGCTGCCGCCGGGCGGATAGGTGACGATCAGCCGCACCGGTTTCGATGGAAAGGTCTGCGCCGACGCGTGGGCGCACAGCAAAGCGAGGAACAGCAATAAAAATCTGGGCATCGTCCCCTCCCGGTTTATGCTTGCGAGAATTCTTACCGGAACCGTACCCTTACGCAATGACCAAAGCACTGTCGTTCAATATGCGTCTCCTCGCCCACCACGAGCTGCAGGGGTTCGGCGGCATCGGCGAGGGCATGGCGCTGCAGCAAACGCGCGACGGGCGCCGCATCCTGTGGCTCGCCCATGAAGCCGCGCCGAAGAACTTCACCGGCGTGGACGTCTCAGACCCGCGCGCGCCGCGCGTCATCGTCCAGACCGACCTGCCGCACGCGAAAATGCGCTCGAACTCGCTCGATGTCACGGGCGACGTCATGGCGGTGGCCTACCAGACGAGCCAAGTCGGCTTGAAGCCTGCTGGTTTTGATTTGTTTAATATAAAAGATCCAGAAAAACCCACATTAATTTCCCATTTCGACTGCTCAGGCCCGCATTCGCGCGGCGTGCACCAGGTCTGGTTCGTCGACGGCGAGTTCGTCCACATGTCGAGCGGCGCGCCGGATTTCCAGCCGCGCCATCCGGAAGACGACCAGATCTACCGCATCGTCGACGTGCGCAATCCGGCCAAACCGGTCGACGCCGGCCGCTGGTGGATGCCGGGCACGCGCGAGGGCGACAGCGTGCCCGCGCCGGCGCGCCTGGACCCGCGCATTGGCACGGGCTACCGCGTGCACAACACCAACGTGTTCCCGGCGCGCCCTGACCGGGCCTACATCGGCTACATCGACGGCGGCGCCTTCATCCTGGATATCTCGGACAAGGCGCGTCCGAAGGTGCTCGGCGCATGGAACCATTCGCCACCCTTCAACGGTTTCACGCATACGGTGCTGCCGCTGTTCAGCCGCAACCTGCTGGTGGTCAGCGACGAGTGCGTGCGCGACGACGGCATCGACTGGCCCCGCTTGGTATGGATGGTGGACGGCCGCGACGAGCGCAACCCGGTGCCGATCAGCACATTTCCCACCGCGCCCGTGGATGCCTTCATCAAGCGAGGCGGCCGGTTCGGCGCCCACAATCTGCACGAGAACCAGCCGGTGCCGACCTCGTTCCGCTCCGACACCATCATCATCGGCACCTTTTTCAACGCGGGGGTACGCGTGTACGACACGGCGAATCCGTTCCAGCCGCAGGAAATCGCGTACTACGTGCCCGAGGCGCCGAAGCTCGCGCGCAGCGGTGCGATCCAGCTGAACGACGTCTATGTGGACGAGAAACGCATCGTCTATACCGTGGACCGCCACGCGGGCGGCCTCTACATCCTTGAATTGACGGTGTGAAGCGCGATCCCCTCGCGGGACGCATCCCGATCATCCTGATCACCGGGTTCCTGGGAAGCGGCAAGACCACTTTGCTCGGCAAGCTGCTGCGCCACCCCGGCATGGACCGCGCCGCGGTGATCATCAACGAGCTGGGCGACATCGCGATCGACCACCAGCTCGTCGCGGCTTCCTCGGAGCAGATGACGCTGCTGGGCAACGGCTGCCTGTGCTGCACTGTGCGCACCGACCTGCAGGAAACCCTGCGCGAACTGTTCATCAAGCGCCGCGCCGGCGAAGTGATCGACTTCGACCGCGTCTTCGTCGAAACCACCGGCCTCGCCGACCCTGTGCCGGTGCTGCACTCCTTCCAGAGCGACGGCCTGCTCGGCGCGCAGTACCGGCTGGACGGCGTCGTGACCGTGGTGGACGCGGTGAACGGCATGGGCCAGCTGGATACGATGCCCGAAGCGGTGAAGCAGGCCGCGCTGGCCGACAGGATTGTTCTCAGTAAGACGGATCTTTCTGCTCTTGAAGTTACAAGAAAACTGACAGAAAGATTAAAAAGCCTTAACCCCTACGTCAGCATCAAATCTGCAATTCAAGGAAACATCGATCCAGCAATGCTGGTCAATCTCGGACCCGGCAGCGCCAAGGCCCTTCCCGCGGAGCTAAATCGCTGGCTCGGCGACGGAGATACGTATCTTGGGAAAGCACTCAAGGGAAATCACGATTCGGCAATCCGCACCTTCAGCCTGCGATTCGATCGGCCGTTCACCTGGGACAGCCTGAACGCGGCACTGCAGACGCTGACCCTGTTGCGCGGGCCCGACCTGCTTCGCGTCAAGGGGATTGTCAATGTAGAAGGGGAATCCGGCCCCGTGATCCTGCAGGCCGCCCAACACGTCATTCACCCGCCGGTGACGCTGGATGGCTGGCAGGACGCCGACCGCAGCACGCGAATCGTGTTCATCGTTCGCAATATCGAGCGCGAATCTGTAGAGTCCCTGTTCAACGCCGTTGGTGCCCTGGCACATTGAGGATGCTATGAACCCTGTCCGAAAAACGCTGTTGCAGTTCTCTCTGGCCGCTGCGCTTGCCCTGCATGGCCACGCACTGCGGGCGGCGGGCGTGGACGCCGAAGACCAGGCGCTCATCGACGCCGCCGGCTGCGACGAGATCGTCAAGCAATATCGCATTCATGTGCAGCAGGAAAAAGCGGTGACGGAAGAGATCCGGCGCACCACCAAGGACACGGTGGCGACGAATGTCCTCGGCGCAGCCACGCTCGCCACGATCGGGATTGGTTTCTTCAGCTGGGACAACAGCGTGGATGCGGAAGAAAACCTGGCCGAATTGCGTGTCTACCGCGAAGCCATCGCGGCGGCCGGGCGCAAGAAAAATTGCGCGCTGCCAGCCGACTAGGAGTTCAGCCGGGCAATTTGCTCGCCATCAGTTCCGCCTGCAGCCCCTCGGCCTCTGAACCGGCGAAATTGAGTTCGATCTTCACGCCATTCGGATCGAGCATGAAAAGCTGATACAGCCCCTGGTCGTCCACGCGGCGCTGCTTGAAGTCAACGCCGAGTTTCCTGAGGTGCGCCATCATTTCGCGCAGCCCGGTGGCGCGGAATGCGAGGTGGTCGATCGCGCCGCTGCCGCTGGTGGCCTGCGATTCCTGGCCGACGTATTTCCTGCGGTTGTCGGAGACGTTCTTGCCGCCCTCGGTCACGTGCACCACGTCCTTGTCGCCAAGGTAGAGCCAGAACACCGGGAACTTGAAATCGGGGCTTGGGCCGACATGCATCCCGAGCACGTCGACGTACCATGCGCGCGTCTTCTCCATGTCCGCGGTCTGCAGCAGGAAATGCTCGATGTGACTGAGCGGCATAGGCGATTCCTCTCCGGGATTATTTCTTCAAACCGATCAACTGCATCAGACGCGCGAGTTCCACGTCCTCTTTGGCGATCAGGTCGCCGAATTCCGGACTTGGCAGGAACGCCGGGCGAACCGCGTATTTTTCGCTGCTGCGGATGAAATCCGGGCTTTCGACGGTCTTGCGAATGGCGTGTTCCAGCACGGCAACGGCGCCAATGGGCGTGCCCTTGGGGACTGCAATGCCCCGCCAGGCTTCAAGCGACACGTCCACGCCCTGCTCCAGGGCGGTGGGCACGTCGGGCAGCGCGGGATCGCGCCGCGGAATGAGCGCGGAGAGCACGCGCACCGCGCCGGACTTGATGTGGGACGAGAGCGCGCCCGGCAGCTGCACCGTCGCGTCGACGTGGCCGCCGAGCAGGTTCGGCACCACCTGCCCCGCGCCATAGGGTATGTCCGACACTTCGACTGCCGCGGCCTTGAACAGCGCGACCGAGGAGATGTGGGTGTGGCTGCCGGTGCCGGAATTCGCCACGCTGATCTTGCCCGGGCGCGCCTTCGCGTCGGCGATGAATTCGCCCAGGGTTTTCCATTTCGCGTCGCCACGCACCGCAAGCAGCGGCGATTCGACCAGCACGCGCGCCACGGCGTCGAACGCCCTGTAGTCGAAGGCGAGCTGGCCGGAGTGGTAGGTGGTCGAGATCGAGTTCGAGTTCCAGACAAGCGAGTAGCCGTCGGGCTTCTGGCCGGCGACATACTTGTAGCCGACCGCGCCGCCGGCGCCGGGGCGGTTCACGACCAGCACGTTCACGCCAAGGTTGCGGCCCATGCCTTCGGCGAGCACCCGGGCGGTGATGTCGGCGGAAGAACCCGCGGGAAACAGCACCGTGATTTCGATATTGCCCTTTTGAGGGAAAGGGGCCTCTTGAGCGTGCGCGGAAATGCAACAGGCCAGCAGCAGGAGAAATATTTTCACGCCAATACCTCGGCAACCGTCACGCGCCTTCCTTCCCTCGCCGACAGGATGCCGGCCCTGATCACGGCAAGCGATGCCGTCGCGCGCTCGCCGGTCATTTCCGGCTCCGGCCCGCCGCGCGCGGCGGCGGCGAACTCCTCGAGTTCCTCGACGATCGCGTCGTTCTTCGCGAATGCCACTGGCGCGGCGCCCGGCACGTCGCGCTTCACGAAGCGCAGCCCCTGGTGCAGGTCGTAGTAGGCGCTCGCCTCCTTGCCGTAGATGTTCATGACGTAGTTCTCGGATGCCGAGGCGTAGCTGGCATTCAGCGTCGACAACGCGCCGTTCTCGTGCTCCAGCACCAGGCTCGCGACGTCGGGATTGTCCCCGGGCAGGACCAGCTGCGCGACCCGCGCGTTGACCGCCGCCACCGGCCCCACCAGGTATTCGAGCACGTCGGTGTAATGGATCCCGATCTGCAGCATCACGCCGCCGGGCATCCCGCTCGCCTGGTAGCGCCAAGAGCCAAGGTCGATCTTGCCCGCCCGGTCGCGGCTGATGTTCGATTCCGCATTGACCAACCGGCCGAATACCCCGGCCTCGATCTGCTTCCTCACCCAGCGAAACTGGCTTTCGCGCCGCCTCTGGTAGCCGATGGCCAGCACCACGCCGGCCTTGCGGCAAGCCTGGGTGATGGCGCGTGCGTCGGCGATCGTGTTGGCGATCGGCTTGTCGAGGAACACGTGCTTCCCGGCGCGCGCCGCGGCGGCCGTGGTTTCAAGATGGGCATCGTTCGGCGTCGTATTGATGATTCCTTCCACGCCGTTGTCTTTCAGGATTGAATCAAATGAAGGAAACGGACGGCAGCCATATTTCTTCGCGAACGCATTGCGCTTTTCCTCGGAGCGCGAGAAACAAGCCACGATTTCCAGCTTGCCGGAGCGCTTGATGGCGTCCGCAAGCACGTCTGACCACCACCCCATGCCGACGCAGGCGACCTTCATTTCGCGCTGGCGCCGATCGACTCCACCGCCTCGCGCGCGACGCGCTCGTCGAATTCGAAGTTGCCGCCGCTCACGCCGATGCCGCCGACGCATTCGCCCTCGACAATAACCGGGCAACCGCCCTCCATCGCCGTCCAGCGCTCCGCTCCCGCTGCGAGCGCCAGCCCGAGCGCGTGGATCGTATCGAGCGCCTGCGCCTGCGCGCCCCTGGCGCCGGTCGGACGCCGGTTGGAGGCCGCGCAGACCGCCTTGGTGGTCGCCGAATGCAGGGTATGGAACCGCCCCCCGTCCATGCGCTCCAGCAGCAGCAGGTGCCCGCCAGCGTCGGCGATCGCGACCGAGATCGCGATCCCGTCGCGTTCGGCCGCGGCGATCGCCGTGGCCATCATTTTTTTCGCACCCGCGCTGGTCAGGCGTTTCGAAGCGGTGAAGTAGTTCATGCCTTCAGCCTGTAATCCAGTTCGACGCGCAGACCGTTCGGGTCACGGAAGAAAATCTGCAGCACCGTGTTGTCGCGCACCAGTTGCTCCTCGAAGGGGATTCCGTGCTGCTCGAGCGTTGCCTTCATGCCCGGCCATTCCGTGGCGTTCAGCGCGATGTGGTCGAGGCTGCCCGTGGGGCCGACCGTTGGCGCGACTTCCTTGAGGCTGATGTGCAGCACGGGATGGCTGCCGGCGTAGAGCCACCAGCCCGGCCGGCCGAAGGTCGGGCGGAAGCCCTCCTTCAATCCCAGGATCTCGCAGTAGAAACGCAGCGTCGCATCCACCTGCGAAGGTGAGATCACGATGTTGAAATGATCGACCAATCCCACGGGCATGGCTCAGACCCTCCCCAACGCTTTCAATATCCGCTCGGGCGTGAACGGCATCGCCGTGACCCGCGCATTCAACGGCGCCAGCGCGTCGTTGATCGCGTTCATCACCGCACCAGGCGCGCCCGCGGTGCCTGCCTCGCCCACGCCCTTGGCGCCGAGCTGCGACTGCATTGTCGGCGTCTCGACGTGAGCGCAAATGATATCCGGCATCTCGCCGCTCATCGGCACCAGGTAATCCGCCATGTTGCCATTCAACAGCTGGCCCTCCGGGCTATAGAGGCATTCTTCAAACAAAGCCGCGCCAATGCCCTGCACCACGCCGCCGCGCAGCTGCTCGTCCACCAGCATCGGGTTGATCACCGTGCCGGAATCCTCCACGCACCAGTGCTTGAGCAATTTGACGAACCCGGTGTCGGTGTCCACCTCGACGAGCGACGCCTGGATGCCGTTGGTGAAAGTGAACCCGTATTGGCGCGGCGTGTAATGGCGCGTCACGGTGAGTTCGGCCTGGAAATCCATCGGCAGCGTGTCCGGGCGGAAGTAAGCGACGCGACCAAGCTCTTCCAGGAGAAGTTTCTTCTCCTGGGTGAGCTTGCTGACAACGGTGTTGCTTTCGATATCCAGGGTGTCTTTGTCGACATTCAGGATTTTCGACGCAATCTCCAGGATATTTGCTCGCAGCGCACGGCCCGACAACAGCACCGCTTCGCCGCCGATTCCCGCGCCGCGCGACGCCCAGGTGCCGCCGCCGTAGGGCGTTACTCCCGTGTCGCCCGTAATCACTTTTATTTTTTCCAGAGAAACCCCAACAGCACTTGCGGCAATTTGCGCAAAGATCCCTTCGGTACCCTGCCCTTGCTCGGTGACGCTGCACATCACGGTCACCATGCCGGTGGGTTCCAGGCGCAGCGTGGCGCCGTCCTGCGCCGAGATACGCGCGCCGCCGACGCCGTAGAAGGCCGGCGACGGATTGGTGACCTCGATCATCGCCGCGAGTCCGATGCCTCGATAAATGCCTTTTTTTCGCAGTTGAATTTGCTCTAGTCTTATCTGTTCGTATTGCATTTTTTCCAACAACAAATCCAAACACTTGTGGTGCGAGAGTTTCTCGAACTTCACCCCTGACGGAAAGGTGTAGGGGTAAGCATCGTCGGGAATCAGGTTCTTGCGCCGGAACTCGGCCGGATCCATGCCGATCTTCGCCGCCGCCTTGTCGACGATGCCCTCGGTCAGGGCCACGGCGATCGGGTGCCCGACCGCGCGGTACTGGCAGGTGACGTTCTTGTTGGTGAACACCACGTTCAGCTTGGCGCGGTATTTCTGGTGCTTGTACGGCCCGCCGGTCAGGTTGACGACCTGGTTGCCCTCGATGCCGCTGGTGCGCGGGTAGACCGAGTACGGCCCGATGCCAGTCAGGTCGTCCAGGTCGAATGCCAGTATCTCGCCCGCTTTGGTGCACGCCAGGCGCACTTTTGCCTTGTGTTCCCGCGCGTGGATATCCGTCGCGAACGACTCCAGCCGGTCGGCGACGAATTTCACCGGCCGGCGCAGCATCACGGAGAGCGCCGCGGTTGCCATCTCGTCTGGATAGACGTGCACCTTGATGCCGAAGGAGCCGCCGACATCCCGCGCGATCACGCGCACGCTCGCCTCGGGAATGCCGAGGTGCCGCGAAAAAATGTCCTGCATCATGTGCGGCGCTTGCGTCGAGTGGTACACGGTCAGCGAGTGTTCGGCCGCGTTGTAGTCGGCGAGGATGGACCGCATCTCCAGGCAGACGCCGGTATGCCGCCCGAAATCGAAGGTCTCCTCGACGACGACATCGGCCGCGGCAAATGCCTCGTCTACCCCGCCGGTGTCGTGCTCGCGCCTGAAGCAGATGTTGTCGCTGAATTCATTGTGGATGATCTTCTTCCCGGCGAGGGAGTCTTCCATGTCGATCACGGCGGGCAGTTCCTCCCACTCCACTTCGATCAGCGCCAGCGCGTCCTCGGCCCGGGCGCGCGTCTCGGCGACCACCGCCGCCACCGCCTCGCCCTGCCAGCAGGCGCGATCGATCGCGACGGCATGCTGGGGTGGCGACTTGATGCCCTTGAGATGGGCGAGAACGCCTACCCAGGGCGTGCAATATTCGGCGACGTCCTTGCCTGAAAAAACTCCTATCACCCCCGTGAGCTTCAACGCGGCGGAAAATTCCAGGCGCTTGATCTTCGCGTGGGCATGAGGGCTTCGGTAAAACACCACGTGCGCGAGGCGCGGCAGCTTCAGGTCGTCCACATAAGTGCCCCGCCCCTGCAGCAGGCGCTTGGCGTTGGGCCGCGGCACCGACTGGCCGATATAGCCGCGGTCGACCTTGGTGCCGGGGGCGTGCAGCGGGAGTTCAGCTTTTCCCATTGACGACCTCTTCGATCGAATCAACGATTGCCTCGTAACCGGTGCAGCGGCAGTAATTTCCGGAGATATGGTTTCTTATTTCTTCCCGGGTTGGCCTATTGGATTTCAAAATCAAATCCTGAGCTGCCAGCAACATTCCGGGCGTGCAAAAGCCGCATTGCAACGCGTTCCTTTCGTAAAATGCCTTCTGCAGGGCGGCCAGCTCCTTCGAATCCGACAGCCCCTCGATCGTGTCCACGCGGCAGCCATTCGCCTGCACCGCCAGCATCAGGCAGCCGCGCACGATCTCGCCGTTCACCCGCAGCGTGCACGCGCCGCAGACGCCGTGCTCGCAGCCGGCGTGCGAGCCGGTCAGCTCGAGTTCATCCCTCAGGAAGTCGACCAGGTGCTGCCGCGCGGGCACCCGCCGGCTCACCGCCGTGCCGTTGACGGTCAGCGTGATGTCGTATTCGTGTTCCATGCGCGTTCCAGGAGCACACCGGCGAGATGCCGCTTGGTGGCGGAAGAGTTGTAGAGGTCCGCGGGTGGATTGAGACCCGCCTTCAGACCTTCTTTTGCTTTTTGAAGATCTTTTTGAAACAAAAACAATTTTGGCCTGTCCCCCGCCCCCAAAAATACAAATCTCTCGTTGTGCATCGCGAGTCCGATAATGGCGTAGTCGCCATGGCGCCGGGTCAGTTCGAGGAATACGGCCCGGTCGGACTTTGCGGCGATTGGAAACTCCACGGCGATCAGCAACTCGCCTGGCTTCAGATCGGTTTCGAACAGACCCTTGAAGAACTGTTCTGCCTTTACACGTCGTTCCGCGGTTTTATTCTTAATAATAAAAACAGCATCGAGAGCGACTGCACATGCCGGGTACTCGGCCGCCGGGTCAGCGAGCGCGAGGCTGCCGCCGATGGTGCCGCGGTTGCGGATCGCCGCATGGGCGACATGCGGCACGGCCTGCGCGAGCAGGGGAACATGCTTTTTTATTTCAGGAGATTGTTCCAGGCGGGCATGCGTGACCAGCGCGCCTATCCTCACGACATCGTCCAGGACCTTGATTTCCGCAAGGCCCGGCAGGCCCGTGATGTCCACCAGCAGCTCCGGCGAAGAGAGTCGCATGTTCAGCGACGGGATCAGGCTCTGCCCGCCGGCCAGCGCCTTTGCATCCGGATTCGCAAGCAGATCGAACGCCGCCGCCAGGGAGGACGGCTTGGCGTAGGCGAAGGCAGGCGCCTTCATTTCTTCCTTTTGCCCTTTCGTTCGGGCCAAATTCCCTTGCGCTCGAGTTCGTCCATGGATTCGCTGGTAAATTCGGCGCTGGGCGCATTGCCGCCGATCACGAACATCAGCACGCCGCGCTTGCCGCCCGGTCCCTTTTTCAGGTTCATGAAGCGTCGCGAGGCACCTGGAGGAAAGGAGATCACATCCAGCGGCTTCAGGTCGACGTGCTCCACCCGGCCCTTCTCGTTTTCCCACGCGGCGCGCCAGATGCCGGTCATGCAGATAAAGGTCTCGTTGGTGTCGTGGTTGTGCAGCATCGGCCCCTTGCCCGGCAGCGCGCGGCAGTAGCCCAGGTTGAAGCCCTCGGAGATCTTGATCGCCGCCATGCGCGCCGCCTTCTCGCCCACCGGCGATTGCTTGCCGTCGCGTTCCGTTTTCGGCGGCTGGAAGCCGATCACGTTGTAGAGGATGCGCTCGCAGCCCGGCATCCGGCTGTCGGGCAAGCCGCCGTCGAAGCCCCTGAGCTTCGAGAAGCGCGCCACGCGTTTCATCATCTGCTTGCGGGCAATTCCCCTGCGAGGCAGGGTTTCGCGATACGCCATTGGTTTCCCTCCTCTATTTCCAGCGGGGATGGTAGCGTATCGACAAGGGAGGCAGCGTGGCGAAATCGCAGGTCGGCATCGTTGGGCTCGGCATCATGGGATCGGCCATGGCGGCGAACCTGCTGCGCGCCGGATTCACGGTCATCGGCTATGACCCGGTGGCGGCCTGCCGTGCCCGCCATCGCAAGGCGGGCGGCATCGTTGCTGCCAGTCCTCTGGAAGTCGCTCAGAAGGCGCGAATCCTGATCTCGTCGCTGCCGTCGGCCAAGGCGCTCGCGCAAGTGGCCAGTGAACTTTCTTCAGTAAAAAGACCGAAAAACATAATCCTTGAAACCAGCACCCTGCCGATCCGGGCCAAGGAAGCGGCGCGCAAGCGTCTGGCCGCCGCCGGCGTCACGCTGCTCGACTGCCCGTTGAGCGGCACCGGCGCCCAGGCGCGGGTCAAGGACCTGATCGTCTACGGCAGCGGCGAACTTGCCGCCTTCAAGAAGGCGATCCCCGTGCTGAAAGGCTTTTCGCGCGGCCACTACTACGTCGGCAAGTTCGGCAATGGATCCAGGATGAAATTCGCCGCCAACCTGCTGGTCGCGATCCATAACATTTCCACCGCGGAAGCCGTGATCCTCGCGCGCCGCTCCGGCCTCGATCCCGCGCTCGCGGTGAAAGTCCTCGGCGACGGCGCCGGTTCCTCGCGCATGCTGCAGGTGCGCGGTCCGTTGATGGTCAGGCGTTCCTACAAACCCGCCACCGTGACGAACGTGACCTGGAAAAAAGACATGCAGATCATCGGCGAGTTCGTGCGCCGCCTGAAGAGCCCCGCACCGCTGTTCAACGCGACCAAGGCGATCTACAACACGGCCCTCGCGCGCGGCTACGGCATGGCCGACACCGCCGCGGTGTGCGCCGTGCTCGAGCGCCCTGCCCGCAAACGATCCCGATAGGAGGCCCCATGAGCGTCTACGAAGATGTGACCAGTGAAGCGCAGGACGGCGTCGCCGTGATTTCGCTGAATCGCCCGCAGTCGTTGAACGCCTTCACGGCGGCAATGGGACGGGGCCTGAAGGCCGCGATGGCGGACGCGGTGGCGGACAGCGCGGTGCGCGTCATCGTGCTGACCGGGGCGGGCCGCGGCTTTTGCGCCGGCGCGGACATGAACCTGCTGCAGAAAATCACTCCCGGCGGTGGCGCCGCGACAGTCGCGCCGGAGGCCAAGCATGATTTCAGTTCCGCCCTCGGCCCCGACGTCGGCCCGCACTACAGCGGCCGTTTCGGATACCTGCTGCAGGCCCGCAAGCCGGTCATCGCCGCGATCAACGGCCCGGCCGCCGGGCTGGGCCTGGTGCTGGCGCTCTATGCCGACGTGCGATTTGCCGGCAGCGAAGCGAAATTCACCACCTCCTTCGGACAGCGCGGATTGATCGCCGAACACGGCATCAGCTGGCTGCTGCCGCGGCTGATCGGGCCGGCGCACGCGCTGGACCTGTTGCTGTCGGCGCGCAAGCTGAGTGCGGCCGAAGCCGAGCGCATCGGCCTGGTGAACAAGGTATTGCCGCAGGCAACCTTCATGCAGGACGTGCTGGCCTATGCGCGAACGCTGGCGCAGACGGTGTCGCCCCGCTCGACGGCGGTGATCAAGGCGCAGGTCTGGAAGGCCCTGCACCAGGAATTCAACGAAGCGCTGGCCCTGGCCGACGCCGAGATGAAGAAGAGCTTCGCCAGCGCCGATTTCAAGGAAGGCGTGGCGCACTACGTGGAGAAGCGCGCGTCGGCGTTCACCGGCACCTGATGGCGGTGCCGTTCCTTCGCCTGCGGCAGGTCTGCCTCGTCGCGGCCGACCTCGCCCGCGAGACGGCATTGATCAAATCCACGCTCGGGCTCGAGGAATGTTACCGCGACGCCAACGTCGCCAGGTACGGGCTCGAGAACGTGCTGTTTCCGGTCGGTACGAGCTTCATCGAAATCGTCTCGCCGACGCGTCCCGGAACCGCGGCCGGCCGGTTCCTCGAGCGCCACGGCGGCCGCCACGGCTACATGGTCATCATGGATTGCGATGATCCGGCGAAATGGCAGGCGCGGGCGGAATCACTCGGGATGCGCGTCGCCAATGTAATCCGGCATGACGGCTACTTCGGCGTGCAGCTGCACCCGAAGGACACCGGCGCCGCGATGCTGGAATTCAACTGCACGACCGGAGGCGGCGATCCGATGGGCCCCTACGCGCCCGCCGGCCCGAACTGGCAGGCCGCGATACGCGGGGACGTGGCGCGCCGGCTGGTGGCGGTCGAAATCGATTGCCCCGAGGCCGGTCGCCTCGCGTCGCGCTGGGGCGAACTACTGGAGCGGCCCGTCGAGGACCTGGGCGAAGGGAAATTCCGCGTCTCGCTCGATGCGGGTGCGATCAATTTCCTGCCCGGAGACAGGCCGGAAGCGGTTTTGGCGGGCGTCGAACTGGAGGCGGCTCAGCCCCGCAACTCGGTGAGCAGCGTTTGCGGCGTGCGGTTTCGCTTGCGCCCGGATGACGCGCGCGCGGCCGGCGCGGCATCGGCACGGTAGACGCCGCATCCCACCACCAGGTCGTCCACCAGTTCGCAGTAGGTCGACTTGAGTTCGACCTTGCCGCCCTTCTTCGGATTGGGCCAGCGGTAATCGACCCAGCCCAGGCCGCGCTCCTGCGCGCACGCGATCAACGCCTGAGTCTGCTTCTTGCCGTCGGCATCGACGCTGTCCCAGTGGTTGCGTCCGACGATCGATTGATTGGCGCCATTGGCACGCACCACGCCGCTGGTATCGAGCACGACGAGGTAGAAGTCGCCCTGCACGAAGGCGCCCTGCGGGTCGCTGAATTCGGCGAGCGCGCGCGGTACGCCCCGCTCGCGCAAGTGTTCGACAGCGCGCTTCACCATCGCCACCGCCTTCTCGCGCGATTCGCCGCTGTCGAGCTTGATGCTGTCGACGATGCCGATGAGGTGCGTCGCCTCGCGCTCGAAGCCGAGCGCGGCCGCGCTGGTCTGCTCCACCAGGGCCGCGTTCTGCTGCGTAACCGCTTCCAGCTGGCCGATGGCGCGGTTGATCTCCTCGATGCCCGTGCTCTGCTCGGCCGAGGCCGCCGCGATCTCCTCGATCACCTTGGTCGCCCGTTTCGCGCTCTTGACCGCCATGACGATGATTTCGCTGGCATGGCTCGCGTTTTGCGCGCCCTCGTTCACGCTGGCTGCCGATGCCTGGATCAGCGCTTTGATCTCCTTTGCCGCCGCGGCGCTACGCTGGGCGAGGCTGCGCACTTCGGCCGCCACCACCGCGAATCCGCGGCCCTGCTCGCCCGCGCGCGCCGCCTCGACCGCGGCGTTCAGGGCGAGGATGTTGGTCTGGAAGGCGATGCCCTCGATCACGCCGACGATTTCGGTGACGCTGCGCGAGGACTTCTCGATGCGCTGCATGGTTTCGTGCAATTCCTGCATGTTCTCCGAGGACTGTTCGGCGATGCGCTTCGCGTCCCTCGCGAGTTCGGTCGCGCGCCGGCAGTTTTCGGCGTTTTGCCTGACCGTGGTGGCCATCTGCTCCATGCCGCTCGCCGTCTGCTCCAGCGTCGAGGCCTGGCGCTCGGTGCGGTCGGACAGGTCGGTGAAGCCGGAGGCGATCTCGCGCGAGCCGTGGGCGATGGTTTCGGCGCTGGCGCGCACCTGGGTCACGATGCCGCCCAGGTTGACGCTCAGTTGCGAGATCGAGCTCCATAGGCGACCGGCATCGGTGCCGTCGTCCTCGCCCACATTCCGCGACATGCGGAAGGACAAGTCGCCACTTGCGATCCTTTCCGCCGCGCGCGAAAGCCGCGCCATGCCGATGCGCGTCCAGACGGCATTTGCCGCGCTGAGGTACAGCGCCGCAGCGAGCGACACTGCCGCCACCGTGCCGGCAAGCGCCGTGGCTGTGACGATGTACTCCATTGCCACGAGCGGCACGATGTAGAGCGCCGAGATCAGCGCCATCGTCGTGCCCACGCCCATGCGCCCGAGCACGGCGAAACCGGGAATAAAGAATGCCTTCATGCCTCGTTCCCCAATGATTTGACTTACTTTAATGCCGAGTTCACACGCGGCATCACCTGCTCGGCCATGAGCTGCATCGAGCGCCTGGCAAGCGCCGGATCCAGCCAGTCGTGGCACGGATACAGCAGGGTACCGAAGTCACCTGTCTTTTCCCTGAATGCGAGGATCTGCTCGACCACGCTTTCCACCGTTCCTGCGATCACCAGTTTCTTCGTCACGTAGTCGGCCGTGATCTCGCTGTCGGGCTGGTTCTGGTCGAGCTTGAAGAGATTCCCACGCCCGCCCGCGCCCACCAGCTTGCGGATCAG
>JANYII010000319.1 GCA_025358705.1 Betaproteobacteria bacterium | reverse complement strand
CTCTTCGCGACGACGGTCGGTGCTCTCCTGATTTTCCTGTACCTGACGCAGGCGCCGCGGCTGGTCGGTGACGGGATACCGGCCGAACTGAAGCAGGCCTTCGAAAAACACCGTCGCATGCTGACTATTGCCATCGGGCTGCTGGCCGCCTGGCTGCTGGTCCAGTACCTGGCCGTTATCCTGCTGTAGCCAGCTTCGTGCTGGCGAAGGCCCAGCGCCGCAGGAATCCGATGAACACCACGGTCACCAGCGCCATTCCGCCGAGGAGATAGAACCCGGCAATGACGCCGTACTGGTCGGCCAGCAGGCCCATCACCAGCGGCGTGGTGAGGTGCGACAGGCCCCATCCCAGCCCGCCCAGCGCCATCGCCGAGCCGCGCATTTCGGGCGCCACGACTTCGGCCATGGTGACCTGGAAGTAGATGGTCATGATGCCGGAACCCAACCCGGAAGCGAGTAGGAACACCCCCACCGCGGTCCAATGGCTCGCGAGCGGCTGCAGGAATACCGCGAGCGCCACGGCGAGCCCCGCGATCACCGGCCAGGGGCTGGCGGGCCCGGTGTGCACGAAGCGTGCGACTACGAGGCCGGAGGCGATACCTCCCACCGCGCGCAGCGCGAGCAGCACCCCCGAGGCCTCCGCACCGTAGCCGAAGTGCTGCAGCAGCAGCGGGTAGAACGACATCGAAAGCGAGAACGGCAGTGCCGAGAGGTAGGCGCAGAGGATGCCGTAGTAGAGGACGGGCACGCGCATGAGCACGAGGTAGTTGCCGAACAGGCGCTGCCCGGGCACCACGGCGCGCGGCACCCGCGGCGTGGCGAAGCCCAGCAGCAGCGCCGCTACCCCCATCGCCGCCAGCACCGCGAAGGTGGCGCCAAAGCCGCCGTAGGCGAGGATGAAGCCGCAGCAGCCGTTGCCGAGGATCTGGCCCAGGTTGGTGATCGCGTTCAGGCGCCCGGCCTGCACACCGCGCTCTCCCGGCAGGTCGGCGGCGATGGACCAGTTCGCGGGCCAGAAGGTCGCGCGCGCCAGCACCAGCACGGACTGGGCGAAGAACAGCGACCAGAAGCCTTGCGCGAAGGGCATGGCCGCCGCCCCGGCGGCGAGCAGCACCGAGGAGGCGAGCATGATGCGCCGGCCGCCGAATCGGTCCACGTAGGCCCCGCCGACCAGGTTGATGGCCAGCTGGGCCACCGAGGGCAGGGAGAACAGGATGCCGATTTCAGCCCCGGAGAGGCCTTTGGAATAGGCGTAGAGCGGCACCACCAGCCAGGTCATGCCCAGGCCATAGTTCCAGGTGAACGAGGCCAGGAAGTAGGGGAGGTGGCTCGGCATGGGGCGTCATTATCGAGGCGGGGCGTAAGCTGAGCGCAGGCTGTTTCGACCTATGCGCATGAAACTCCTCCTGCTCGCAGCATTGGCTCTGTCCATGGGTACAGCGCAGGCCGCGCAATGCACCGCAAAATCATCTGAAAAGACCGTGGCCTTGGTCGAGCTCTATACCTCCGAGGGCTGCGACAGCTGCCCGCCGGCCGACCGCTGGCTCTCGTCCCTGGGTCCGAAGGGTTTTGCCCCGGACCGCGTGGTGCCCATCGCCCTGCACGTGGACTACTGGGACTACATCGGCTGGAAGGACCCCTATGCGCGCGAGGCGCATTCGGCGCGCCAGCGCAAGATGGCGAAGCTGGCGCGCGCGGCTGCGATCTACACGCCGCAGGTGCTGCTGCAGGGGCAGGATTTTCGTCGCTGGAGTGACGGGGCCTTCGAGCAGGCGGTATCGAAAATCAATGCCCAACCGGCAAAGGCTCGGATTTCGCTGACCCTGAATACGCTTCGCAAGGACGCCTTCGAGGTCGAAGCCGCCGCGGAGCTCCTGGGGGCGTCGCCCAGCCCGGAGTTCGCGCTTTTCCTCGGCGCCTATGAAAACAAGCTGCTTTCAGAGGTAAAAGCAGGCGAAAACCGCGGCAAATCCCTGCCCCATGACTATGTCGTCCTGCAGTGGGCCGGCCCCGTGGAATTCAAAGGCGGAAAGCTCGCCGAGCGCCACCTGCTGCCCCTGCTGCCCAAAGCGGTTCCGGGACACTCCGGAGTGGTCGCTTTCGTGCAAAACCGCGCTACCGGCGAGGTCCTCCAGGCCATCATGCTCCCCGCCTGTCCGGGCTGAATCAGGTATATTTCTGCCCGGCACTGCCTGCCGGAGGGGTGGGTCAGCGCCAGGGGAGAGGCGATGCACGCGACACAGATTCGCCAGAAGGACGGGATCTTCTATTTCGCCGCATACCGGGCGAAAGACCTGCTGGCCAAGGTGCGCTTCATCAGCCGTTTCTACGGCGACGGCGAGGAGATCGCCGCGGCGCGCATCTCGCAGGACGACGATGTCGCCCAGTTCATCTCCAAGATCGAGCGTACAGATGGCGCCTTCCAGCGCGGCCTGTCGCGCGCCAAGGTGCGCCAGCTCACCAATTTCTATGAAACCGCGGTGTCCCAGCCCGCGATTCCCGGCACGGTGCTGCTCTATACCAGCGAGAAGCTGAATTTCCGCTCGGACGGCGACGGCTCGGGCCACCTGTCGGAACCGACCACCAAGTTCCTCATCATCGACGGCCAGCACCGGCTCGCCGCGCTGCATTTCTACATGCAGGAACGGCCGCAGGACGCCTCCACCATCAGCGTGCCCTGCATCATTTTCGACGGCCGCAGCGAAGACTTCGCCGCCGAGATGTTCGTCATCATCAATTCCACCCCGACGCGCATCAACAAGAGCCACCTGATCGACCTGTACGAGCAGGTGTCGTGGGCGGCGCCCGACCGCAAGTTTGCCGCGCGCCTGGTGCAGAAGCTCTATAGCGAAGGCGACAGCCCGCTGCGCTACCGCATCAACCGGCTCGGGGGCAGGAGCCAGCGCGACAAGTGGGTGTTGCAGGCGGAGCTGTTCAATGAACTGCACCGCTGGGTGCGCGGCAAGTGGCGCTCGATACAGCTCGCGGGCGGCAGCTCGAAGGAAGTGCCGCGCTACTACGGGTTGGTGCGCGATTTCTTCAAGGCGGCGAAGTCGTCGTTCGGGGAATCAGCCTGGGGCAGGGATGGGTACATGGTTACCCGGCCGGTCACCATCAAGGCGATGATCCGGGTATGCGCCGACCTCACGCGCGAGGACGACGGCCCCGAGGCCGGGCGCCTGGCGCGCTGGGAAGAGCGGCTCAAGCCTTGGTCCGAGATGGGCAAGATGTTCCGC
This sequence comes from Betaproteobacteria bacterium, assembly GCA_025358705.1. Lineage (GTDB taxonomy): Bacteria > Pseudomonadota > Gammaproteobacteria > Burkholderiales > SG8-39 > RBG-16-66-20. Next base: position 29,332 of record JANYII010000319.1, on the reverse strand, counting down.
GACGAGGGTTTCTACGAGCGCTTCCCCGCCAAGGGCGAGGTGGAGCGGGTCGCCCGGGTGCACCGGGATCTCGCGCGCGCGGCCGGCATCGAGGTCGGCAAAAAGACCTGAATCGGCCTAGACTTCCCCCGCGGCGCAATGCCGCTCACAAGGGGAGACTCTCATGGCGGACGGTACCAGCGACAAGAACAATACCGTGGCTTTGCTGTTGTGCTTCTTCATCGGCATCCTGGGTGTGCACCGGTTCTATGTGGGCAAGATCGGGACAGGCGTGCTGATGCTGGTCACGTTCGGCGGCCTGGGCATCTGGGCGCTGATCGACATGATCATGATCATCCTGCAGAAGTTCACCGACAGCGAAGGCAATACGCTCAAGTTCAACTGAGTTGAAGCGCTACATGGCGGCTGCCGCGGTCGCGGCAGCCGGTCTCGCGGGCGCGGCCTTCCTGGCCGTGTCGGCCTTCCTGGCCTTGGGCGAACCCGTGCGATTTCTCGCGCCGGGGGCGGGAACTGTCGAGGTGGCGTCGCCTGGACGCTACGTCATCTGGCACGAGTACCGCACCACCTTCGAGAACCGCACCTACCGTTCGGACGCCGGCCTGCCCGCCGGTGCGCGCTTCACGGTCCGTGGTCCCGATGGACCGCCGTTGCCGGTCGGCTCCGCCGGGTCGATGTCCTGGAAGGGCGGCGACGTGGAAAAGCTGGCGGTGGGCCGCTTCGAGGCGCCCGTCGCCGGGCGCTACACGGTCGTGCTCGATGGACCGTTCCCGGCGATCGTGATCGCGGTGACGCCCGATTTCATGGGGCGCATGCTGTGGTCGATCGGCGGCGCGGTGCTGCTGGCGCTGCTTGGCATTGGCCTCGGAATCGGCCTCCTCGTCTGGGCGCTAAGTGCGAGCGGGCCCGCGGCGCCGAGATCGGAAACGATCGCGGGCGCGGCGCCCGGCGCGACCGACGTACACAAGGAACTGCGCGACATGGCGACGCTGGTCTACGCCCTGTACTCGGCGTCGATCCTCACGGGCATCACGCTGGTCGGTGGCCTGGTGGTCGCCTACCTGAAACGCGACGAGGCGGCGGGTACCTGGCTCGAGTCCCACTACCGCTGGCAGATCCGCACTTTCTGGTGGTTGCTGCTCTGGGGCGTGATTGGCACCGTCACCTCGGTGATCCTCGTGGGCTTCGCGGTGCTGCTGGCCGCGGCACTATGGTTCATCTATCGCGTCGCCAAGGGGTGGCTCGCGCTCAGAGCGGGAAAACCGATCCGCTAGGCCGCTTTGTAGGTATCCAGCTTTATCCTCTCGCGCTCAAGCACCGTAGCGACCGGCGCCGCGGCCGTGACCCGCTCCACGTACGCGAGGTAGCCGGGCAGCGACTTCGGATCGACGCCCGCCATGCCGCCCCAGCGCAGCAGCGTAAAGGCATAGGCGTCGTGGAATGCGATTCTGTCTCCGAACCAGTAGGGCTTCGCCGTCGCCGCCCATCCCTGGATGCGTTCAAGGAGCGTGCGGTATTTCGCCGCGGCGATTTTTTTCACTTCCGCCTGCGCCGTTTCGCTTTCGGCGAACTCGGAGGTGCGAAATACGCGCGTAAAGGTGGGGTGGACGGTGTTGTTCATCCACGCGAGTAGCGACAGCGCCTGCGAGCGCGCCCACGGTTCCGTCGGCAGCAGGCCCGCCTTGGGAAAGCTGCGGTCGAGGAAGTCGCAGATTGCGACGATCTGCGTGAGCGGCTTGCCATCGGCCACCAGCACCGGCACCTGGCCGTTCGGATTCATCGCCAGGTATTCGGGCGTGCGGTGCTCGCCCTTGTGCAGCTTGACGAGTTTCGGCTCGAAGGCCTGGCCGGTGGCCGCCTTGATGGCTTCGAGCGCCACGTGCGGCACGAACGAGCACGCGCCAGGGGCGAAATAGATTTCAAGATTCATGGATGATCCCTCCGCTCTTCATTTTCCCGATATCAATAGAACTGAAACCAAGTTCTGCAAGAATCGCCGCGCTGTGCGCGCCGAGCGCCGGCACCGCGTCCATGCGGGGCTCGAACTCGTCCAGGTTGAACGGCGGCTTCATCGCCTCGACCGGGCCCGCGGGCGTGCCGACCTCGCGCCAGCGCTCGCGTGCTTCGAGCTGCGGGTGATCCCAGAACTCCTGCATCGAATTCAGTTTCGCGTTTGCGATGTCCGCATTGTCAAGCCTTTCGAGGATCTTCTCAGCGGTAATTTTCGAAAATACCCTTTCAATCTCCTCATGCATTGCATTGCGGTTCTGGGCGCGCGCGGGTCCGGCGGAAAATCGCGGATCATTCTTCAGGGCGGAATTCAGGAGAACCACGTCGCAAAACCGTTCGAACTCCCGTTCGTTCTGGATCGACAGGAACACCGTGCCGCCGTCCCCCGCCTTGAACGGGCCGTAGGGGACGATGGTGGCGTGGTGCGCGCCGGAGCGCGGCGGCGCCTCGCCGCCGTAGGCGGTGAAATAGGCAGGAAAGCCCATCCACTCGCCGAGCGATTCGAACATGGTGATGTCGAGCGTGGCGCCGACGCCCTCTGCTTGCCGCCGGTAAAGCGCTGCGAGGATCGAGGAGAAGGCGTACATGCCGGCGGCGATGTCCGCCACCGGAATGCCCGCCTTGGCGGGCTGTTCCGGCGTGCCGGTGACCGACAGCAGGCCCGCTTCGCATTGCACCAGCAGGTCGTAGGCTTTCTTGTCGGCGTAGGGGCCGGCGGGGCCGTAGCCCGAGATGCCGCACCAGATGAGTTTCGGGTGCTTCGCGCGTAGTTCCGCCGCGCCAAGACCGAGGCGTTCCGCTGCTCCGGGGGCGAGGTTCTGCACGAACACGTCGGCTTTTTCGAGAAGTTTTTCGAGTACGGGTTTTGCAGAGGGATGCTTGACGTCGAGAGCGAAGCTTTCCTTTGAACGATTCACCCAGACAAAGTGGGAAGACTGCCCCTTCACCGTGCGGTCGTAGCCGCGAGCCGCATCGCCGCCGCCCGGGCGCTCGATCTTGATCACGCGCGCGCCGAGTTCGGCGAGCTGGCGCGTGCAGAACGGTCCTGCGATCACCTGCTCCAGTCCGACCACCGTGATTCCGTGAAGGGGGCGATTCAATCGGGTCTTTTCATGTAAATGTTATTTCCATGCCGCGCGCCGCGAAGCCGTGCAGGTCGGTGCTCCAGCGCTCCCCGGCCTTCACGGGATGCGCATCGGTTAGCGTGCCGGTGCTGATGATTTCGCCTGCCGACAGCGGCGGCGAGTCTTTTTGCCCCGCAAGAATTTCCACGAGGAAAGCGAGCGACAGGAGCGGGCTGTCGAGCACGTTGGCGCCCACGCCTTGGTCTATTTTTTTCTGATTTTTGAATAAACTTACTTTCAAGAGAGGAAGCGCCGCCGCTAGCCCAGCAATATTTTCCACGGCCACGGGCGTGCCGACGATCAGCCGGCCGTGCAGCGCGTTGTCCGCGGTGCAATCAGCCAGCGCCATCTTCCATTCGGGGTGGTGGCACTGGACGATTTCGATGGAATGCGCGATCCACTCGATGGATTCAAGCAGCACCGCAGGGTTTCTCGTGCGCGCAGGGGCTGCCTTCAATTTGAAGCAGATCTCCGGCTCGATGCGGGGTTGCTCCAGGCCCGCGAGCGATACGACTGCTTTATTTTCCTTGGAAAAAACAAGAGTCCGATCATAAACAGCGCCCCACATCGGGCCGTTCACGCCGTAGCGCTCCCAGATGCCGCGGTTGGTGAAGCCGTTCTTGCGGCCGGCCAGGACCCAGCCCTGCGCCAGGCGATGGGCGTGCAACTGGCGCGCCGCGGCATAGCCGGTTTCGGCCGTAAGCCCCGGAAAGCGCGAGCTAAACGGCGCCACCTGCCGCGGACGGTCGTGCAGGTCGATAAGTTCTTTTGCGAGTTTGGTTGCGTCCATGGTCAAGTGATTCTAAATTAGGACCATGGAGGAAGACTTTCTCTGGGCGATCCTGGGCCTGACGCTGGTTATCGTCGAGCTGATGTCGGGTACCTTTTACCTGCTGGTGCTCGGCATCGCGGCTTTCGGCGCGGCGCTCACGGCATGGTTTGGGCAGGGATTCCCGGTGCAGGCCGTCGTCGCCGCGGTGATCGCGGCGCTCGGCTGCTATGGCGTCCACGTATACCGCACGAAGAACACGACGCGGCCGATGGCGCCGGTAGATGCCGGCCAGCCGGCGAGTTTCGAAAACTGGGTGGATCAGGGCGCGCGTCTTGCGCGCGTGCGCTACCGTGGTGCCTTGTGGGACGCGCTGGTGGACGGCGATGCGGCCGTCGACACCGGGGCGATGCTGTACGTGGTCACGGCAAATGGCAATACGCTCAAAGTCACCACCCGTCGTCCCACATAGCCCGGTTGGCCTGGCATCGGCGCATGTGCCGACGCCGGTGGCCAGTCAACAAAGGAGGGGAATGCCCATGCTTTCCAAGCTGATAATCGCCATCGTCCTGACCGTCATTGCCGGATCGATTCCCGAGACGCGGAGTTACGCCGTCTGGGTGTTCTTCATCGCGGTGGTCGCGGCATTCGTGGTCGAGGGCGTGCGCATCGTGCCGCAGCAGTCGGCTTTCGTGGTCGAGCGGCTGGGGCGCTTCCACTCGATCCTCGAACCGGGCCTGAACCTGATCATTCCGTTCCTCGATCGCGTCGCCTACACGCATTCGCTGAAGGAAGTGCCGCTCGACGTGCCCGAGCAGGTCTGCATCACCAAGGACAATACCCAGCTCGCGGTGGACGGGATCCTCTACTACCAGGTGACCGACCCGCGCCTTGCTTCCTACGGCTCGGCAAACTACGTCGCCGCGATCAGCCAGCTCGCGCAAACGACGCTGCGCAGCGTGATCGGCAAGATGGAGCTCGACAAGAGCTTCGAGTCGCGCGAAGACATCAACCGCCACATCGTGACCGAACTCGACGAAGCGGGGCGCAACTGGGGCATCAAGGTGCTGCGCTACGAGATCAAGAGCATCACGCCACCCGAATCCATCCTGCGCGCGATGCAGGCGCAGATCACCGCCGAACGCGAGAAGCGCGCCTTGATCGCCAAGTCCGAGGGCGAGCGCCAGCAGCAGATCAACATCGCCGATGGCAAGCGCCAGGCGGCGATCCTGGAATCCGAAGGCGAGAAGCAGGGCGCCATCAACCGCGCGCAGGGCGAGGGCACGGCGATCCGCGTCATCGCTGAAGCGAACGCGGCGGGCGTGCATGCGGTGGCCGAGGCGATCACCGGCAAGGGCGGCATGGAGGCGGCCAACCTGAAAGTCGCGCAGCAGTACATCGAAGCCTTCGGCCTGCTCGCGACCAAGTCGAACACCCTGATCATTCCGGCGAACGCCGCCGATATCGCCTCGTTCGTGACCACCGCGATGACGGTGCTCGACAAGACCAAGCAGGCGCAAGCCGCCGCCAAAGGGGCCTGACATGACCGTAACCGCCGTCAACCACTTCACCATCCTCACCGACAACCTGCCGGCGACGCTGGAGTTCTACGAGGAGCACCTGAACCTCAAGCCCGGCGCGCGGCCGCCGTTCACCTTTCCGGGGGCCTGGCTGTATGCCGACGGCGGCAAGGGCAAGGATCCGATCCTGCACATCGTCGCCGGAGTGGCGAAAGAGCGCCTCGTGAAGGGCGTGCTCGACCACATGGCCTTCAGCGGCAAGGGGCTGAACGGCGCGGTGGCGAAGCTCAAGGCGCGCAACGTAAAGTTCGACCTGCGAAGGCTGCCGGAGTACGGCACCTGGCAGCTTTTTTTCTTCGACCCCAATAATGCGCGGGTCGAAATCGACTTCGACAAGTCGGAAGCGGGACCGGCGGCCGCGCCCGCCGGCGTCGCCGGCGCCGCGCAGATGTAGCGCTTCGTCAGTCGATCTTCGCGCCCGAGTCGCGCACGACTTTCCCCAGTCGCGGAATGTCGCTGCGGATGAGCGCGCCGAGTTCCTCGGGCGCCATGCCGCCCGCGTCCAGGCCGAGATCTTCCAGCCGCTTCGCCACATCCGGAGCCTTGAGCGCCTTGACGGTTTCGGCGTGCAGCCGCGCGATGATTTCCTTCGGCACGCCCGCCGGCGCGAACAGCGCCTGCCAGGAGGTAATGTCGTAGCCGGCGAGGCCCAGCTCCTGCATGGTCGGCACGTCGGGGGCGACGAAGGAGCGCCTGGAGGTCGTCACCGCGAGCGCCTTGAGCCGGCCCTGCTTCACCGGCGGGTAGGCAGTGGTGATGTTCTCGAAGCTCATCGATATCGTGCCTGCGAGCAGGTCGGCGACCATCGGGCCCGAGCCCTTGTACGGGATGTGCTGCATCGACGTGCCGGTCATAGTCTTGAACATCTCGCCCGACATGTGCTGCGATGTGCCGTTGCCAGCGGAGCCGAAGCTGTACTTGTTCGGGTTGGCCTTGAGCAGCGCGATCAGTTCGGGGATGTTGTTGACGCCGAGGCTGGGATGCACCACCAGCATGTTCGGCAGCGTCGCGAGCATGGTGATGGGCGAGAAGTCCTTGTCCGGGTCATAGGGCAGTTTGGAATACAGCGTGGCATTGATGGCGTGCGAGCTGACGGTGCCGCTGCCGATCGTGTAGCCGTCGGGCGCCGCCTTCGCGATCATTTCGGCCCCGTTGTTGCCACCCGCGCCGGGCCGGTTCTCCACCACGACGGGTTGGCCGAGCGCCTCGGAGAGTTTGGGCGAAATCAGGCGCGCGAGGATGTCGGTCGTGCCGCCCGGCGCAAAGATCACGATGTAGCGGATCGGCTTGGACGGCCAGGCCTGGGCCTGGGCGGCGGTGGCGAAGAAAAATGCCAATGCGGCGATCAATAGCTTCATTGCGATGCTCCCTGTCAGTCGAGTGTGATGCCGAGTTCCCGCGCGATCGCGATCCACTGCTGCCCTTCGGTGCGGTAGAGCCGCAGGAATTCCTCTGGCGTGGTGGGGCGCTCGGCGATGCCGAACGTGTCGTAAACCTGCTTCAGGCGCGCGCCTTCGCCCGCCTCGATCACCAGCTTCGAGAGCCGTTCGATGATTTCGCGCGGCAGCTTCGCGGGCCCGAGCAGGCCGATCCAGCCGCGCAGGCCGAATACCGGCTCGGTGAAGCCCTGCTCGATGAAGGTCGGCACGTCGGGAAGCTTGGACGAGCGCACCGCCGTTGGAACGGCGACCACGCGCACGGAGCCCTTCTGCACGTGCGGCAGCAGCGCCGCGACGCTGCCGATGGCGCCCTGGATCTGGCCGCCGGCGAGGTCGATCCACATCGGCGCCTCGCCCTTGTAGTGCACCGCCTCGATCTTCGTGCCGTGGAGTTTGTTCACCTGCCCCGCGACCATGTGCGGATACGATCCCGCGGCGTAGGTGCCGAAGCTGGTGGGATTCGATTTCGCATAGTCGACGAATTCGCGGAACGTGCGCACCGGCAGACTGGCGGGCACCGCGAAGGGCAGGTGGCCGGCGCCGAGCGCCGAGATCCACGTGAAATCGTTTTCCGCGTTGTAGGGCAGCTTCTTGTACAGCACCTGCGCCTGGACCAGCGTCGTCTGGATGGTGACAAGCAGCGTGTGCCCGTCGGGCGCGGCCTTGGCGACGAATTCGTTCCCGATCAGGCCGCCGGCGCCGGGGCGGTTCTCGATCAGGACCGTTTGGCCGAGGCTCTGCTGCAGGTGATCGCCGATCGAGCGCGCGTATAGGTCGGTCAATCCGCCCGGCGGAAATGGACAAACGACGCGGATCTGGCGCGATGGCCAGGCCTGGGCGCGGCTTGGCGCTACGTGAGGCACGACAAGCAACGCCGCTGCGGCGGCCAACAGCCGGCGGCGCGTACGGTCAGCGCGCATTTTCCCTCCTCCGAGGGGAATTCTAAGCCAGGATTTAGATCGCAAATACGCATAGTGGATTGATCTTGTTGCATTTGTAAACGAGAACGCTTATCATTCCTTTGTAAGTTCATCGCTAGCGACCCGCCGGCAGCCAGCAAGAGCACTGCCAGTCAATCCGTTTTTAAAAGGGGAGTCGCTATGCATCACATCAGGCTCAGGCCGCTGGCTGTCGCCATTGCCATGCTCTTTTCCGCGCACCCGGCGCTTGCGCAGGCACAGACGGCGCAGCCCGACCAAACCCTCCCGGAAGTGAAAGTGCGCGATCAGGCCGAGCGCGCGGACGGTCCGGTGGACGGCTATCGCGCCAACCGCTCAGGCACGTTCACCAGGACTGACACTCCGCTGAAAGAGGTTCCTGCCTCGGTGACCGTGGTGCCGGCGCAGTTGATGAAGGACTCGGCCATGCAAAGCATGGGCGACGTGTTCCGCTACGTTCCCGGCACCCTGATGCACCAGGGCGAAGGCAACCGGGATCAGATCATCCTGCGCGGCACCAGCACTACGGCCGATTTCTACGTCGATGGTGTGCGCGACGATGCGCAGGTTTTCCGCGATCTCTACAATCTGGAACGCGTCGAAGTTCTCAAAGGCCCGGGCGGCATGGCTTTCGGCCGCGGCGGCGCCGGCGGCGTCGTCAACCGCGTCACCAAGCGTCCGGTGTTCGGCCACGTCGGCGAAGCGAGCGTCACCCTGGGCAGCTGGAACCAGCTGCGCGGCACCCTGGATTACGGCGAGAAGATAAACGAATCCGCGGCGTGGCGTTTCAATGTAATGCTCGAAAACGCGGACAGCTTCCGCAACGGCGTGGATCTCAAGCGCTGGGCGATCAATCCCACGGCGACATTCGTGTTGGGTACGCAGACCTCGCTTACCCTGGGCTACGAGCATCTGGATGATGACCGCACCGCAGATCGCGGATTCCCTTCGTTCAACGGAAGGCCGTTCAACGCCGACCCGAGTACGTTCTTCGGCAACGCGAGCCAGAGCCGCGCCAAATCGACGGTCGACGGTGCGTACGCGACGCTAGACCACGACTTCGGCAACGGCTGGCAACTCAAGAACAGCTTTCGCGCAACGCACTACGACAAGTTCTACCAGAACATCTACCCGGGCAGCGCGGTAACGGCGGCCAACACGTTGACGCTCGCGGCGTACAACAATGCCAACCAGCGAACCAATATCTTCAACCAGACCGACCTGACGAAGAAGTTCATGGCCGGTGGCCTTGAGCACACCGTGCTGATCGGAACCGAATTCGGCACGCAGAACAGCACCAACCTGCGAAACACCGGCTTCTTCGGCGCCGCCATCGCGCCCGTCGTGTCAGTCAGCAATCCGTTTGCGGTGGCAACAAGCTTCAGGCCAAACGGCACTGACGCCAACAACAATGCCAGGGCCAACATCGCCGCAGCCTATGTGCAGGACCAGATCGCATTTTCAAAACAATGGAAGGCGATCTTCGGCCTGCGCTTCGACTATTTCAAGGTTGATTTCGACGATCGCCGCACGCTTACTCCGCCAGTGGACGCGTCGCGCACCGACAACGCCTTCAGCCCGCGCGCCGGCCTGATCTGGACGCCGACCGCGGCCCAGACCTACTACCTCAGCTATAGCTACGCGTTCCTGCCCTCTGCCGAGCAGCTGGGACTCGCCGCGAACACGGTGAACCTGGAGCCGGAAAAAGCGAAGAACTACGAGGTCGGCGCGCGCTGGGATGTGATGCCGAAACTTGGGCTGACGGCGGCGCTGTTCCGCACGGACCGCGATAACGTGCGCGTGGCGGATCCGGTCAATGTCGGGTTTTTCCTCAAGACCGGTCAGTTGCGCAGCGAAGGCTTCGAAATAGGTCTGCAGGGGGAGGTGACGCGCAACTGGCAGGTTTATGGCGGCTTCACCAATCTCGACGCACGCGTGCAAAAACCGTTCGGCAATACCGCGACCGTGGTCACCATCACCCCCGCCGGCAACAAGCTCGCGCTTACGCCCGAACACACGTTTTCACTCTGGAACAAATACAGCTTTGGCGCCGGATGGAGCGCGGGCCTCGGGCTGATCTACCAGTCGAGTTCCTTTGCGGCAATCGACAACACGGTGACGCTGCCGTCGTTCACCCGCGTCGACAGTGCGGTGTACTACGCGTTCCGCGACGGCAAGTCGCGGCTGGCCTTGAATGTCGAGAACCTGTTCGACAAGAAGTATTTTCCGACCGTCGACGGTAACAACAACATCAGCCCGGGGTCGCCGCGCGCGGCGCGCCTGACCCTACTGACGTCGTTCTAGGGCAGGCGCTTGCGGCCGTGAATCATCGCCGCTACCAGGTTTTCGCGGTGGCGGTATGAAGCGAGCGCCACGCCTGCAAGGTGGAGGGCCACCAGTCCAAGCAGTAGGTCGGACAGCATCTCATGTGCGTCGGCAACCCACTTGACGCCCCAGTAGGCGTCGGTGGAGTAGAGCCAGCCGCTGAAACATGTCAGGCTGATGACGATCAGCAATGCGGCGACCATCCAGCCGCCGAGAGGGTTGTGGCCGACATGACGCGGTTCGCGTGCGGCGATCACCAGCAACGCATACCGCAACGTGGGCTTTGGCGAACGAACGAATTCAGAAAAGCGCGCGTTGCGAGGACCGATAAAGCCCCACAGTACGCGGAGCAGAACAATAGCAAGTGCTCCGTAGCCGAAGCGCTCATGCCACGTGTGTCCGCCTGTGCGACTGATCCACGCAAGGGCGACACACGCGACAAGTGCCCAATGCCCGATGCGCACCAGCGGATCCCATATCGGGACCCGCCGGGCTGAAGGAATCATTTTTCCTTGCGTGGCTGGGTCGGTACCGGGGCAAGCGTTTGCGGATGGAAGTAAGCCTCGACGCGCCCTCCCTTTTCGTCGAGCGCATAGACTTCATAGCAGCCGCCGTCGATCTTTATGCGGCGCACTTTCCAGCCCTTGTCCGTAAGCATCTTTTCCAGTTTCTCCTGCGGCTGCCAGGTTTCTTTCGCGCCCGAATCGCAGGTCGCAAGGCCGGTCGCGTGCGCGCCGGAGGAAGCAATAAAGCTTGTCAGGCCTGCGGTGGCAATCACAATTGAAGCGAGGGTGTTTTTCATCTTGAAAGCCCTTTGTTGAGTTGATGGCAAGAAAACTTCATGATTTGATCTGCGTCTGCGCAGGCGGTGCCCCGTGCGATGCGGCAAACATGCCGAGCGCGACAAGCAGGGCAACGAGCGCCTGCGCTCCCAGCGTTTCGAGTGTCGGATGAATGCCGAGAATCCCCAGAGTGAAGAACGGTACCGGGCTCATGCCGACCGCGCCGGCCTCCTGCAGCGCCGCGATGCCCTGGCCCGCGAATATGATCGCGAGCAAGGCCATCAGCAGGGACATCGCCGAGAAGAATGGCCCCAGCGGCAGTTTCAAGCTGTACTTGAAGATTCCCCAGCCGGTCGCGGCGAGCAGCAGTGCGGCGACGCCTATACCCGCCAATACCGCGGCATGCCCGGCGTCTCCGGCCTGCACCCACAGCGCCTCGTAGAACAGAACGACTTCAAAGACTTCGCGGTATACGGCGATGAATGAAACGCCCGTCATCGCCCACAGCGTCTTCCTGCCGAGAGCCTGGCCGACGCTGCCGCGAATGAACGCCGTCCATGCCTGCGCCTGGCTCCTGCCGTGCAGCCAATAGCCCACATAGAGCAGCATCGCCGACGCTATGAGCGCGGTAATGCCTTCCGTCATTTCGCGGTTTGCGCCCGAGATTCCGATAAGGAAGTTCGCCACGGCCCACGTGGCGAGACCCAGCAGCAGTGCGGCGATCCATCCGGCATGCACGTAGGGCAGCGCGTCGCGCCGTCCGGTGCGGGTGATGAAGGCGATGATTGCCGCAAGCAGCAGGATGGCTTCCAGCCCTTCGCGCAGGAGAATGATGAGGGAACTCGTGAACGCGGCGCCCGGCGAGAGTTCGCCCGAATCGAGCTTGCGCTGGGCGGTGGAGAGCAGCGTGTCCGCCGTGGCGACACTGGCTTCGAGCGTCGCGAGCGCCGCGCCGCCCGAGATCGCGGATCGCAGCGCGAGCATCTCGCGCTCGATCTGGAGCCGCAGCGGCTTGTCGATGTTGTCGAGCGGCGCCTCGACCAGTTCGAAGCCTTCAAGATACGCCACCGTCGCCGCTTCGCGCGCCGCGGCGACCTCGCCCTTGCGGTAGGCCGCAAGGGCGCTTGCCAGCGATTCACGCGCAAAGGCGATCGGCGAAGGCTTGCCGGCCGACAAGGCTTCCGGGTGCGCCGCAAGGTAGGCCTGCACCAGCGCGGCATCTTCGCCGTGGCGCTTGCGCTGCTCGTTTGGCGAGAGCGAAGTGATGCTCGCGAGGTTCGTGAACGTGCCGCGCGCATTGCCGGCTCTCCACAGTTTTTCGCCCTGCGCGAGTCGCGTTGCATCGGCACCGGCACTGGTCGCGAAGAACGCGAGCGCCCAGCGGTCTTCGTCGCTTAGCTGGCCGAACGCGGCCATCGACGTACCGGACACGCCGAGCGTGATCGTGTTGTAGAGACCGTAGACGCTGCGGCCCGTCATGCGACCGGCATCGTGGAAGTTGGCCGGCGCGGGCGAGAGCCCTTTTGCCGCCTTGCCATCGCCGCGTCCTTCCGCGCCGTGGCAGGCGGCGCAATGCTCGACGTAGAGCGTCTTGCCGCGCGCGGGGTCGGGCGCGTGCCGCGGCCCGAGCGGCACGCCGTACGCGGTCGCCAGCGTGTCGCGCAGCCTGGCGGAGGCTTCGGCCACGGCGTCTGGCGGCGCCTTGTCCGCCACGAGCTTGGCCAGCGCCGCACCGCCCGCGACCAACGTCGGCTTGGCGGCATTCTCGGGCAGCGCTTTCAGCCGCACTTCCGCCTGCGCGGTGAATTCCTGCAATTCCTTGTACTCGTCCGCGCTTTTCACCTTTCCGTTCTCGACCGCGCCAGCGTAATCCGCGCCGATGTAGTCGAGAAGATGGAGCATGGTCTGCATCGCTTCCTGCGCTCCCGCCGGGGCCATGGCAAGCACAAGCAGAGTGACGAGGAAGCGCAGGTAACGCATCCGGGGATCAGTTCGGCTCAGGGCTGGAAACGAAGCCGATTCGGGTCAGCCCCGCCTTCGCGGCATCGGCCATCACTTCGGCCACCTTCCCGTAGGCAACGGCGCTGTCGGCGCGGATGTGCACCTCGGGTTGGGGTTTCAGGCTTGCGGCGGCAGTCATGCGCGAACGCCAGCCGGAGCGCTCGAGCACTTCGCCGTTCCAATACACCGCGCCCTGGGCGTTGATCGCGAGCTGCACGTTGTCCGGCTTGGTGATGTTCGGTGTGCTGGATGCTTTGGGGAGATCCACCTTGACGGCATTGGTCAGGAGTGGTGCGGTGATGATGAAGATCACCAGCAGCACCAGCATCACGTCGATGAGCGGGATCATGTTGATCTCCGCCATCGGCGCGCTGCCGCTGCCGCGGTTGAAGCTGCCGAAGGCCATCTCAGGCGCCCTTGGCAGCCATGACCGGCTTCAGCGGCAGCACCGCGGCGGGATCGCCCACGTGCGCGCCGGTGGTGAGCACGGCATACAGGTCGTGCGCGAACGCATCCAGCTGCGCCAGCACCAGGCGGTTGGCGCGTACGAAGCCGTTGTAGGCGAGCACGGCGGGAATTGCGACCGCCAGGCCGAGTGCGGTCATGATCAGCGCCTCGCCGACCGGGCCGGCGACCTTGTCCAGCGTCCCCTGCCCCGAAAGCCCGATCGCCACCAGCGCGTGGTAGACGCCCCAGACGGTGCCGAACAGGCCCACGAAGGGCGCCGTCGAGCCGACGGAGGCGAGCACCGTGAGGCCGGATTCGAGGCGCGCGGTGTCTTCGTCGATCACGCGGCGCATCGCGCGCGAGAGGAACTCGGCGCCCGAGCCGGCCTCGGCGAGCTTGGCCGCGCCCGAGCGCTGGTGGTGCCGCGATGCGCTGATGGCATGCCAGGTGAGGTGCGAGAACGGATCGTCCGGGTGCGCGCCCTCGATGTGCTTCTCCACCGATCCGAGCGAGGGCGCATCCCAGAACGCTTCCAGAAAGCGCGCGCTCTTGCGCCGTTCCAGGGAAATGGTGAGCGTCTTGGTGGCGATCAGGTACCAGGTGGCGATCGACATCACCAGCATGATCGCGAGGATCGCCTTGCCGATGGCGTCGGTCTGGGCGAGGAAGCTGGCGAAGCCGGCGGTCTGTTGCGGGTCCATGGCGTTCAACCTTCGAGTCGGAAAGAAATCGGGATCAGTACCCAGGCCGCGACCGGCTCGGCGCCGCGCTTGGCCGACACGAACTTCCAGCGGTGCACCGTGTCGCGGGCGGCGTCGTCCAGGCGCGCGAAGCCGCTCGAGGTGCGCACCTGCACTTCGTCGGCGGTCCCGCGGACATTCACCAGTACGCGCAGGATGACGCGGCCCTGTTCGCCCATCCGGCGCGACGTGGCGGGATAGGCGGGCGCGGGGTTGTCGAGGTAGTCGGCGTTGAAAATCGGCTGCGTCACAGGCGCGGGCTCGGGCAGGCGCGGCGCGACCACCTCGATCGGCGGAGGCGGCGGCGCGACGACCGGGGAGGGCGCCTCGGCGGGCGCGGCGATGATCTGCGGCTCGATCGGGCGCTCGATCTGCTTCGCCACCGGCTTTGGTCGCGGTAGTTCGGTGGGCGGCTGCGGCTTGGGCGGCTCGATCCTGGGCGGCGCGATCAGGTCGATCATGATCGGCGCGGCGGCCAGCAGCGCCCTGCGGGCCGGTTCGTAGCTGAGCAGGGCCGCCGCCGCGAACGCGTGCAGCGCGAGGGTGACGCCCAGCCCAATCCGGTCGGGACGCATCAAGCGCTACGCGGTGAGAATCAGTTTTCCGTTCTGCGTCAGGCGCAGGCGGTACTCGCGTCCGTTGTGGACGATCAGCAGTTCCTTCGCCTGGCCCAGGAGAGACTCACTGGGAACCCGCTTAGGAGGGCTGGCAGGAACGGCCAGAGACTCTTTCTCTAAATTTTTCATAAACAATTAGTTATATGTAAGCTTGTGCTCACATCGTAAATAGGTATTGCAACTCATTCTCATATTATATGATAATCATTCGCATGTACATCTGCATCTGCAACGCAGTCACCGAGCGGGATGTGCGCGAATGCGCGAGGCGCGGCTGCTGCTCGCTCGATGCGCTGTCAGTGGAACTTGGAGTCGGCTCCGGTTGTGGGCGTTGCCGTCCGGTGGCGAAAGAAATCCTCGACGAAGTGCGCCCGGAGCCGCTAGCCTTGGCGGCATGAAAGGCGACAAGAAAGTCATCCAGCACCTGAACAAGGTGCTCTACAACGAGCTCACCGCGATCAACCAGTACTTCCTCCACGCCCGCATGTTCGGCAACTGGGGCCTGAAGAAGCTCGAGGAGTACGAGAAGAAAGAGTCGATCGACGAGATGAAGCACGCCGATCGCCTGATCTCGCGCATCCTGTTCCTCGAGGGGCTGCCGAACCTGCAAGACCTGGGCAGGCTGATGATCGGCGAGGATGCTTCCGAGGCCCTCAAGTGCGACCTGAAGATGGAGCTGGCGGCCCACCCGGCGCTCAAGGATGGCATCGCCCACTGCGAAGCGGTGGGCGACTACATTTCGCGGGAATTACTCGAAGACATCCTCGAATCCGAGGAAGAGCACATCGACTTCCTCGAGACCCAGCTGGAACTGATGCAGAAGGTCGGCCTGCAGAACTGGCTGCAGAGCTGGAACGGGGCGTCCTGACCGCCCCGTTAGCTGGAACGGCGCCTCTTAAGACGATATCGGCGTTTTTACTGATTTGCCCGCGAAGTGAAGATGTAGATTTTCAACCTGCAAATCCCCCATCGCCTTGCGCGTCTCCGCCGTCGCGCTCGCCACGTGCGGGAACAGCACAGCGTTATCAAGCGTGTAGAACTCCGCGGGCACCTTCGGCTCGTGCTCGAACACATCGAGCCCGGCGCCGGCGATCTTCTTTTCCTGCAGGTAGCGTAGCAGCACAAGTTCGTCCACCACTGAGCCGCGCGCCACGTTCACGACGTAGCCCTGCGGGCCGAGCGCATCCAGCACTTTCGCATTGACCAGTTTCGCGGTGCCGGCGCCGCCCGGGGTGACGATCAACAGGACGTCCGAGTTCTTTGCCAGCGCCACCGGATCCGCGTCGTAGGCGTAGGACACGTTCTTCTTGTTGCGGTTGTGGTAGCGGATCTTCATGCCGAAGGCTTGCGCGCGCTTCGCGATCGCTTCGCCGATGCGGCCGAGGCCGAGGATGCCGAGGGTCTTGCCGCCAACCGAAGTGGCCAGCGGATACGGGCCACGCGTCGGCCAGAAACCCGAGCGCAGGTAGGACTCCGACTGTGGAAACTTGCGCAGGGTATTCAGCACCAAGGCGATCGCAGTATCCGCGACGCAGTCGTTCAGCACGTCCGGAGTGTTGGTGACGATGATCTTGCGCTTCTTCGCCGCGTCCAGGTCGATCTGGTCGACGCCGACGCCGAAGTTGGAAATGATCTCCAGTTTGGGCAGCGCGTCCATCAGCTTGCCGTCCACTTTCGAGTGGCCGAAATGCGCCAGTCCGCGCATGTGCGCCGCAGCCTTGAGCGCCGCATCGCGGTCGGCCGCTTCCCAGAGCTTGACGGCGGAAAATTCGTTTTGCAGCCGCTCGAGAGTGCCCTTGTGTCCCTGGGCGGTAATGATGATCTCGTTCTTCATGATTGGAATTTCCCTCGTAAGGCTTCAGCACCTCGCGCGAGGATGCCGATGTCGGCGCCGACCGCGCAGAACACGCATCCGGCGGCAAGCATGCGCTTCGCATCCGCTTCCACCGGTGAGAGGTAGCCCGGCGCCTTGCCCGCCTTGCGGATGCGGCGCATGGCCTCCTCGATCAGCGGCAGCACCGCCGGATTCGACGTTTCCCCGGGATAACCCATCGACGCATGCAGGTCGGCCGGCCCGATGAACACGCCGTCCACGCCGTCCACCGCGCAGATCGCTTCCAGCTGGTCCAGCGCGGGCTTGGTTTCCACCTGCACCAGCACGCAGAGTTCCTCGTGCGCGCGCCTGGCGTAGTCCTTGACGCGGCCGAAGCGCGTCGCGCGGGTGGTGCCGGCGACGCCGCGCACGCCCGCCGGCGGGTAACGCGTCGCCGCCACCGCCGCCTTCGCCTCTTCGGCGCTGCAGACGTAAGGGATGAGCAGTGATTGCGTGCCGATGTCGAGCACGCGCTTGATGTTCACCATGTCGTTCCAGGGCACGCGTACCACCGCGCTCGTGGGATAGGGCGCGCAGGCCTGCAACTGCGTGAGCAGCGACTCCAGGTCGTTCGGCGAATGCTCGCAGTCGAGCAGGAGCCAGTCGTAGCCGGCGCCGGCGATCACTTCCACCGAATAGTTGGATGAGAGGCTCGACCAAAGGCCGATCTGCGGCTTGCCGGCCTTGAGCGCGCGCTTGAATGCGTTTTGCGGGAGATCCATCGTTGTCCTTTGGTCGCTTACTCGGCCTTGATGCCGGCTTCCTTCACCACTTTAGCCCAGCGCGTTTTCTCATTGGCGATGAAGGTTCCCAACGCCTCGGGCGCGCCGGTGCGCACTTCGGTGCCCTGCTTGGCGAGGAATTCCTTCATTTCCGCGGTGCTCAGGATGCGGGTCAGCTCGGCGTTCAGCTTCATGACGATGTCGCGCGGCGTGCCGGCCGCCGCGAGCAGGCCCTGGTATGAACCGGTCACGAAACCCGGCAGGCCCGATTCGACCAACGTCGGCAGCTCGGGCGCCGAGGGCACGCGCTCCGCCGCGGAAACCGCGAGTCCTTTCAGGCGCCCGCCTTTCACCGCCGGGTAGGTCGCGAGCATGCCGTTGAACAGCACGTTGGAATTGCCCGCGATCACGTCAACGACTGCAGCCGAGCCGCCCTTGTAGGGGATATACGCCCACTGAATGCCGGTGCGCGCGGCGAAATCGACGCCCGCGAGGTGCGGCGCGCCGCCGGTGCCGGAATTGGCGAAATTCATCTTGCCCGGATTGGCCTTGGCATAGGCGATGAGTTCCTGGACGTTGCTGACCGGAACAGACGGATGCACCGCGAGCACGTGCGGCGAATAGGACACCATCACGATCGGCGAAAAATCCTTCACCGGGTCATAGGGCATGCTGGCGTAGACGCTCGGGCTGATCGCCAGCGCGCCGACGTCGGAGAGCAGCATCGTGTAGCCGTCGGGCGCCGATTTGGCGACATAGTCCGCGCCGACGTTGCCGTTGGCGCCGGTCCGGTTCTCCACCAGCACCGGCTGGTTCCAGACCTCGGTGATCCTGGGGCCGATCGCGCGCGCCAGAATGTCCGAGGTGCCGCCCGCGGCGAAGGGCACGATGAAGCGGATCGGCTTGTTCGGGTAGTTCTGCGCCGATGCAGCGGATGCGGCCAGCATGCACGCGGCGGCCAGGGTGTTGCGCAGGAGTGTTTTCATAGCCGGACATTGTAAACTCGCCCCTGCTGCCTAGAAACCCCTCAGGAGGAATAGTGAACCGGACAGTTAATTTCGTGCTGGCGCTGATTGCCGTGGCCGTTGCCGGCGGCGCGCAGGCCCAGGCGTTTCCATCCAAGCCGATCAAGATCGTGATCCCCTTTGTCGCCGGCGGTTCGTCCGACATCGTGGGACGTGCCCTCGGCTCGAAATTCCAGGAAATCCTCGGCCAGCCGGCCGTCGTCGAGAACAAGCCCGGCGCGAACGGCTCGATCGCGGCGGAATTCGTCGCGAGGTCGGATCCGGACGGCTATACCGTCCTCGTCGGCTCGATCGGCGTGTTCTCGATCAATGCCGCATTGTTCAAGGACCTGCGCTACAACCCGGTTCGGGATTTCGCGCCGATCACGCTCGCGGTCACCACGCCAAACGCGCTCGTGACACGGCCCGACCTGTCGGCGAACTCAATGAAGGAGCTGGTCGAGTTCGCGAAGAAGAATCCCGGCAAGCTGTCGTATTGCTCGAGCGGCACCGGATCGTCCGACCACCTCACGGGCGAGGTGTTCAAGCAGGGCGCTGGCGTGACCGCCGTGCATGTGCCCTACAAGGGCGGCGCCGCCTGCCAGACCGACATCATGGGAAAGCAGATCGACATCTCGTTCCAGAACCTGGGAGCGGTCACCAACTACATCAAGGCCGGGAAGATGAAGGCGCTCGCGCTGACCTCTACCGCGCGCAACCCGCAGATACCGAACGTGCCGACCGTCGTCGAAGAGGGATTCCCGGACCTGGTGGTCACTTCCTGGCAGGCGGCGGCCGCGCCCGCGAAGACGCCGCGCGAGATGGTGATGAAGCTGAACGACGCGATGGCGCGCACCCTGCGCTCGCCGGAAGTGCGCGAGCGCATGACGCAGATCGGCTTTGACGTCGTCGCCGGCACGCCCGAGGAATTCGGCAAGTTCATGAAGGACGAGGTGGAGCGATGGACGCGCGTCGTCGAGCGCGGCGGGATCAAGGCGGAGTGACGGTTCATGGCCGTATATAAGAAAGATTCCCTGGTCAAGGCCATCGAGGCGATCGTCCTCGCGGGCGGCAGCGATGCGCGCGAAGCGAAAATCGTCGCTGCGAACCTGGTCACCGCGAACCTGACCGGCCACGATTCGCACGGCGTGGGCATGATCCCGCGCTACACCGAGTCCCTGCTCGAAGGCGGGCTCCAGGTAAACCAGCACCCGAAGGTCGTGTTCGACGGCGGCGCCATGATTTCGGTCGACGGCCAGCAGGGCTATGGCCAGGTGATCGGGCTGGAAGCGATGGAGATCGGCATCGCGCGCGCGAAACAGCACGGCATGTGCGTGATGGGCCTGGGCCGCTCGCACCACCTGTGCCGCATCGGCCAGTGGGCCGAGCAGGCGGTGGCGGCGGGCCTCATCTCGCTGCATTTCACCAACGTGATTTCGCGCTCCATCGTCGCGCCCTTCGGCGGAGCCGATGCGCGGTTCGGCACCAACCCGATGACCGTGGGCATCCCGATCCCGAACGAACCGCCGTTCATCCTCGACATGGCCACCAGCGCCGTGGCGCAGGGCAAGATCCGCGTGGCGCACAACAAGCGCGAGAAAGTGTCGGCCGACTGGCTGATCGACGACAAGGGCAACCCGACGCCGGACCCGGCCTTTGGCGTCATCGAGCCCTTCGGCGCGCTGCGCACCTTCGGCCTGCACAAGGGCTACGGCCTGGCGGTGGTGTGCGAACTGCTTGGCGGCGCCCTGACCGGCGGCGGCACCTGGCATTCCGACGACCGCTCGAAGAAGCGCGTCTGGAACGGGATGCTGACGATCCTCATCGACCCGAAGCGCATGGGCACGGCTGACGTGTTCGGCACCGAAACCACGGCGTTTCTCGAGTCGCTGCGCAAGTCACCGGTCGCGCCGGGCTTCGACAAGGTGCGCATCGCGGGCGAGCCCGAGCGCGAGACTCGCGCAAAGAGAGAGCGCGATGGCATCTCCGTGGACGACAACACCTGGAACGAGATCGTCGCCGCGGGAGCGAAACTCAAGCTCGCGCGGGAAACCCTAGACAAGCTCGCGGCGGGCTGAGCAGCGACATGCTGGGCCTGACGCCACTCGGCGCCTTCCACACGGCAATCAGCCTGGCCGCCATCGTTGCCGGCATCTGGGCGCTCGTCCGGGACAAGGAGATCGCGCCGGCGAACCGGCTGGGCAAGCTCTATCTGGTGACAACGGCGGCTACCGCGGCAACGGGACTGATGATTTTCGAGCACGGCGGCTTCCGCATCGGCCACACGTTCGCAGTACTGACCCTGCTTGTCGTCGCCATCGGCACGGTTGCGGCGGTAACCCCGCTGTTCGGCCGCGCCTCGCACTACGTCCAGGCCGCCCTCTATTCGTCCACCATGCTGATCCACCTGATCACGGGGTCGGCGGAATCGCTGACCCGCCTGCCGCCGGGCGCGCCGCTGGTGACGCACGAGAACGCGTTCGTGTTCAAGGACATCATCGGCGCGCTGGTCCTGCTGTACCTGATCGGGCTTGCATTCCAATTGCGCTGGCTGCGGGGCCGCTTGCATTCAGTGTCCTGAGCCCCCACATTGTCTGCAATGCCACCGGATTTTGGAGGATTCGCCATGCGTAAGCTCCTTCTCGCCCTTGTCGCCGTCCTCTCGCTTTCGGGCTGCGGCTACAACGACTTCCAGCGCCAGGACGAAGGCGTGAAGGCTGCCTGGTCGGAGGTCCTGAACAACTATCAGCGCCGTGCGGACCTGATTCCGAATCTGGTGGCCACCGTGCAGGGCGCGGCGGACTTCGAAAAGAGCACGCTGGTGGAGCTCACCAATGCGCGCGCCTCGGTGGGCGCGATCAAGGCGACGCCGGAACTGGTCAACGATCCGGAAGGCTTTGCAAAGTTCCAGGCGGCGCAGTCCCAGATGACCGGTGCGCTGTCGCGGCTGATGGCGGTGGCGGAGAACTATCCGCAACTCACCGCGACCAGGGAGTTCGGCGAGTTGCGCGTTGAGCTGGCGGGGGCTGAGAACCGCATCACGGTGGCGCGAGGGCGCTACATCAAGGCGGTGGAGGGCTACAACATTCTCGCGCGCGAGTTCCCCACCAACCTCACCGCGATGATGTTCAGCTACAAGACGAAAGCCAACTTCGCGGTGGAGAACGAGAAGGCGATCGCCGCGCCGCCGAAGGTCGATTTCAGCAAGCCCGCGGCGAAGTAACTGCCTGCCATGCGGCAATTCTTCGCCGCACTGCTGGTCGTTGCGGGGCTCGCGGTACTTCCCGGCGCTGCGCGCGCCGAAATCCCGGTTCCGCCTCTCGCGGCACGAGTTACCGACCTTACCGGGACGCTGAACGCCCAGCAGAAAGGCGAACTCGAGGCGCGTATCGCCGCCTACGAGTCGCGGCGCGGCAGCCAGATTGCGGTACTGCTGCTGCCCACCACCAAACCCGAGGAAATCGAGCAGTACTCGATCCGCGTCGCCGAGGCCTGGAAGATCGGCCGCAAGAAAGTGGACGACGGGCTGATCCTGGTCATCGCCAAGGACGACCGGCGGCTGCGCATCGAAGTGGGCTACGGGCTCGAAGGCGCGATCCCGGATTCGATGGCGAGGCGCGTGATCGACGAGCGCATCACGCCGCGCTTCAAGGAAGGCGATTTCTACGGCGGCGTGCGCGACGGCGTGGAGCAGCTGATCAAGCTCGCCGAGGGCGAGAAGCTGCCGCCGCCCGCGACGCAGTTGTCCGCCGACGACTCGAGCAACGTTATGGGATTCTTTCTTCTCGCCGTCGGCTACATGGTCCTGGGCGCGTACTTCATGAAGGCGCTGTTCGGTCGCTTGTTCGGGTCGATCGTCGGCGGAGCTCTCGTCGGCGCGATCGCCTGGATCGCGTTCGGCGTCCTATTCGGTGCGGTCGCGTTCGTCGTCGCATTCCTGGTCACCTTTGCCAATGCCGGCGTGGGCCATGGCGGAGGATGGTCGAGCGGCAGCGGCGGATCCTGGGGCGGGTCGTCCGGGGGCTCGAGTTGGGGCGGAGGAGGAGGAGGCGGCTTTGGCGGCGGCGGCTCTTCGGGGAGTTGGTGATGCGCTGGATACACCACCTCTTCCTCGACCATTTCGCGCTGCAACGCGCGTTCCCGCTCACGACGCTCGCTGCGATCGGGCGTGCTGTCGCCGAGCAGGAAAAGCGCCATCGCGGCGAGCTGCGGGTTGCCATCGAAGGCGGGCTGCCGATGCAGGCGCTCGTTGCCGGGCGCACGGCACGCGAGCGTGCGCTGGATCAATTCACGCGCCTGCGCGTCTGGGATACCGAGGACAACGCCGGCGTGCTGATCTACCTGCTGCTCGCCGACCGGCGCGTGGAGATCGTCGCCGACCGCGGCATACATGCGCTTGTCGGCGACACGGCGTGGGAAACGATCTGCGGCGCAATGCAGCAAGAGTTTGCCGCCGGACGCTTTGAAGCGGGCGTGCTTACCGGCCTGTCTTCGGTGAGCGACCTGCTCGCGCAGCATTTCCCGGCAAGGCCCGGGGAAAACCGGAACGAGCTGCCGAACGCGCCCGTGGTGGTGTAGCCGGCTTCCTGTCCCGGTGGTAGGTCAGCGCCATCGAGATGCAGGCGCTCAGGTCGTTCACCGGAATCCTGTCGCTTACCCGGAACACGATGCTGCGGTTTGCCTCGTAGCAGAGACTCCTCGGAAACCGCGTCCTGAACGTCTGCACAAGAGTGGTCTGGCAGTTGAAGTGCATCGCGTAGCAGGCTGGGTCGGCCCTGACGGCGGCGATCCTGATCGTGCTGCCGCTACCCGATTGGGTTGTCAGGTATGCCGGTTCGCCCCATTTGAGCGTCTCCTCGATCTTGCCTACGCCTGAAGTGATGGATGCCACCCTGAAGATCAGACCGCGCAAAGCGAGCAGTTTGCGCCGTGCGTCGACGGGGTAGGACCTGAAAACCGCGGCGACCTGCCGGGCGGAGAACGCCTTCATGCGCCGGTGCGCGCTCGCCGCCAGGCCGCAGGCGGCAAGCCAAACTCGCGCTTGAAGGCGCGATTGAACGCGGCTTCCGATTCGTAGCCGTAGCGCTCGGCGAGCGCGGCGACTTTGCGGCCGTTGTTCTTGAGCGCGGCAGCGGCGAGGTTCAACCGCCAGCGTTTCAGGTACTGCATGGGCGGCTGGCCGATCAGCTCGGTGAAGCGCTGCGCGAGTGCCGAGCGCGACAGCCCAACGCGGCCGGCGAGGGATTCCACGGTCCAGTCGCCGGTCGGCTGTTCGTGCAGCATCGCGAGCGCCCGGCCGACGTGACGGTCGCGTAATCCTGCGAGCCAACCCACCTGGTGCGGCGGCAAGGCCTCGATGTGCCGCCGCATGGCCTCGACGAACAGCAGCTCGGCGAGCTTGGCCAGCATCGTGCCCGAGCCCGGTCCCGGGGCCGAGTTTTCCCTGGCGCCCTGCTGCAGCAAGCCGAGCAGCCATTTCGCGGCGGGGCCGTCGCCGAGCGGTATGCGCAGCATGCGGGGCAGTGCATCAAGGAGCGGCCTGGAGAGCTGTGGATTGCAGGAGAGGAAGCCGCACATCAGCCGCGTTTCCTCGCCGCCGCCGCCATGTTCCATGGTTAGCAGCCCGCCGGGTCCCGCGGGCCGGGCCAGCGGATCGGCGTCCACGGGCGCGAGCTGCAGATCGCTGCCAAGGACGTGTTCGTCGTTGTGCGCCATCAGGATCAGATCGCCGGTCTCGAGATCCAGTACGTCGCTCCCGCCCGACAGGCGCACGCGGCAGCGGCCCTTCGTGATGACGTGAAAGAAGACGACATGCTCTGTGCCAGCGAAGACACCGGACGAAGAATGCCCCGCGTGTGATTCGACGCACCATGGCGCGGTGAAGCGCGCCTCCAGGAAGAGCGCGCCGTTCAGCTTCACTACCTGCAGCAGGTCGGAAAGAGCATCCATCAAGAAATCCGGCGGATCGGCCAAGTCCGGGCGCGCGAGGGCCGGAATACTAGCATTCGCATCCACTTTGCTAGGAGCAGCACCATGTCCGCAGTCATTTCCCCTTCCTCACCCGCGGTCGATCTCGCGGCAGTCAAGGCCCGCCAGCAAGTCGCATGGTCGACCGGCGACTATGCCGTTGTCGGCACCACGCTGCAGATTGTCGGCGAGAACCTCTGCGAGGCGCTTGACCTGCGTTCCGGCGCGAGCGTCCTTGACGTTGCCGCTGGCAACGGCAATGCATCTCTTGCCGCCGCGCGCCGCTGGTGCGCCGTAACCTCCACCGACTACGTGGCCTCGCTGCTCGAATCCGGGCGGGAGCGCGCGAAAGCCGAAGGCCATGCGATCCAGTTCCAGGAGGCCGACGCCGAGAAACTGCCGTTCCCGGACACATCCTTCGACGTGGTGATGTCCACTTTCGGCGTGATGTTCACACCGAACCAGGAGAAGGCGGCGAGCGAGCTTGTTCGTGTCTGCAAGCCCGGAGGCAGGATCGGACTGGCGAACTGGACGCCCGAGAGCTTCATCGGCCAGGTATTCAAGACGATCGGCAAGTACGTCCCGCCCGCGCCGGGCGTCAAATCGCCGGCACTGTGGGGCACCGAGGCGCGGCTGGAGGAACTCTTCCGCAATTCCGCGAAGGCAATCCGCACGTCCGGTCGCCACTTCACCTTCCGTTATCGCTCGCCAGCGCACTGGATCGAAGTGTTCCGTACCTACTACGGCCCGATGAACAAGACATTCGGCGCGCTCGATGCGGAGAAGCAGGCAGCCTTCACGCGGGACTTGCTGGCGCTCCTGGAAAGCCGCAATCGGTCGGGCGATCGCTCTCTGGTGCTGCCGAGCGAGTACCTCGAAGTCGTGATCGAGCGGAAATGATTGCCTATGGCAAGGAAGCGTGGAGCGCCGCGATCCTTTTCGGTGAAATCGCCCGCGCCGTGCTGCAGGCGGCCGGCAGCATCGCGCGCCGCGTGCGCGCCCGCAATCGGCAATGCGAGCAGGCGAGCGCCACGTACGACCCGCTTCGCCTGCTGGACGACCGTACGCTGCGCGATCTCGGCTTCCATCGCAGCGAAATAATGTCGGTCGCAGTGGAGTTGGCGGGAGAAGCGGCGCGCGCTCGCGGACGCCGGAGTGTTTCCCGTTCATTTTGGAGATAGGTCATGAGCAATGAAAAAATATGCGAAGGCAGCTGCTTTTGCGGCGCGGTTCAGTTCACGGTCAGCGGCGAGCCGGCCGGCATGGGTTATTGCCACTGCGAGTCCTGCCGAAGCTGGTCGGCGGGTCCCGTCAACGCCTTCACACTGTGGAAGCCCGAGGCGGTGCAGGTCACACGGGGCGCGGAGAGCATCGGCACCTTCAACAAGACGCCGAACAGCTATCGCAAATGGTGCAAGACCTGCGGCGGCCATCTCTTCACCGACCATCCCGGCATGGGCCTGATCGATGTGTACGCGGCGTCAATTCCAGATTTTCCGTACCGCGCCGGCATCCACGTCAACTATCAGGAAACCAGGCTGCGCATCAAAGACGGCCTGCCCAAGATGAAAGACATGCCGAAGGAAATGGGCGGCTCGGGCGTCACCATTGCGGAATAGCGCCTAGCCGGCGCGTACGTCGGCGTAGGCGGGAGTCTTGTCGAACCCCGACTTGGCAAACGGGCAGAGCGGCAGGATCTTCACCTTCTCCGTGCGCTCGTGCCGGATCGGCGGTGCTTCAATCACTCAGTGAATTTCGGGATCCGCAGTGGGCGCGGTGCCCTCGAGGAAATCGAAGTCGCAGCCTTCGTTCGCCTGCTTCACGTGGCGCGAGAAGATGGCGCCGTAGCTGCGCTCATACTTCATCGGCGGACGCTTCCAGGCGGCCTTGCGTTTCGCCAGCTCGGCCTCCGAAATCTTCAGGTTGATGGCCTTCTTCTCGACATCCAGCTCGATCATGTCGCCGTTCTGGACGAAAGCGAGCGGGCCGCCGACGTAGGCTTCGGGCGCGACGTGCAGGATGCAGGTGCCGTAGCTGGTGCCGCTCATGCGCCCGTCCGAGATCCGCACCATGTCCTTGATTCCCTGCTTGATGAGTTTCTTCGGCATTGGCAACATGCCCCACTCGGGGAAGCCCGGGCCGCCCAGCGGGCCCGACATCTTCAGCACCAGTACGGAGTTGGCGTCGACCTCGAGCTCATCCGTGTCGATCCGCGCCGCCATGTCGTTGTAGTCCTCGAACACCACCGCCTTGCCGGTGTGCTGCAGCAGCTTGGGGTCGGCGGCGCTGACTTTGAGTACCGCGCCGTCAGGTGCGAGCGAGCCGCGCAGCATCACCAGGCCGCCGGATTTCTTCAAGGGCCTATCTCGCGGCAGGATCACGTCTGCGTTCCAGACCTTGGCGCCTTCGATGTTCTCCCCGAGGGTTTTGCCGTTCACGGTCTTGGCACTTAAATCGAGTAAATCTCTGAGAGAAAAAAGAAGAGCCCTCAAGCCCCCTGCATAGAAGAAGTCTTCCATCAGGTACTTGTCGCCGGAGGGACGGACGTTGGCGATCACCGGCACCTTCGCCGCAATCTCGTTGTAGCGCTCGAGCGGGAAGGGCAGGCCGGCGCGCCCGGCCATGGCGACGAGGTGGACGACCGCGTTGGTCGAACCACCCATCGCCATCAGCGTGGTGATGGCGTTGTCGAAGGAGCCCTTGGAGAGGATGTCGCGCGGCTTGTAGTCCTCCCATACCATGTCCACGATGCGCCGGCCGGTGAGCGTGGCCATGCGCGCATGGTTTGAATCGGGCGCCGGGATCGACGAATAGCCGGGCAGGGTAAAGCCGAGCGCTTCCGCCAGCGACATCATGGTCGCCGCGGTTCCCATGGTCATGCAGGTGCCCGCGGAGCGCGCGCTCGAGGCCTCGATGTCCTGCCAGTCCTGCTCGGTGATGCGCCCGGCGCGCAGCTCGTCCCAGTATTTCCAGGTGTCGGATCCCGAGCCGAGGGTCTGGTCGCGCCAATGCGCGTTCAGCATCGGCCCCGCCGGCAGGTAGATGGCCGGCAGGTTCATGCTGGTCGCGCCCATGATGAGCGCGGGCGTGGTCTTGTCGCAGCCGCCCATCAGCACGCAGCCGTCCACGGGATAGGAGCGCAGCAGCTCCTCGGTTTCCATGGCGAGGAAATTGCGGTACATCATGGTGGTCGGCTTCTGCATGGTCTCGGCCAGCGCCATCGCCGGCATTTCCAGCGGGAAGCCGCCCGCCTGCCAGATGCCGCGCTTTACTTCCTCCGCGCGCTGGCGGAAGTGGGTGTGGCAGTGGTTGATGTCCGACCAGGTATTGATGATCGCGATCACGGGCTTGCCGGCGTAGTCGGTGCGGTCGTATCCCATCTGCGCGGTGCGCGAGCGATGGCCGAAGGAGCGCAGGTCCTTGACGCCGAACCAGCGGTGCGAACGCAATTCTTCAGGCTTTTTTCTTGTCACATCGTCTCCCGGTAGGAAGGGGAGATTGTAAACTCGCCGCATGGCTTTCGGCGGCGACATCATCCTGCGGCCCCGCAGCTGGCGGCGCCTGCTGCGATTCGGCGGCTTCGCCACCGTTGCCGCGTTATCGCCCTCCGCCTACGGCCCGGCGGCGCGCGCGCTCGCGACGCAGCAGATTTACCTCACCGCCTGGACGGTATTGCCCGCCTACCTGGCGTTTTCGGCGCTCCTCAGCCTGGTGATCATCGAAATCGTCTACAGCACGGCGCGCGCCTACGGCCTTGCCGAGTATGCGCTTGAGCTGGTGCTGCGCGTGCTGATCATTGAGCTGATTCCCCTGCTGACGGCGTTGTTCGTGGCATTGCGCTCGGGCGCCGCGATCGGCGCCGAGATCGCGCTGATGCGCGTCAGCGGAGAACTGGAGGACCAGGAGGAATCCGGTTCCAGCCCGTTGCACGCCGAACTGGTGCCGCGGATCGCGGCAGCGGCGCTGTCGGTGTTTTCGCTCACGACCCTGAGCATCGGATTGGCGGTATACCTGACATACGCATTGTTCTATGGCACGTCGGTCTCGGGTTTCTTCGTCTTCACCCGGGTGGTCGGCCACGTGATCGACCTGCCGATCCTGATCGGAACCGTGCTCAAGTGCGGCCTGTTCGGCCTGGCGGTTGCGCTCATCCCGCTCGCCACCGGTCTTGAGGCGGAGCGTGGCGAGGTGCACACGGTTCCGGCCGCGGTGCTCGCCGGCCTGATGAAGCTGTTCCTCGTCATCGGCCTGATTGAAATCCTGTCTTTGGTGGTCAAATACGTCTGAGCATGGACAACAAACCCGAGTCAGCACCCGCCGCCAGCCTGCCGTTCGTGCCGAAGAGCCTCGGCATCAAGGTCGGGATACTGCTCGCGGTCGCGGGCATGGTGGCGGTGGCGCTCGTCGGATATGTGCTCTACGCACGTGGCGTGTTCGAGGATACGCAGCGCCTGACGCTGATCACCGACAACGCCGAGGGTGTAAGCGCGGGCATGGACCTCACCTTCGCCGGGTTTCCGATCGGCAGGGTGCGCCGGCTGTCGCTCTCCGACGACGGCAAGGCCCGCATCCACATTCGCGTGCCGGTAAGCGAAGTACGATGGCTGCGCACCACCACCATTTTCACGCTCGAAGTGCCGCTCGTGGGCGGGGCGAAGATCCGCGCATTCACGGCGAACCTCGAGGATCCGCCCTTGCCGGACCGCGTCGAGCGCGCCCTGCTGCGCGGCGACGCCAGCGCGGAGATTCCGCTCATGATCGCGACGCTGCGCTCGGTGCTCGAGAACATCGACCGGATCACCGACAGCGGCTCCAGCCTGCAGGACAGCCTGAAGAACGCGCGCACCGTCAGCGAGCGCATGGCAGGGAAGTACGGCGTGCTTGGCGGCCTGCTCGGTGGCGAAGAAAATGCGCGCAAGGTCATCGCCTCGATCGACCGCGCCAACGCGCTGATGGCGTCGCTCGGCGGCGTTTCGCTCAGGCTCGATACCATGCTG
>JANYII010000251.1 GCA_025358705.1 Betaproteobacteria bacterium | reverse complement strand
GGGAAAAAAGTCGATGGCGGCAAGCCTGTCGAACTGGCGCTGCAGTCGGTCAACGCTGGTTTGCGCCTTGCGCGGACCGAGGCGGCGGAGGCGGGCGCGCGCGTCCTTGACCTGGCCGAGCAGCGTCGCGTAGTCGGGGCCGCGGTCGAATAGGCCGCGCAGATGCGCTTGCTGCTCGTCGGTCTTGAGATGCAGTTCCACCCTCATCGCGAAGCCGCCGCTGGAGCGGATTTCGGCTTCGACTTCCCCGAGCGCGGCGCTGGCCGTCGCGCTCGCGGGCAGGACATAGACGCCGTCGCGCAGCACGCCGCAGCCCGAGTCCTTCAGGGCGCGCCAGGCGCGCATGCGGACGGTGGAGTTGCGGGCGGGCAGGCTGAGGATCAGCGTATCGAGAATAGCCATGTTGTTATAGATATCACATATTAGTGATAAAAGCGAACAAGACCCTCTGGACGGGGTGCGCGCTGCTGACTACGCTTCGTCTCCATGAACAACGTAATAACGTTGCCTACGTTTTCCTGAGAGGAGCAAGCCATGAAATATCAATTGAAGCAGATCCAATGCCGTCCCTGGACGCTGAACGGCCTCTCGCCGAAGCTCATCGAGAGCCATTACGAGAACAACTACGGCGGGGCGCTGCGACGCCTGAATGCCATCACTGCGCAGCTGGAATCACTCGACTACGCCAGCACGCCGGGCCACGTCATCAACGGGCTCAAGCGCGAGGAGCTGGTCGCGCTGAATTCGACGCTGCTGCACGAGCTCTATTTCGCCAGCATGGGCGGCGATGGCAAGGTGGTCGCGCCGATGTCCGAAGCGCTGGCGCGCGATTTCGGTTCCGTGCAGCGCTGGCGCGCCGAATTTTCCGCCATGGGCTATGCGCTTGGCGGCGGTTCCGGCTGGGCGCTGGTCTCCTGGATGCCGCGCGACGGACGCCTGATCAACCAATACGCGGCTGATCACAGCCAGTCGGTGGCAGGCGCCATTCCGATCCTCGCGCTCGACATGTACGAGCATGCCTACCACATCGATTTCGGCGCGAACGTGAAGGCGTATGTCGACACGTTTCTGCGCAACGTGGACTGGAAAGGGGTCGGGGAGCGCTACGAAGACGCGACGAAAGCAGTGCCGCCGCGGCCGCTGCTGCAGCCCGAGTTCGGCGACATCCAGGGCGTCGGCATCGAGGAAGTGCAAGCAATGCTTGCCGAAGGCAAGCCGCTGCAGCTCATCGACACGCGGCCCAAGCATTTCGTATCGCGTCAGCTGGACATCGCGGATGGCGTCACCTGGCGCGATCCGGAGCGCGTCGGCGAGTGGATGGGCGAACTGAGGAAGAACGAGCCGGTGGTCGTGTATTGCGCCTACGGATTTCACGTCGGGTGCAAGACGGCGATCACGCTGCGCGAAGCGGGATTCGACGCCCGCTACATGAACGTCGGCCATTCGGGCTGGAAGGCGGCTGGAGGCAAGGTCAAGATGCATTCGTAGCGAATTCGAGAAGTAGGCGGCATAGCTGCCTAGCCGGGTCTGTTGCAGACACCCGGTCCTAAAGGACGATTCCGTCTCAAGCGCTGCTCCAGATCCCTTCGGGGAAGGAGCATGTATGAACGGATTTATCGGCAAGCGTAGTGCGGCAAGTGTTTTGGGGGTCGTGGCGATGACGGTTGCTATCTCAGGGTGTGATTCGGATGCGGCTTCCAGCGGCGTACCGAGGACCAGTGTCGTGGAGAGCATTTCTCAAAGCTGGTACCGGGACGAGCGGCCCATCCTTCGACATCAGAATGACGCGGCGCGAGGCCGGCAGTGGGTTCTGACGGCGGACGGCGTCGAACTCTACGAACTCTCGACCGGGGAGCAATTGGCGCAGATCGCGCTGCCGGATTGGCAGTGGGTGGGCCGCCAATACGCCTGCCCGCCCGATCTCGCGCTCGGACCTGACGGCGAGGCGGTGATTTCGAGCAATGTCGTGTCGACGCTTTGGCGTATTGATCCGGTCACGCTTGCGGCGAGCAAGCATGATCTTGCGCTCGACGAAGACACGGGCAGGGATGTCGGCATCACGGCGCTCGCGTTTTCGACGCAGCAAGGCGCCTACTTCGCCGTGAGCGCGGCGCACGGCTCGCTTTGGAGGGTCGATCGGCGGCTTGCGAGGGCGCAGAGAATCCCGCTTTCCGAGCCGCTGCCGAAGTCCTGCACGCTGGCGATTCCGCCGCGCGACCCTGATCGCAGAGCCATCCGCGCGGTGGGTCTCTGCGTGCGCGGCAAAGAGGGCGACTGGACCGTCGCCTTCGCGCCCGACCAACGTTTTGGCTACGTCAGGGCCGGGCAGTGCATGATCGGATCATGACTGGCCGATGCAAAGGAACCGGATCATGCCGTTGACGCGATGGATGCCGCCTTGCCTGATGTTCCTCTGCGCAGTATCGCCCGCCCGACCGGCAGATGAATTGGCGCTCACGGCCGGCGAAGTAATCGAATTGCCGACCGTGAGTGGGCGCATCGATCATCTCGCCATCGATCTCGGCAGGGACCGGCTCTATGTCGCGGCGCTGGGCAACGATACCGTGGAGGTCGTCGACCTGAAGGCCGCCGCCCGCAAGCGCAGCCTGCATGGATTCATCGATCCGCAGAGCGCCGTCTACGTCCCCGGGCTGGATCGCCTGTTTGTTTCCAATGGCCGGGGCGATCACGTCGACATCATTGACGGCGAATCGCTGTCGCGCATCAAGCGCATCGATGGGATGCAGGACGCCGACAACATGCGCTTGGATCCGGCGGCGCGCACGCTCTACGTCGGCTACGGCAAGGGCGGGTTGCGTGTGCTCGACGCGGCCAGCGGCGAAACGGCGGGCGATATTCCGCTGTCTGGTCATCCAGAGTCGTTCCAATTGGAAGCGAATGGACCGCGAATTTTCGTCAACGTACCCGGCGCGGAGCATGTCGCCGTGGTGGATCGCGCGAAGCGTGTCGTGGTGGCGAGCTGGTCCCTCGACGGCGCAAGGGCCAATTTCCCCATGGCGTTCGACGAAGCGGGCCGGCGGCTCTTCGTCGGCACGCGCCTTCCCGCGCTGCTGCTCGTGTACGACATCGATTCGGGCAGGATCGTCGCGAAGTTGGAGATCGGCAAGGACGCGGACGACATCTTTTTCGATCCGGCGCGCAAGCGCCTGTACGTCATCTGCGGGGAAGGGCGCGTCGATATCGTGCGCCAGCTGGATAGCGACCACTATTCGCTGGAATCGTCGATGAATACGGCGCCGCGCGCCCGCACGGGCCTCTTTGTCCCGGAAACCCGCCGCCTGTACGTTGCCGCGCCCGCGATCGGCCCATCGTCTGCCAGAGTTCTTGTGTATCGCCTTCGCTAGCCGGTCTCGTTTTCTATCCGATCATGAAAAGTTGAGGAATTTATGAATGCATCCATATCGTCGACAGAACTCCACGCGCGCCTGGAATCCGGTGCGCCGCCCATCGTCATCGACGTGCGCAAAGCGCCGACCTTTCGCGGCGCGTCAGACATGATCTCGGGCGCATTGCGGCGGGACCCGACAGAAGTAGAGCGGTGGGCCCGATCACTTCCACAGGCGAGCACAGCCGTTGTTTACTGCGTGCACGGTCACGAGGTGAGTCAGAACGCGGCCAAGGCGTTGAGAGAAGCCGGGATACCGACGCAGTTTCTGGAAGGCGGCATCGAGGAAGGATGGCGGGCGAGCGGCGGCGCGCTTGATCGGAAGGCGGCAGATGCAAGCACGCGCTGGGTGACGCGCGAGCGGCCAAAGATCGACCGCATTGCCTGCCCATGGCTCATCTCGCGATTCGTCGACAGGGATGCGGAATTCCTATATGTGCCGACGAAGCAGGTGCAGGACATTGCCCGCGAGCGCGATGCCGTGCCCTACGATGTTGCCGGCGTCCACTTCACGCACGATGGAGAGCTCTGCAGCTTCGATGCGTTTATCAAGCACTTCCGCCTGCACGACCCGGCGCTGCAGCGGCTAGCCCTGATTGTTCGAGGTGCCGACACCGCGAAGCTCGAGCTGGCGCCCCAGGCGCCCGGCCTCGCTGCGGTTTCGCTCGGCTTGTCGCGCATCTTCGCCGATGATCTCGAGATGCTGAAGCACGGCATGGTCCTGTACGACGCGCTTTACGCATGGTGCAAGGATGGCCAGGAGGAGGTGCATACATGGAATCCCGAGGCTTACCGGTGATGGAAAAAGACGGATTCGACGGGGACAAGCCTGGCACGTTGCCCGCGGGCTGGCTAAGCGGCGTGACCGGCCGCGGCAATTCCCGGTGGACCGTCGCAATGGACGAGTCTGCGCCGAGCGCGCCCAACGTCCTCAGGCAGACAGGCTCGGGAACCTTTCCCTGGTGCGTAAAGAAGAACACTTCGATCACGGATGGTTTCGTCGAGGTAAAATTCAAGCCCGAACTCGGCGACCAGGATCGGGCCGGCGGTGTCGTATGGCGCTGGAAGGACGGCGACAACTATTACGTCGCCCGCGCGAACGCGCTCGAAGACAACGTCTCGCTCTATTACACCGCCGGCGGCCGGCGCAACACGATCAAGTACGTGAACGCGCCAGTGCCTGCCAATGTCTGGCACAGCCTGCGGGTGGAGTTCTCCGGCAGCCGCGTCAAGGTACTCCTCGACGACAAGCTGTACATCGAAGAGGACAACAACCGCATTTCCGGCGCCGGCGCGATCGGCGTCTGGACGAAGGCAGACAGCGTCACGGCCTTCGACGATTTCAGCTTCGGTTCAGCCGGCAAATAGGCAAGAGACGCTCATGTGTGCGAGAGCATTCGGTTCATGCGCTTCACGAAGGTGGCCGGGTCTGCGAGCTGGCCGCCTTCGGCGAGCGTCGCCTGGTCGAGCAGCAGGTGCGCCCATTCCTTCAGGCCGTCGTCCGATTGCGCCTTCAGCCGCTCGACCAGCGGGTGATGCGGGTTGAGTTCCAGGATCGGCTTTGATTCCGGCGCTTTCTGGCCCGCGCCCTTCAGCAGGCGCTGCAGGTGCTGGCTCATCTCGTCGCTTTCCACCACCACGCAGGCGGGGGAGTCGGTAAGGCGCAAGGTCACGCGCACGTCCGACACCGCGTCGCCGAGCGCGGACTTGACGCGCTCGACCAGGTCCTTGAATTCGCCTGCCACCTTCTCGCGCGTTTCTTTTTCCGCCGCGTCGGCGAGATCGCCCAGGTCCAGGTCGCCCTTGGCCACCGAGACGAGAGGTCTCTTGTCGAATTCGGTGAGGAAGGACAGCATCCATTCGTCAACCCTGTCGACGAGCAGCAGCACTTCGATGCCCTTCTTGCGGAAGATCTCGAGATGCGGGCTGTTGCGCGCCGCGTCCGGGGAGTCCGCGGTCACGTAGTAGAGGGCCTTCTGGCCTTCCTTGAACCGGGAAGCGTAGTCGGCGAGCGACGTCTGCGCGTCGGTGCCGGTGGAGGAGAAGCGCAGGAGTTTGGCCAGCCGTTCCTTGTTGGATGCGTCCTCGCCGATGCCTTCCTTCAGCACCTGGCCGAAGGCGTCCCAGAACTTCGCGTAGTCGTCCTTGCGGTTTTCGGCCAGGTCTTCGAGCAGGCCGAGGATGCGCCGCGCGGCGCCTTCGCGGATCGCGGCCACGTCGCGCGATTCCTGCAGGATCTCGCGCGACACGTTCAGCGGCAGGTCGCCCGAGTCGATCACGCCGCGCACGAAGCGCAGGTAGCGCGGCAGCAGCTGCTCGGCGTCGTCCATGATGAACACGCGCCGCACGTAGAGCTTCAGGCCGTGGCGCGCGTTGCGGTCCCACAGGTCGAACGGCGCCTGCGAGGGCAGGTAGAGCAGCTGGATGTATTCCTGCTTGCCTTCGACGCGGTTGTGCGTCCAGGCGAGCGGGTCGGTGAAATCGTGGGCGACGTGCTTGTAGAACTCGCGGTACTGCTCGTCGGTGATCTCCGCCTTCGGCCGCGCCCACAGCGCGGTGGCCTGGTTGACGGTTTCGTCTTCTGCGGTCGTGATGTAGGCCTGCTTGTCCTTGTCCCAGATCTCCTTCTTCATCCGGATCGGGGTGGAGATGTGGTCGGAGTACTTGCGCAGGATCGTGCGCAGCCGGCCCGCCGAGGCGAACGCCTCCTCGCCGGCTTTCAGGTGCAGCGTCACGTCGGTGCCGCGCGACTCGCGCGTCGCCGGCTCGATGGTGTACTCGCCGCTGCCGTCGCTCTCCCAGCGCGTCGCTTGATTTTCGGCAAGCCCGGCGCGGCGCGTCACCACGCTGACGCGCTCCGCGACGATGAATGCCGAGTAAAAGCCGACACCGAACTGGCCGATCAATTGCGCGTCCTTCTTCTGGTCGCCGGTGAGCGCAGCGAAGAATTCGCGCGTGCCGCTCTTGGCGATGGTGCCCAGGTGCGCCACCGCCTCGTCGCGGCTCATGCCGATGCCGTTGTCGGAGATGGTGATGCGCCGCGCATCCTTGTCCACCTCGAGGCGGATGGCGAAATCCGCGCCGCCCGAGAGCAGCTCCGGCTGGCCGATGGCCTCGAAGCGCAGCCGGTCGCAGGCGTCCGAGGCATTGCTCACCAGTTCGCGCAGGAAAATTTCCTTGTTCGAATACAGCGAATGGATCATCAGCTGCAAGAGCTGTTTGACCTCGGCCTGGAACCCCAATGTTTCCTTCATTCCTGCTCCCGTGTTGAACTAGGTTTTGCGTCTCTTGCCTTTACCAAATAGACCGTCAAGCCTCCGGCTAGCAGCACAGCGATCGCGCCGAATGCGGCCCGGTAGGCGATTTCGGGCGATACCGCTCCCGGCGCGGGAAACGCCCCCACGATCGGACCGGTGATCACCGGCAGCAGCGTCAGGCCGGCTACCTGCGCGATATTAACCGTCGTCACGCCGCGCCCCAGCAGGTGGTCCGGAAAAAAACTCCGCCCGTGCGCCACGATCACCACCGCGTACGAGGTCACGCCCGTGAAAAGAATCAGTAGCGTCACCGCAGCCGTAGTCGGCAGGCCCGGGACCAGCGCCAGCACCGCCAGCAGCGCGATGGAGCACAGCCCGCCCGGCACGATCACCCATTTACGCGTGTCGAATATGCGGTCGAGCGGGCCGAATGCAAGTATTCCCACCAGCTGCGCCGCCGCCATGGCGAGCAGCACGTTGCCGCGCGTGGGGCCGTCCATGCCGTGCACATGCGCGAGGTAGGGCCCGGCCCAGAGCCCGAGCACGGTCGCCATGCTGGCGTAGGCGAAGGTATGGATGCCGAGCAGCGGCAGGAGGCCCGGCGTGCGCCATACCGAGACCAGGCCGCGGATGACATCGCCCAGGGGTTCCGGCTTTTTTCCGGCGGTCCCGTGCGGTTCCCGCACCACGACGTAGAAGAGGACGCCCGCCGCCGCGGTGATCGCGGCCATCGCGCCGAAGGCCCAGCGCCAACCGATCGCGCCTTCCGCCAGGGCGAGCGGCGTCGCGGCGAGGAAAGTGCCGATCTGGCTGAAGGCGAACACGCGGCTCAGCATGGTCGCCAGCTTCCCGCCCGGATACCACAGCGCGGCCAGCGTCACCGCGCCCATGAAGCTGCCCGCGCAGCCAACGCCCAGAAGTGCGCGAACGGCGACCAGCTCTGCCGGGGTGCGGACCAGCCCTTGCAAGGCGGCGGCGAGCACGGCGAGTACCGTGAGCCAGGAGACGACGCGTCGCGGGCCGTAGCGGTCGAAGAGCAGTCCCGCCGGGATCTGCATCAATCCGATCGCGAAGAAGAACGCGCCATTGGCCCGGCCGAGGTCTTCGGGTGTGAGGCCGAGGTCGCGCGTCAGTTCGGGCGCGATCACGCCCAGGCACGAGCGGTAAAAGAGGCTGAGCGCGGTGACCGCGACCGTCACCGCAAGGGCTCCCGCTCCTTTCATTTTACAATTTTACGTCGGCGGCACGTCGCCGGCGCTGGTGATCAGGGGACGCTGCTCCCGGCTTTAGCAACAAAGGCGGCGATCAAGCCGTCCGGTGCCTCGATGACATGCTCGGGACCGGGGAATCCTCCGGATTTCACGTCCTGGATGAACGCCTTGAATCCCGCGAGGCGCTCCGCCTGCATCTCCTGTTTCATCTTGAAGAGGTTTCGATACTGCTTCGAGTGCCGCGGATAGGGCGGGCCGTTGTTGCCGAGGATATCGTCCGCAAACAGGAACTGGATGTCGCCGCCGCCTCCGGCGCCGATCGACGAGGTCAGGAGCGTCGTCCGCTTGGTGATCTCGGCCAGCAGCGCCGCGGGGATTACCTCGACCTCGACCGCCCAGGCGCCGGCCGCCTCGATGCGTTTTATTTCCTTGTAGATCCACAGCGCTTCGTCGATGGTCTTGCCCACGGCGCGCAAGCCTCCCGTCCAGGTGCTCCTTCTCGGCACCAGGCCCGCATGACCCTGCACCGGCACGCCGGCTTCCGTCGCCGCCGCGATGAAGCGCGGCGACCATTGGCACATGATGGCGTCGGCGCCGATCTCCATCGCCTGGTAGGCCAGTCGCACGGCCTCGGTCTCGCTTGCCGCGGCGACCAGCGGCACCGAGAAGGACATGAAGGTGTGCGGCGCCGCCTTGCGGATCGCCGTCGCCAGCGCGGGATTCTTCGGATCGAAACGCACCTTCATGGTGTCGATGCCGGCTTCCTCGGCGGCGGCGGCCTCTTCCACCGAAAAAGGCACCGTTTCGCACAGCACGCGCTTGCCTTTCAGGTCGCGCAGGTCCTTGACCGTGTAGTTGCGCAGGCCGTAGGCCCCGCCCACGGTCATGATGCGCTTCAGGCCGCGCTTGGATGCGTCCCGCGGCGGGATGCTGCCGTCTCCAGTTGCATGACTTGCCATGGATTCGCTCTCCTAGCGGTAGGCGCCCTTGGCCGCGGGATCGTCGTAGGACTTGATCTGCGTGCCGCGGTACAGGATCTTCGCGTTCTTCTCGGTGATGTCCTTGTGCAGCGCCACCATCTCCGGCTCGAGCTCGCCCTTGGGCAGCGGCTCGTGCTCGAAGTGGTTGAATGTATCCTTGCCGCGCACCAGCGTCGCGCTTTCCTCGCCGTGCAGCTGGCGTACCGAGGTCGGCACGTAGCGGATGGCGAAGCCGATACGCCGGTCATTGGACGGGTTGGGCGGCGAGCCGTGCACCAGCAGCACGTGGTGCAGCGAAGCCTCGCCCGGTTCCAGCGTGAGGTAGTACGCCTTGGCGGGATCCACCTCGACCGCGACCTCCTGTCCGCGTGTGAGCATGTTGTTCTGGTCGAAAGTGTCGCGGTGCGGCAGCTGTGCCTGCAGGTGCGTGCCCGGCATGACGCCCATCGCGCCGTTCTCCATGTTGCTCGGCGTGAGCGCGATCCAGGCGGTGACGACGTCGGGAGAGCTCAGCCCCCAGTACGTGGCGTCCTGGTGCCAGCTCACGAATGCCGGATTGTTCGCCTCCTTGATGAAGAAGTTCGTGCTCCAGCACAGCAGGTTCGCGCCGTACAGGTCCTCGATGGCGTCGAGCAGCCGGCTGTTGCGCACGATCTCCGACAGGAACGGAAACAGCAGGTGGGCCTTGTGGCGGAAGTTGCCGCGCAGCGGGCCACCGGAGCGCTGCTCGTAGTCCTCGAGCATGGCGCGCGCGCCGTTCGCATCACGCTCACTCATGACGCGGATCTTCGGGACGTAGCCGTCACGCTTGAACTGCGCGACCTGGGCCTCCGACAGGAATGTCATGCGTGACGGAACTTCACATCATCCCCGTCGCGACCTGCTTGCCCTCTTCCTCCTGCTGCAGGGCGAAGATCGAGGAGTAGCCGCCCGACCAGTCGGGCGGCATGAGGCAGGGCCGCGGGTCGTGGTGCGCCCAGGGCGCAGCCTTGCCGCGGATGATGGTCTGGTCGTGCTTGGGCCGGATCGGGTTGACCGTGTACGGAAACGCGTCGGCCGAGGTTAGCGTGTACAGGAGCAACGGCCGGCCCGCGTCCGACAGGTTGGCAGGCGACGAATGCCACATGCGGCAGTTGTGCAACGTGAGCGAGCCCGCGGGGCCGGTGAGGTAGACGACTTTCTTCGGGTCGATCCTCGAGACTTCGTCCGCGTTCAGGCAGCCGGTCCACTTGCCGCCGGCGTCGTATTGCGTGGGCATCGGATCGACCTCGTGACTGTGCGGCAGCACGCCGAGCGGCCCGTTGTCCATGCCGCAGTCGTACAGATAGGTGCCGACCGTGAGTGGCGAATAGTTGGTGTGCGGCCAGAAGCTGATGTCGTAGTGCCACTTCACTTCCTCGCCGCCGTTGGCCCACTTGAAGTTCAGCTTGGAGTGGTGGAACTTCACGTTCGGGCCGACCAGGTCGGCGACGATGTCGACCAGCGGCGACTCGGTCACATAGCCCCAGTAGGCCGGGTGCTGCTCGACCGGATTCGACACGCGGCGCAGGCGCGGCGCGTCGGGCCGGTGGTCGGGCTCGAGGTCGTACACCTTGTCGGACTTGGTCACCTTGCGGCCGCGCTCGACCATCTCGTCGGTGGCGCTGCGCAGCTTCTTCAGCCACGCATCGGGGATCGCCTTTTCCACCAGCAGGTAGCCCTCGCGGAAATACTGCTCGCGCTGCTGCTGCGTGAGGACCTTGGGCTTGATTGCCAGAATTTGATCGGGAGTCATGGTCACACCGCCTGGGGTTCATCTGCAATGAAACGCTCGATCTTCTCGCGCGCGTCCTTTTTCACGTGCTTCATGCTGTAGCCGTTGAAGAGGTGCCCGAGCAAGCCGCGGTCGAGATCCGAGGTCCCCATCAGCCAGTCGGCGATCGGGAAGGTCAGGTTCATGTTGACCTCCATCATGATCCCCTTGCTGTGGTGGATCGTGTGGTGCCGCCGGATGGTGTTGACGAACGGCATGTGGCGCACGAACCAGTTGTCGTGTACGTGGCAGCAGTAGTGGAAGGTCTCGTAGATGAGGTATTGGCCGACCATCGTCACCATCAGGATGTAGCCCGCGTTCGGGTTCAGCGCCCAGCCGAGCGCCAGCGCGAACGGCGTGCCCAGCGCGATGAAAGTGAAGAGCGCTCGCCACGGGAAGAAGATGATGCGGAACTCGCGCGTGCTGTCCACCGTCATCTCGTTGTCGGTGAAGTACACATGATGCTGGCGCGTGTGCCGGTCATAGATCGCGCGCAATGCCCAGACGTCGACCAGGCGGTGCATCACGTACTTGTGAATCCACCACTCGAACAGGTTCGAGAACGCGAACACCGGTACGATGAGCAGCCACTCCCAGCCAGCTTGCTCGAGGCGCGACACGCACCAGCCGATCATCGCGAGGCCGACCAGGTACATCACGCCGATATGCAGCAGGCCGCTGTAGAGGGGATGGATCTCCGCCTGGTACTTCTCGCGGAATTTGCTCTGTCGCTCGCCCATCGCGTGCCGTTCGGTCAGGCTGTCGCCAAGTTCTGCCATGGGAATCTCCTCCGATTCTCTAATATATCAGATGTATACCGTCAGGTGTCAGCGGACACGGTCGCACGCGTGAAGGATTCGATCATGGCCATGAGCCGGTCGGTGGCCGCTGCCGCCTCGGCCTCGTTCCCCGCCGCGATGGCGCGTGCCATGTCGGCGTGCAGCTTGGCGGTTTCGGGCATGTCGGCGGCTTCCTTGTAGTGGTGGTACCAGAAGCGCCGCGACAGCGACTGCATGAGCCGCATGGAACCGGCGGCGAATTCGTTGCGCGCTGCCTCCAGGCATAGCTCGTTGAATTCACGGTCGGCGCGCAGGAAGCCGGTGTCGTCGTTGCGCTGCGCGCAGCGCAGGAAGCGCTCGGCCAGCTCGTTCATGCGGCGCCGCTCCTCGGCGCTTGCGCGCCGCGCCGCGCTGCGCGCCACCAGCCGCTCGACCTCGCGGCGCGTTTCCAGCAGGCGCAGCTGGCTGCGCACGTTGATCTCGGACACCACGATGCCGCGGCGCGGCAGGATCGCCACCAGTCGGTCGCGTGCCAGGCGCTGCAGCGCCTCGCGGATGGGCGTGCGGCCGATTTTCAGCCGCTTCGACAGCATGCCCTCGGACACGGCGCTGCCGGGCGGCAGCTGCAGCGTGACGATCAATTCCTCCAGATCGGTGTAGGCCCGATCGGTGAGGGTCTGCGTATCCGTTGCTGCCGGCGCTTTCTTTTTTCGGCGACGCTGAGGAA
This sequence comes from Betaproteobacteria bacterium, assembly GCA_025358705.1. Classification (GTDB taxonomy): domain Bacteria; phylum Pseudomonadota; class Gammaproteobacteria; order Burkholderiales; family SG8-39; genus RBG-16-66-20. The sequence goes on along the minus strand of JANYII010000251.1, from coordinate 16,882 downwards.
TTTTTCTTGCTCCGGTTTGTGATATGTCTGTGATATGGTACCTTCGATTCCAGAGGAGGAGTCCCCATGAAGAACAGAATCGCAGTCGTTGCGGCCGCGCTGGCCGCCACCGTTAGTTCCGCTTACGCGCAGGACGTCGTCAAGATCGGCCAGATCGAGGCGCAGACCGGCACGCTCGCCACCTACGGCTGGATGGGCCACCAGGGCGCCAACATGGCGATCACGGAGATCAACAACGCGGGCGGCTTCAAGGTCGGCAACAAGACCTACAAGATGGAGCTCGTCTCGCCCGACACGCGCGCCAACCCGCAGGATGCGCTGATCCAGCTCAAGTCCATTCTGGAGCAGCAGAAGGCGAAGTATGTGTTCGGGCCGTTCCTCACCAACGTGTTCAACGGCATCGAGCCCTACGCGACGCAGAACAACGGCAAGTTCCTGCTCATGGGCGGCGCCACCGCGATCCACGCGCAGCTCGGCACGCCCAACCGCGACTACCTGATGCGCACCTGGAACTGGGACGCGGGCGCGAGCGGCTTCGGCCAGTTGATGGTCGACTACCTCAAGAAGCAGGGCTCGAAGAAAACCGCGATGATTTTCCAGAACGACGCCTTCACCAAGGTCGCGGTGGACATCTACACGCCGATCTTCAAGGCTGCGGGCATGGAGCTGCAGGTGGAGCTCTTCGAGCCGGGCACCAAGGACTTTTCGGCGCCGCTCGCCAAGCTCGCCGCCGGCAAGCCGGACTATCTCTTCCCGGGCTACACCGACGCGGTGCTGTACGACATCGTGCGCCAGGCGACCGAGACGGGCCTGTTCAAGAATTTCTTCCTGGTGCGCGGCTCCATGGCACCGGGCCTCAAGAACAAGGACCTGATCGACAACTACATCGCCTACCTGCCCAAGTACTTCGAGCAGGCCGAGAAAACCGAGCCCAAGGTGAGGGAGTTCATCACCAAGTACAAGGCCTTCTACAAGACCAACGACTTCCCCTATGACCAGGCGCCGCTGTGCTCCTCCTCCTGCTACGACCACATCTACATGCTGGTCGAGGCGATGAAGAAGGCCGGCACCGTGGATGACGTCGCCAAGGTGAAGGCGGCGCTCATGTCCATCACCTACGACGGCCTCTGGAAGATCCGCTACGACACGACGGGCGAGGCGGTGTTCGACTTCGACGTGCTGCACATGAAGAAGGGCGGCGCCATCACTGCGACGCGCGTCAATCCGAAGTAAACCGTGGGGCAGCTGATCTTCGGTCAGCTCCTCAACGGAGCCATCATTGGAACGCTCTACGGGATCATCGCCCTCGGCGTCACCCTGACCTTCGGCATCACCGGCATCGTGAACTTCGCCCTCGGCGTGTTCATGATGCTGGGCGCCTATGCCGCCTGGTACTTCACCGACACCGCGGGCCTGCCCTACCCGATTGCGGTGCTGTGCGCGGTCGGGGTGACCGCCCTCGCGGGCCTGGTCGCCGACCAGGCGCTGTTCCGCTTCACGCGCAACAACCTCGTGAACGGCCTGCTCGTCTCCATCGGCATGATCGCGGTGCTCGAGGCGACCGCGCTGCTCATCTTCACCGCGACGCCCAAGGAGCTGCATCGCGTGATGCCGGGCGTGATCCAGTTCATGGGCTTCGTGCTGCCCAAGATGAAGCTCACGGTATTCCTCGTGCTGCTCGCGGTGATCTTCGGCACCTATGCCGCGCTCACGCGCACCTGGATCGGCCGCGCCGCGTACGCGTACGCGCAGAATCCCGAGGCCGCCGAGCTCATGGGCGTGCGCACCGCTCGCTTGCAGACGGGTGTCGTTGTGTACTCGACGGCGCTCGCGGGCCTGGGCGGCGCGCTCTACGCGAGCCTGTACTCGCTCGAGCCGACGCTGGGCAGCCTGTTCGTGCTGAAGGCGGTCGAAGCGGCGATCCTGGCCGGCATCGGCAGCGTCATCGGTTCGCTCTTCGGCGGCGTGATCCTCGGCGTCACCGAGGGCGTCGGCTCCATCTACCTGCCGCTCGCGTTCCGCGACGTCTATGGCCTCGTCTTCCTGGTGGCGATCCTGCTGTTCATGCCGGCGGGCCTTTTCGCCGGTCGCAAGTAAGGAAGGTTTTTTGAGGTTTCAAAACAGGTTTTTATTTTTCGCGCTCGCGGTAGCGCTGCTTGCCCTTCCACTGGGCGTGAAGAGCGACGTCGTGCTCACGATCCTCGTCTTCTCCTGGCTGCAGGGCATGCTCGCGGTCAGCTTCAACCTGATCTTCGGCTTCACCGGCCAGCTGACCATGTTCCATGCGGCCGCCTTCGGCATCGCGGGCTATGCCACGCACCTGAGTATGCAGCACCTGGGCGTCGGCTACTGGACCGGAACGGTGCTGGCCGCCCTGTTCGTCTCCGTGCTGTCCATCATCGTCGGCACCATCTGCTTCCGCTTCCGCCTGAAGGAGTTCTACTTCGCGATCGTGACGCTGGCCTTCTCCGAGATGGCGCGCCTGACGGTGCTCAACTGGAACAGCGTCACCAACGGCACGCTGGGCATCAACCTGCAGGAGAAGCCCTGGCTGTTCGGCTTCAAGGTGAACGACACGGTGTCCTGGTACTACCTGAGCCTGGTCGCGCTCGCCGTGACGCTGCTCGTGTGCTCGCGCCTGGTGCACTCCTGGATGGGACGCTGCTTCTCGGCGATCCGCCTGAACGACGAGCTGGGCGACACGCTCGGCATCAACGTGTTCCGCTACAAGCTCGCGGCCTTCGTCGCAGGCAACTTCATCGCCGCGGTGACAGGCAGCCTGTACGCCTACTACCTCGGCTCGCTCGAGCCCGGCTTCCTCTCCATCGACCAGTCGCTCGGCATCGTGGCGATGGTGCTGCTCGGCGGGCGCAGCTCGGTGTTCGCGCCGGTCGTCGGCGCGGTGCTGCTCACCGCGCTGCCGCACCTGATCCACTTCTCGGCCGAGGTGCGGTCCATCGTCTACGGCTCGATCCTGATCCTCACCATCCTCGTGATGCCGCAGGGCATTTACGGGTCGATCGCCGCGCTGCTGCGCAAACGCCATGCTTCTTGAGGTGCGCAAGCTGACCAAGCGCTTCGGCGGCCTGACCGCCGTGGCGGACGTGTCCTTCGGCATCAGCAAGGGCGAGATCGTCGGCATCTTCGGGCCGAACGGCTCGGGCAAGACCACCCTGCTCAACCTGGTCGCCGGCCTCATGCCGCCGACGGAGGGCGGCGTGCTGTGGAAATCCGTGCCCATCCAGGGACTCCCGGCGCACGAGGTCGCGGCCTCGGGCCTGGTGAAGACTTTCCAGAACCCACAGCTCTTCGCCGAGCTCACGGTGCTCGAGCACCTGCACATCGCCGCGCACCTGGAGCTCAAGCGCCGGCTCGGCTGGCGCCGGCTTGCCACGCTGGTCAGGCCCGATCTCGCGCAGGCCGGCCACGAGCGCGCCGCGCAGATCGTGCGCATCTGCCGGCTGGAGGCTTCGCGCGACCGACTCGCGGCCGAAATCTCTTACGGCGAGGAAAAGATGCTGGGTGTCGCCATGGCGCTCATGTGCGAGCCTGAGCTGCTGCTGCTGGACGAGCCGGCTTCCGGCCTGGGCGCCGGCGAGATCGAGAACCTGGAAGCCGTGCTGCGCGACCTGAAGGCGCAAGGCACCACGCTGTGCATCATCGACCACAAGGTCGGCTTCCTCGGACGCCTGGCCGACCGCGCCATCGGCCTGCACCATGGCGCGAAAATCGCCGAGGGCGCGCCCGACGAGGTGCTGCGCAATCCGGACGTCGTGATGGCCTACCTGGGACATTCGCGTGATCGAATTTGACGGCGTAGACGTCCACTATGCGAAGAACCACGTCCTCAAGGCCGTGTCGCTTTCCGTGGGCGCGGGCGAGATCGTCGCGCTCATCGGCGCCAACGCGGCGGGCAAGACGACCACGCTGCGCACCGCGCTCGGCCTGAAGGCGCCGACCGCCGGCGCGCTGCGCCTCGAGGGCACCGACATCACGAAGCTGCCGACCGTCGAGCGCGTGCGCCGCGGCCTGGTGCTGGTGCCCGAGGGGCGCCAGGTCTTCGTCAAGTTCACCGTCGCCGAGAACCTGATGATGGGCGGCTACCTGCGCAAGGACCGCGACCGCATGCAGGCCGACCTCGACCGCGTCTACGCTCTCTTCCCGCGCCTGGCCGAGCGCCGCGCGCAGAAAGCCGGCTCCATGTCCGGCGGCGAGCAGCAGATGCTCGCCATCGCGCGCGGCCTCATGGGCAAGCCGCGCTGCCTGGTGCTGGACGAGCCGTCGCTCGGCCTCGCACCCATCCTCGTCGAGGAAATCGCCAACACCGTGCGCCGCCTCGCGACCGAGGGAATGAGCATCCTGCTCGCCGAGCAGAACGCCGCCATGGCGCTAGGCTGTGCTGCGCGCGCCTACGTGCTCGAGTCCGGCAAGATCGTCCTGCAGGGCAACGCCAGGGAGCTCGAGAGCAGCGAGACCGTGCGCAAGCTCTACCTGGGCCACTAGGGACGCGCCGCCTAGGCGTCGATCAGTTTCGCCGCGCGTTCCTTGAACTGCTTGGCGGCGAGGAACAGGCCGCCGTCGGCGCCGTCGATGAAGTGCAGGTGCTTGCCGGAGTAGTTGAACACCAGGCAGGTCATGTGCGCGCGGTCGGTGACGTGCAGGCCGTAGACCAGTTCGCGCTTCGCGTAGCGCTCGGCCAGCCACGCGTCCAGCGCCTCGCGCTGCGCGGCGTTGCCGGCGAGGATCTGGCGGTAGACGTCGTTGAACTTGCGCACGTCGGTATTCCGGACCAGGGTTTCCTTGTACTTGCTCCAGTCCGTTTCCTCGGTCATCAGGCCGAACTTCATGAGGAACCAGCCGAGGATCACGAACCAGCGCGCGCGCATGATCCAGAGCCACCTGCCGAACGCTCCGCGGTCGGCGGCGCGCACGCCGGCCTCGATGCCGAGACGCTTGCCGTCCAGCGTCATCGCCAGCGCCGGCAGCGAGATCGGGTGGCTGGTTTCGTCGCTGCCGTAAATATCCTGCACCTTGGTCATCACTTCCTGGTAGAGCGCGTTGGCGTTCATTGCCTCCGGCGAAAGCGGGTGGTTGGCGTCGTCGCTGCCGTAGACTTCCCGCACCTTCGCGAGCACGTCGCGGTATACCAGACCCGCTTTGCCGGGCTCCCCGGACAGCGCGCGCACCATCACGCTGACGGTTTCGCCGTGCCGGCTGGGGATGTCCTGCCAGCGGCACTCCAGTCCCTCCAGGCTGCCGCGCGCCACGACGCTGCCGGGCTTTACCTCGCACAGGGGCGCGGTGGCTGGATCCTTCATGTACTTGTCGGCGTAGGCCATGCCGCCGCCGGCGAAGGCCGCCTGGATATAGTTGGCCGACACGCGCACGCGCGCCACCTGGATGTCGTAGCCAGCCTCGCGTATTTTCGCCACCGGCAATGTGGCCACGCGCAGTTCCAGGCCGAAGGACTTCTGCGCCATCTCCTGCGTCTTGACCAGCGCCGCCTTGGCGTCCTCCAGCAGCCCCGGCGGCACGCAGAAGGCGCTGCCGTCGCCCTCGAAGATGAACGGGATGTCAAGGTCTCCGGCGGCGTTCAGGATCGCGGTGACCGCGGAGGCGCCGACCGTATTGACGTGCTTGTAGTTGCCCGCCGCTACAGCCAGGGTGGAGTTGCGCACGTCGCAGGTCGCAACGTGCCAGTCGCCAGGCAGCGGCGCGTAGCTGCGCGGGTCGGCCACGCCGCTGAAATCCGGCAGTACCGGCAGCTCGGCATAGAAGCCCGCGCTGCTCATGGATTTCCCTTCTTGTACAACGGCAGCACCTTCGGCAGGTTGGCCTCGATCTGTTTGATGCGAGCGTCGTTCGACGGGTGCGTCGAGAGGAACTGGGGCGGCTGGCTGTTGCCGCCTTTGGCGCCGACCTGCGACAGTCGCGACATTTTCTGCCACACCGCCACCGCGGCGCGCGGGTCGTGCCCCGCGCGCGCCGAGAGCTCGAGCCCGACCAGGTCGGCGTCCGATTCCTGCTTGCGCGCGTAAGGCAGGCTTACCGCGAGGTTTGCCGCCTGCGCCAGCAGCTCGGCCGAAACCTGCCCGAGGTTGAAAAACGCCGCCGCCAGCGAGATGCCAACGCTCTTCAGCACTTGCTCGCTCATGCGCGCGCGTCCGTGCTCGAGCAGCGCGTGGCCGATCTCGTGTCCCATGATGGTCGAGATTTCGTCGTCGGTCAGCTGCAGCTGGTCGATGATGCCGGTGAAGAACGCGATCTTGCCGCCCGGCATGCAGAAAGCGTTCACCGTCTTCGAAGTGATGAGGTTCACCTCCCAGCGCCACTTGTCCGAGTTCGGGTTGAATTTCTTTGCGTGCGGAATCAGCTCGCGCGCGATGCGCCGCAGGCGTTCGATCTGCCGGGGATCGGTGTTCAGCAGGTTTTTTTCCGAGGCGGTCCGCAACAGCTGGCTGTACTGCTGCGAGGCGCTGCGCTCGACGGTGGAGGCGGGCAGCAGCAACAGCCGGCTCTTCTGGACATCAACGCCTTCCTTATTGCTTTGTGCATTTACATTTAGAACTGCAAATAGCAGGGAAAAAAGAAAAATCCTCATATCGCGTCGAAATACGCCGCCATCCGTTTTCGCGTCTTTTCATCCGGCAGCACGCCAAAACCCGCGGCGACGTTGTCGGCGACGTGTTCGGGCTTGCCGGTGCCGGGAATGACGCAGGTCACCGCAGGGTGGCCGACGATCCACTTGAGGAAATACTGCGCCCAGCTCGCCACGCCGATCTCCGCCGCCCAGGGCGGCAGCGGCTTGCCACGCACGCGACCGAACAATTCGCCCTCGGTGAACGGCCGGTTGGCGATCACGGCAATCCCATTCTGCCGGCAGTAGGGCAGCAGGCGCTTTTCCGCGTCGCGCTCGGCAAGCGAGTAGTTGATCTGCAGGAAATCGTACTTCTCCCTCTCCAGCCGGCGCTCGACTTCGAGATGCGCGGCCGACGTGTAGTGGGTGATCCCCGTATAGCGGATCCGGCCCTTCGCCTTCATGTCCTTGATGGTTTTCGTGTGCACGTCGATGTCGAGCAGGTTGTGGATCTGCATCAGGTCCATGGTCGTGACGCGCAGCCACTTGAACGATCGCTCCATCTCGGCGATGCCTTCCTCGCGACCCCGCGTCCAGACCTTGGTGGCGATGAAGAGCTTTTCGCGCAGGCCAAGTTCGGCGACGAGATCGCCTGCCACCGATTCGGCGCTGCCGTACATCGGCGAGGAATCGATCATCCTGCCGCCCGCTTTCGCGAACTCGGCTATGACCTGCCGCAGCGGTGCCCGCGCCGCCGCGTTGTTGCCGGCATCGAACACCTGCCAGGTACCCAGGCCGACGGCGGCGATGTCCTCGCCTGTAGATGGAATTTTTCGAGTCATGATTTTTCTTTCCTGGGCATTTGCCAGGCCCAGGGCAAACGAAGATCCAAGGACCAGGAACCCGCGCCTGTTCACTCCGGATTCATGCCCGCTTCGCGGAACGCGCGGCTCCAGGCGACCAGTTGATCCTGCACGAACGTGCCGAGTTCCTCCGGCGTAGATCCGCCGAGCTCGAAACCCTGCTGGCCGATTTTCTCGCGCACGTCGGGGCGCCGCATCGCGGCATTGAGTTCCTTGTTCATGCGCGCGGCGATTTCGGCTGGCAGCTTCGCGGGGCCGAACAGCGCGGCCCAGGTGCCGGCGTTGAAGGGCGGCAGGCCGGCTTCGTTGGCGGTGGGAACGTCGGGCAGCAGCGCAAAGCGCGCCGGCAGCAGCGTTGCGAGGGCCCGCAGTTTTCCTTCCTTGATGTGCACGAGGGTGCTGGTCGGCGTGGCGAAGGTCAGCTGCACCTGGCCGCCAATGATGTCCACCACCGTAGGCGCCTCGCCCTTGTAGGGAATCAGCGCGATGTCCAGCTTCGATACCAGCCGCAGGTTGGCGTGCATCAGCTGGGTCACGCCGCTGTAGCTACCGTAGTTCAACTTCCCGGGGTTGGCGCGCGCGTAAGCGATCAATTCGGCGACGTTCTTCACGGGCAGCGCGGGCGCGACCACCAGCACGTAGACGTAGCGGCCGACCATGGAGACCGGCGTGAAGCTCTTCACCGCGTCGTAGGGCGCGTTCTTCTTCAGCAGCGGCACCTGCATCATCGCCGTGTTGGACGCAAGAAAGAACGTCCCGCCATCAGGCTCGGCGCGCGCGACGAAATCTCCCGCGATCGCGCCGTCGGCGCCCGGCTTGTTTTCCACGATCACCGGCTGGCCGAGCGACTGCGATACCGCCTGGCCGAGGATGCGCGCCACCAGGTCGGTCGATCCGCCCGGCGGGAACTGCAGCACGATGCGGATCGGCTTGGCGGGCCAGGTTTGCGCGCCGGCGAGCGAAGCGCATAGCGGGGACAGCGCGAAAAGAATTGCGAGCCAGAGTCTCATCGTGCGTCCATTCTAGTAAAGTCGGGCAGGGAGGAACGTACACCAGATGCTGCCTTGGATGCGATCGGTACGCCCCGGCGAGGGCAAGGCGCTGTGCTGGTCGTTCGCCTATTTCTTCTGCCTGCTTGCCGGCTACTACGTGCTGCGGCCGTTGCGCGACGAGATGGGCGTGGCGGGCGGCGTGCGCAACCTGCAGTGGCTGTTCACCGCGACCTTTCTCGTGATGCTCGCCGCGGTGCCGCTCTACGGTGCGCTGGTGGCGCGCCTGCCGCGCCGGCGCCTGATTCCAGTCATCTACCATTTCTTCGCCGCCAACCTCGTGGTGTTCTGGTTGCTGCTCACTTTCGACATCGAGCGGCTCACCGTTGCGCGGGTGTTCTTCGTCTGGATCAGCGTCTTCAACCTGTTCGCCGTCTCGGTGTTCTGGTCGTTCATGGCGGACCTGTTCACCTCCGAGCAGGGCAAGCGCCTGTTCGCGTACATCGCCGCGGGCGGCACCGCCGGCGCGCTTGCGGGCCCGGCTGTCACTGTCTGGCTGGCGGTGCCGCTCGGCCCGGCCAACCTGCTGCTGGTGGCGGTGCTGTTTCTCGAGATCGCGGTGTTGTGCGTATGGCAGTTGGAACTTGTTGCGCCCAGCGTTGAATCCGGCGTTTCCGTGAAACCCGAGCAGGAGGCGCTCGGCGGCAACTGGCTCGCGGGCATCCTGCTGCTGTTGCGTTCGCCCTACCTCGCCGGCCTCGCACTGTGGGTGGCGCTGCTTTCGATCGCCGCGACCTTCCTTTATTTCCAGCAGGCCAGCATCATCGCCGCGGCCTCGGACGATCCGGCGGTGCGCACCCGCATGTTCGCCAGCGTCGACCTCGCCGTCGGCGTGCTGACGCTCGTCGTGCAGTGCTTCGCGACCAGCAAGCTGATCGCGCGCTTCGGCATCGGCGCTGCGCTCGCCTTCCTGCCGATCGTCTTCGCGGCGGGGTTCGTGGCGCTTGCCGCCGCGCCGACGCTGATCGTCGTGATCGTCTTCCAGGCGCTGCAGCGCGTCGCGAATTTTTCTATTTCCAACCCCGCGCGCGAGGTGCTGTTCACGGTGGTCGCGCGCGAGGAGAAGTACAAGGCGAAGAACGTGGTCGACATCGTCGCGGTGCGCGGCGCGGATGCGGCCGGCGGCTGGCTGTTCGCGGCGCTGCGCTCGCTGGGAATGGAATTGAAGGCGATTTCGCTGGTTGCGATTCCACTGGTCGTCGTTTGCCTGGCGCTGTCGCTGCTGCTCGGCCGCGCGCAGGAGCGGCGCGCCGCAAAACAGGCTATTTGATTCCCAGGTCCCGGCGCAGCTCGCGCGCGGTGAGCGGATATCCGTAGACCCGCGTACCAAAATCGAATTCCTTCGCGCGCGCGAGTCCTCCTACGATCACCGGCTCGAAGCCCGCGTCCTCGACCAGCCTCGCCGCAATAGCCATTGCTTGCGCATCGTCCGCGGCCAGCGGAATCGCGACCCGCGGCGGACGCCGGTTCGCCTGGCTGCGCAGCGACACGTCGCCCACGCTGTTGAAGGCGCGCACCAGGCGCACGCCGGGCAGGAACTCGGCCGACGCGACACCCGTGCCTTTGGCGCGCGCCTCGACAGCCATGTTCCCGTCGCGTGACGGATAGGGGTTGCAGGTATCGAGCACCACCTTGCCCTCGAGCGCGTCGGCGAGGTCGCGGCCGATCTGCGGCAGCGCCGCGTAGGGGACCGAGACCAGCACCACGTCGCCAAACTCGGCCGCCTCGCGCGGGGTTCCGGCGCGCGCTCGCGGCCCGAGATTCAGGCGCGCGACGAGGGCGTTCACTTCTTCGATGGTCTGCGCGGAAAACACGACTTCATGGCCGGCCCTGACCCAGTACTCGCCGAGTGTGCCGCCGATACGCCCCGAGCCTATGACGCCGATTTTCAGGCGGTTCTGGCCCGCAACGGGACTCGCGCCCGCCAGCAGCATCACGCTCGCGGCGGCAAGGATGGCGCGCCTTTTTTCATTCATGGGACCCTCCTTGGGCATGCGTTATAGTACCCACAGCTTCATCATATCTTCCGGAGGAACCATGAGCGGCTGGATTGCACTTGCGGTGATCGTGGCGATCGCGTTCTGGGCGATCGCGATCTACAACGGGCTGGTGGCGCTGCGCAACCGCTACAAGAATTCCTTCGCGCAGATCGACGTGCAGCTCAAACGCCGCTACGACCTGATCCCGAACCTGGTCGAGGCGGCCAAGGGTTACCTCACGCACGAGCGCGAGACCCTGGAAAAGGTGATCGCGGCGCGCGGCGCGGCGATGGGCGCGGCGCAGAAAGCCGCGGCGGCTCCCGGTGACGCGGCGGCGATGCAGGGCCTGGCGCAGGCCGAGGGTCAACTCGGCGGCGCGATGGGGCGCCTGATGGCGGTGTTCGAGTCCTATCCGGACCTGAAGGCGAACCAGAACATCCTCCAGGTGCAGGAGGAACTGACCAGCACGGAGAACAAGATCGCCTTCGCCCGCCAGGCCTACAACGACACGGTGATGGAATACAACACGCAGCGCGAAGTGTTCCCGAACACCATCTTCGCCGGCATGTTCGGCTTCATCGCGGCGACGCTTCTTGAGGCGACCGAATCAGCGGAAGAGCGCAAGGCGCCGAAGGTTTCGTTCAAATAGCAGCTCCGTTTTTGCCCTGCAGGAACGGGCATAGCGCGCCATGGCGAGCTTCTTCGAAAACCAGGACCTGGCGCGGCGCAACACCAGGCTGCTCGTGGTGATGTATTTCCTCGCCGTGGTGGGCGTCATCATCGCCGTGGACCTGGTGCTGGCGGGCACCTGGATTTATGGATTTGCCGATCTCTACGTGCCGAAGGGGCGCTCGCCCGGTCCGATCGCGCTGCTGGGCGCGGTGCCGGCCAAGGTTTACCTGCTGGGGGCGATGGGCACAGCGCTGGTGATTTTCGCGGTCAGCGGCTGGAACATCATGCAGCTCGGCGGCGGCGGCAAGGCGGTGGCCGAGATGGTGGGCGCGCGGCGCGTGTCTCCCGACACTAGGGATGCGCTCGAGCGGCGCCTCATGAACGTGGTCGAGGAAATGTCCATCGCGTCGGGCGTGCGAGTTCCCGGCGTGTACGTCATGGACGGCGAGCCGGGCATCAACGCGTTCGCGGCCGGCTATGACGTCTCCGACTCGATCGTCGCGGTGACGCGCGGCACGCTGGAAACGCTGAACCGCGACGAGCTGCAGGGCGTCGTGGCACACGAGTTCAGCCATATCCTGAATGGCGACATGCGTCTCAACATCCGCATGATCGGCGTGCTGGCCGGCATCGTCTTCATCGGCTCGATCGGCGACTTCATCATGCGCAGCCAGCGCGGCGGCAGCGACAGCAAGGGTGCGATGCCGATATTCCTCGGCGGCCTGGCGCTGCTCATCATTGGCTACATCGGGCTGGTGTTCGCGCGCCTCATCAAGGCGGCGGTATCGCGCCAGCGTGAGTTCCTCGCTGACGCCTCGAGCGTGCAGTTCACGCGCAACCCGGACGGCATCGCCGGGGCACTCGACCAGATCGGCGTTTCCTCGAGCGGCGCGCTGATCGTGAATCGCCGTGCCGAGGACGTGTCGCACATGTTCTTCGGCCAGGGCATCGAGGTGAAGCTCTCTGGCCTCTTCGATACGCATCCGCCGCTGGAGGAACGCATCGAGCACGTTCATGCGCGATTCGACCGCGCCAGCTACCGGAAATCGAGGGCCAGCGCTGTCGCGGACGTGCCTGCGGACGTCGAGGGTCCAATAAAAGGGATTTCGCAGAAGGATGCGGCGGCTGCGGTTCTCGGCGCCGCGGGAGCGATGGGCTTTGCCGGACGGCGCGGCGCAGACCTGGGCACCGGCTGGGGCCGCTCCGCCGGCGCCAGCGCGCAGCTGGTCGGCTCGATGGAGGGAGGGAAAGTGGATTACGCGGCGCGGCTGCTGCAGTCGCTGCCCGCGGGCCTGCGCGAGAAGCTGCGCGATCCCGCCGGTGCGCGCGCCGCAATGGTGGCGCTGTTGCTCGCGCCCAAGGAAGATGTGATGAAGGTGCAACTGGATGCGCTCACGGCGAAGGGCATGGGCGCGCTGGCGGGCGAAGCGCGCGCCGCCGAGGCGATGACGCGCCGCCTGACCACGGCGCTCCACCTGCCGATGATCGACCTCGCGCTGCCGGCGGTGAAGTCGCTGCCGGAGGAGGAACGCAATACCCTCATCACCGCGCTAGAGGTGGTGATTCACTCCGACCGCCGCGTATCGCTGCATGAGTTCGTGGTGCTGACGATTGCGCGCAGCCAGCTGGCGCCACGCGGCAAGCCGGGCGCGGCGGGCAGCAAGCGCGTCGCCGACGTTCAAGGCGCCGCTGTGATCGTGCTGTCGCTGGTCGCCTACGCCGGCACTCGCCAGGACGCCAGCGGCCAGCGTGGCGCCGTGCTGACGGCGGCGATGCGCGCGGGCACGAAGGAGATGGGCATTCCCGATGCCGATGCCGTAACCGCGCTCACGCTCGAAGTCGCCGCCGAGGCGCTGGAAGTCCTGAAGGGCCTCGCGCCGATGCAGAAGGCGATCCTGGTGAAGGGGTTGTTCGCGGTGGTGACCAACGACGGCTCGATCCGCGTCATGGAAGCCGAGCTCATGCGCATGGTTGGCGCGGTGCTCGATTGCCCGCTGCCGCCGCTGCTCGATACGATCGATCCGGCGACGCTGGCCGCGTGAAACCAGAGAATCTCGAAACGGCGTTGCGCGCCGCCGTTCAGGGCGAAGTGCGTTTCGATTCAGGGGCACGCGCAGCCTATGCGTCGGACGCCTCCAACTACCGCCAGGTGCCGATCGGCGTGGTGCTGCCGCGCTCGGCCGAGGACGTCGTCGCGACGGTCGCCGCGTGCCGCGAGCACGGCGCGCCGATCCTCGCGCGCGGCGGCGGCACGTCGCTGTGCGGGCAGACGGTCAATGTCGCGGTGGTGATCGACGCCTCGAAGTACCTCGACCGGGTGCTCGAACTGGACGCGAGGGCGCGCCTCGCGCGCGTCGAGCCCGGCGTGGTGTGCGACGCGCTGCGCGGCGCGGCCGAGCGCCATGGCCTGACTTTTGGACCGGACCCCGCCACCCATTCACGCTGCACGCTGGGCGGCATGATCGGCAACAATTCCTGCGGCGCGCATTCGGTGATGGCCGGCAAGACGGTGGAGAACATCGAGGCGCTGGAGGTGCTCACCTACGACGGCGCGCGCTTCTGGTGCGGACCGACCTCGGAGGCCGAGCTGGAGACCATCGTGCGGCGCGGCGGCCGGCAGGGCGAGATCTACGAAAAACTGCGTTCGCTGCGCGACCGCTACGCGGATCTCATCCGTGGCCGCTTCCCGAAAATCAAGCGCCGCGTCTCGGGCTACAACCTGGACCAGCTGCTGCCGGAGAACGGCTTCAACGTCGCGCGCGCGCTGGTGGGGTCGGAGGGCACCTGCGCGCTGACGCTGCAGGCCCTGACCCGGCTGGTGCGCAGCCCGCCGGAGCGCGTGCTGCTGGTGGTCGGCTTCGAGGACATCACCCTCGCGGGCGACGCGGTGCCGCAGGTGCTCGCCGCGGGGCCGATCGCCTGCGAAGGCCTCGACACCGGAATCATCGGCGGCCTGCGCGAGCGCGGCCTGAAGTTGGAAGACATCGCGCTGCTGCCCGCCGGCAACGCCTGGCTGATGGTGGAATTTGGCGCGGATACGCGGTCAGAGGCTTTGCAAAAAGCCTCTTTTCTCCGGAATTCCCTGGGGGGAAACCTCATCGAAGAAAAAACCCTCATGAATCGCATCTGGGCGATCCGCGAAACCGGTGCCTCAGCCACTTCGCTCAAGCTGAAGACCACAGACGGTCCAGATCCGGTGGTCGGCTGGGAAGACGCGGCGGTGGACCCGCTGCGCCTGGGCGACTACCTGCGCGAATTTCAGAGACTGGTGGACCGCTACGGCTACCGCACTTCGCTCTACGGGCATTTCGGTGATGGCTGCATCCACGCGCGCATCAATTTCGAATTGCGCACGGCCAAGGGAATCGCGCACTGGCGCGGATTCCTGCGCGATGCCTCCGAGCTGGTGGTCGCGTACGGCGGCTCGCTCTCGGGGGAGCACGGCGACGGCCAGGGGCGCGCGGAATTCCTGCCCATCATGTACGGCTCCGAGCTAATGGTGGCGTTTCGCGAATTCAAGCGCATCTGGGATCCGCAGGGGCGCATGAATCCGGGCAAGCTGGTCGACGCGCTGGGCGAGGTCTATCGCGTGGACCAGAACCTGCGCGCCGGGCCCGAATACAAGCCGGTGACGCTGGCCACGCGCATGACCTTCCTCAGCAACGAGGGCGACGGCTTCACGCGCGCCACCGAACGCTGCATCGGCATGGGCAAGTGCCGCTCGGCCGAGGGCGGCACCATGTGCCCGAGCTACCGCGCGACGAAGGAGGAGCGCTATTCCACGCGCGGCCGCGGCCGGCTGCTGAACGAGATGCTGCGCGGCGAGGTGATCACCGACGGCTGGCAGAGCGAGGAAGTGAAGGAGGCGCTCGAGATGTGCCTCGCCTGCAAGGGCTGCCGCAGCGACTGCCCGACGCACACCGACATGGCGAGCTACAAGGCGGAATTCCTGTCGCATTACTACGAGAAACATGCGCGGCCGATGCGCGCGCACTCGATGGGCCGCATCGGCGAATGGGCGCCGCTTGCCATGAAAGCCCCGAGCCTGGTCAACGCTCTGAACGGCATGCCTGGCCTGTCCGCGCTCTTCAAAACTGCCGCGGGCATCGCCACGCAGCGCCCGTTGCCCAAATTCGCGCGGCGCAGCTTCCGCGCGCAGTTCGACGCCTTGCAGCGCGGCCGGCGCAACCCGGCGAACACCGGCGGCACGCGGCGCGGCGATCCTGTGCTCCTTTTTCCCGACACCTTCAGCAATCATTTCCGCCCGCAGAGCGCGCTCGCCGCGGTGCGCGTGCTCGAGGATTCCGGCGCCCGCGTCTCCCTGTCGCCCGGCACACTGTGCTGCGGCCGGCCGTACTACGACTTCGGCATGCTCGACAAGGCGAAGGCGTCGCTGGAGAAAATCATCGCCGCGCTCGCGCCGCAGATCGAATCCGGCGTGCCCGTCGTCGTGCTCGAGCCTGGCTGCCACTCGGTGTTCAGGGATGAGATGACCAGGCTCCTGCCTGGCAACGTATCCGCCGCGAAACTCGCGAAGCAGACGGTGTCGCTGGCCGAACTGCTTGAAACGCGCAACTGGAAACCGCGCCGCATCGGCGGCCAGGCCCTGCTGCACGGCCACTGCCACCAGAAAGCCCTCGGCGGCACGAGCGCCGACGTGAGGCTTCTCGAAGCTGCCGGTGTCCAGACTTCCGCACCCGAGACCGGCTGCTGCGGCATGGCCGGCTCCTTCGGATTCCGCCCCGATACCTACGCAACGTCGGTAAAGATCGCGAACCTTTCGCTGCTGCCGAAAGTGAAAAGCACGAAGGCGGAGACGCTCATCGTCGCGAACGGATTTTCCTGCCGCGAGCAGATCGAAGACCTGGCGGAGCGCGAAACGCTGCATCTTGCCGACGTGCTGGCGCGCACGCTCGCGTGATCGTCAGGGCCGTATTTTCAGCACTGCTGCTTGCCTTCGCGGCCTGCGCGCATGCGCAGACGCCTGAACAGCGGCTATTCGAGGCAATCGAAGCGGGCAAGCCGCTGGTGGCGGAGGGTCTCGTGGTGCGCGGCAAGGTGGACCTGAACGCGCGCAACAAGGAACACGAGACGCCGCTGCACAAGGCGATCGAGAAGGGGATGAAGGAGCTCACGGAGATGATGGTGAAGGCCGGCGCGCCGCTGGGCGCGCGCTCGGCGAATGGGGAGACGCCGCTGCATCTTGCGGCGCTGCATGCGGACTCCTGGTTCCTGGATCTGCTGCTTATGGCGAGGGCCGACCCGAAAGCGCGCAACGACGACGGCGAATCGGTGCTGCAGTGGGCGGTGATGACGGGCAATCCGCGGGTGGCGAGGGACCTGATCCTCGCCGGGGCGGATCCGCTGGCGACGGATCTGAAGGGCAACACGCTGCTGCACGCGGCGGCCGACGGCGGCCACGATGAGATGGTGCATGTGCTCCTCTCGCTAGGGGTGAATCCGCGGCAGCGCAACCGGGCGGGGAAGCGGCCGATCGACGTGGCGCGGGAGCGCGCTTATCCGGATGTCCTGAAACTGCTGGAAAAGTTTGAAAAAGAGTAAACGGCGGGGTGCGAAATGGCGTGGACAGCCGGGTTGCGCTAGGCTGTAGCTTCTTGCAAGGGGGTGTGACATGACTGCTTCGTGGGTACTCAATTCGGTAAGCCTGTTCGCGACGACGGTCGGCGCTCTCCTGATTTTCCTGTACCTGACGCAGGCGCCGCGGCTGGTCGGTGACGGGAT
>JANYII010000235.1 GCA_025358705.1 Betaproteobacteria bacterium | reverse complement strand
GGATTACATTCTGTATGCGGCCTCGCCAAGCGAAGTCACGTCCAGGCCTTCGCGCTCTTCTTCTTCCGGCACGCGCAGGCCGATCGTCAGGTCCACCAGCTTGTAGGAAATGAAGGCCACAACGCCGGACCACAGTATGGTCACGCCGACGCCTTTGGCCTGGATGATGAACTGGCCCCAGATGGAATAGTCCTTTGCCGCGGTCATGGTGCCAGTGACCCAGTCGACCGGGAAGCTTGGCCCGCCAAGCGACGGCGAGTTGAACACCCCGGTCAGCAGCGCGCCGAGGATGCCCCCAACCGCATGCACGCCGAACACGTCCAGCGAGTCGTCCGCGCCGAGCATTTTCTTCAGCCCGCTCACGCCCCACAGGCACACCAGGCCCGCGGCAATCCCGATCACGAACGCGCCCGGGATGCCGACGTTGCCGGCAGCCGGGGTGATCGCAACCAGGCCGCCGACGGCACCAGATGCTGCACCCAGCATGGTCGGCTTGCCCTTGAAAATGGATTCACCGAGGGTCCAGGACAGCACAGCGCAGGCGGTGGCGAGGAAGGTGTTCATGAAGGCGAGGGCTGCGAAGCCGTTCGCCTCCAGCGCCGAGCCGGCGTTGAAACCGAACCAGCCCACCCAGAGGAGCGCGGCACCGATCATGGTCATCGGCAGGTTGTGCGCCGGCATGGCTTCCTTGCCGTAGCCGATGCGCTTGCCGATCATGTAGGCACCAACCAATCCTGCGACACCCGCGTTGATATGCACCACCGTACCGCCGGCGAAGTCGAGCGCGCCCCACTGCCAGAGCAGGCCGGCTTTGGCGTTGACCGCGTCCAGCATCTTCGGGTCGGTGTACGCGTCAGGACCCATCCAGAACCAGACCATGTGCGCGATCGGCGCGTAGCTGAAGGTGAACCAGAGCACGATGAAGACGAGCACTGCCGAGAACTTGGCGCGCTCGGCGAAAGCGCCGAGGATCAGGCAGCAGGTAATCGCCGCGAAGGTCGCCTGGAACGCCACGAACACCAGTTCCTGGATCACGACGCCCTTGGAGAAGGTCCCCGCCATGGAGAATTCCCCCTTGGCCGCGTCGAAAGTGCCGTTCAGGAACAGCCGATCGAAGCCGCCAAAATAGGCGTTACCCTCGGTGAACGCCAGGCTGTAGCCGTAGATGCACCACAGCACCGTGACCAGCGAGAACACGACGAATACCTGCATCAGCATCGAGAGCATGTTCTTCGCGCGCACCATGCCCCCGTAGAAAAGCGCCAGGGCCGGCACGCTCATCATCAGCACGAGTGCGGTGGAAGTCAGCATCCACGCGACGTCGCCCTTGTTCGGCGTCGGTGCGGGCTTGGTTTCTTCCTTCTTTTCTTCGTCCTTGGCTTCGGCCTTCGCTTCCGCCTTGGCCTCGGCCTTTGCCGGTTCTGCCTTGGCTGCGGCCGCGGCCTTCTCGGGCGCCTTGTCCTTGTCCTGGGCGCTGGCGCCGCCCGCTACTGCGAACAGCGCGAGCATGGAGAGGACTGCAATAAATTTCTTCATCGTATTCTCCCTAGAGCGCAGCGGCGTCTGTTTCGCCGGTGCGTATGCGCACGACCTTTTCGAGGTCGAACACGAAAATCTTGCCATCGCCGATCTTGCCGGTATTGGCGGCTTTCTCGATCGCTTCGAGTACGCGTTCGAGCATGTCGGTCTTGATTGCAGCCTCGATCTTCACCTTTGGCAGGAAATCGACTACGTACTCCGCGCCGCGGTAAAGCTCGGTGTGCCCCTTTTGCCGGCCGAAACCCTTGACCTCGGTCACGGTTATTCCTTGGACGCCGATCCCCGAGAGGGCTTCGCGCACCTCGTCGAGTTTGAACGGCTTGATGATTGCGGTTACCAGTTTCATGTTTTCCCCTTTGCGGCCGCCGGCGTCGCCACCGGCAGCCGTATGCAGGACAGGATCAGAACGATTTGCTGACCGAAAGAACGACGGTGCTTCTGCCGGCGTCCTTGTTCTTGTCAAATCCGGTGAACGTGGTGCCCACCGAGCCGTTGCCGAAGCAGTAGAACTGATTCACCGCGGTCGGACTGCAGCTGCCCTTGGCATTGGTGTCAATCAAGGACGCAGCCAATATCCAGCCGCCGAGATCCTTGGTAACGCCGAGCTTCCAGTCGGTGTAGCTGCCGTTCGTGATGTTCTTGAAATTCAGATGGCCGACGTGACCGTTGATTCCCCATCCACCGCCCAGGTCATAGTTCGCGCTCAGGTCGAGATAGTTCGAGCCCTTGCTGCCGGGTGTGGAAAAGTATTCGCTCGTGGCGTGGGAGTACTTCAATGAAATCCATTTCCAGCTGCCGGCGATGTAGAGCTCGTTGTTCTTCACGCTGCCCCTATGCACCGTAAAGGGAGCGCGGTTGGATGCGACCACGGGGGTGCTGACGGCCGTAGCGTTGGTGCCGGGGTAGTAATAGTAGATATCGCCGACGTCTAGGCCCCAGTCGCCCCAGGTGTTCTTCCAGCCGCCGTACAAATCCATTTCAATGTTGCCGCCGGGAAAGCCCGCGCCCTGATTGACGTTTGAGTTCCAGTTGCCGGCATAGAAGCCGCTGCTGTGGCTGTAATCGATGCCGCCCTGGATCGCCGGCTTGCCAAAGGTCTGGTCAATTCCGCGGAACCGGTAGCTGCTGAATAGGCCGACGTTCCCCGTCACCGTATGCGGCGAGGCCGGGGCAGCGGCGGCGGCCGGAGCGGCGGCTTGGGCAGCGGCGAGGTTGGGGACCGCAAAGGCAGCGGTGGCGAGCGAGGCGGCAATAATGGTCTTACGCATGGAATATCTCCCTGAATGGAATGATTGCCCGATCTAATTAGCACGACGTGTGCCAGCCCAATTGGAACAAACAATCAACGGGTTATGAGTGGGCGAGGAGCCGCCGGGGAGCTTGATGCACTGGATTGAGGCGTACGTACTGCAATATGCCCGTCACAGGTGCGATACCGCATAAGGGTAATTTGGTCATGTACCCTCGCGGTCATGGACGACCGAAATCCGCTGGAAGATCTACGCGCGCGCCTCTCCGAGGCATTGCGCAGTTCTCCGGCGCAGGACCTGGAGAAAAATCTGCAGGCCCTGCTGGCGGCGTTCTTCGATCGCTTCGACCTTGCCGCGCGCGAGGACCTCGACGTACAGAAAAAGCTCCTGGAGCGGGCCCAAGCGAAACTCGCCGCGCTGGACGCGCGCGTCGCCGAACTGGAAGCGCGTAAACCTTAATCCCCTTCGCTGCGTTCATTGCAGGGAGGGAACCAATGTCGCTAGCTACAGTAGCGAGCCGTGCGCTCGCGGGGATAGATGCGCCCGAAGTGGCCGTGGAAGTTCATCTCGGGCCGGGGCTGCCTTCGTTCACGATCGTCGGGCTGCCCGATGCCGAAGTGCGCGAGGCCAAGGACCGCGTGCGCGCCGCGCTCAATCACACCCAGTTCGAATTTCCCGCGCGTCGCATCACGGTGAATCTCGCGCCTGCCGACCTGCCCAAGGATTCCGGGCGCTTCGACCTGCCGATCGCTATCGGGATTCTCGCGGCCAGCGGGCAGATTGCTTCCGAAGCGCTCGCCGCGCACGAGTTCGCAGGGGAACTCTCGCTTACCGGCGACCTGCGTCCGGTGCGCGGCGCCCTGGCGATGGCGCTGCAGGCGCGCGCCTCCGCGCGCGCGTTTGTGTTGCCGGAAGCGAATGCGCCTCAAGCGGCGCTCGCCGAAGGCGCGCACATACTCCCCGCGCGTACGTTGCTTGAAGTCGTTGCCCATTTGTGCGGTGAGGCAAAGCTCCCGCGGTTCGAGACGCCTGAACGTGTACCGGTGCATCGCTATCCGGATTTTTCAGAAGTGAAAGGCCAGCCTCAGGCCAAGCGCGCGCTTGAGGTCGCCGCGGCTGGGGGGCATAGCCTGCTGATGATCGGGCCACCCGGCACCGGCAAATCGATGCTTGCGGCGCGCTTTCCGGGAATCCTGCCGCCGATGAGCGAGGCAGAGGCGCTCGAAGTGGCGGCGATCCATTCAGTGTCGGCCGCCGGTTTCGAGGCCGCGCGCTGGGGTGAACGGCCGTATCGATCGCCGCACCATAGCGCTTCCGGCGCGGCGATGGTGGGCGGCGGAGTACTGCCGCGGCCAGGCGAGATCTCTCTGGCACACCGCGGCGTGCTGTTCCTGGACGAATTGCCGGAGTTCGACCGCGATGTGCTCGAATCGCTGCGCGAACCACTCGAGTCCGGCAAAGTCTCGATTTCGCGCGCCGCGCGCCAGTCGCAGTTTCCCGCGCGCTTCCAGCTCGTTGCGGCAATGAACCCGTGCCCCTGCGGCCACTGTGGCTCGCCCGCCGGGCGTTGTCGCTGCACGCCCGAGCGCATCGCGCGCTACCGCGGGCGTGTCTCAGGCCCCCTCGCCGACCGCGTCGATATCAAGCTCGAAGTCCCGGCGCCGCGAGATTCCGACCTCATGACGCCCGGCGCGACCGAATCGAGCGAGGCGATCCGGCAACGGGTCCTAAGCGCGCACCAGCGCCAACTCGACCGCCAGGGCATGCCGAACGCGCTCCTCGGCACGCGCGAGATCGATCGCCTGTGCGCCACCGACAAGGAGGGCGACCAGCTGCTGCGCCACGCGCTCGCGCGCCTGCTGCTCTCCGCGCGCGCCTACCATCGCGTGCTGCGTGTCGCGCGCACCATCGCCGACCTGGCGGGCGAAGCAGCCATCAGCGCCGCGCACATAGCGGAAGCGATCCAGTACAGGCGGCTGGACGCGAGTTTTTGAAGCTATATTGATTCCCGATGGCTACCTACGCGATCGGGGACGTTCAGGGCTGCTTCGACGAGCTGCAGGCGCTGCTCGAGCGCGTGGGCTTCAATCGCCAGCATGACCGGCTGTGGTTTGTCGGCGACCTGGTCAATCGCGGCCCTAAATCGCTGGACGTGCTGCGTTTCGTGAGGGACCTGGGCGATCGCGCGGTGGTGGTGCTCGGCAATCACGAC
Organism: Betaproteobacteria bacterium; assembly: GCA_025358705.1. Taxonomy (GTDB): domain Bacteria; phylum Pseudomonadota; class Gammaproteobacteria; order Burkholderiales; family SG8-39; genus RBG-16-66-20. The sequence goes on along the minus strand of JANYII010000235.1, from coordinate 9,090 downwards.
CTGCACCTCATCACGCAGCATGAGGGCTTTGAGAGGAAACGCGCGGACGACACCTTCGCCGACGTCCTCGGTGCTCCTGACGCGAAGGAACTCGTGGATTGGGTGCGGACGCGCCCGATGATGCACGTAGAGGGCGGCTGGGCGATGGTGCACGCCGGGTTGTCGCCGCTGTGGTCCATCGACAAGGCCGTGTCGCTGGCGAAGGAAGTCGAGCGCGCGCTGCGCGTGCCGGACTACCGCGAATTCCTGGAGAACATGTACGGCAGCAAGCCGGATCGCTGGGATGAATCCCTGGTTGGCTGGGACCGGTTGCGGGTGATCGTGAACGCGATGACGCGGTCCCGATTCTGTACGCCCGATGGCAGGATGGAATTCCATTCCGACGGCGTGACGGCGCCGGAGGGCTACCTGCCTTGGTACGAAACCAGGACTGCCCCGGAACTGGCGCTCGTATTCGGCCACTGGTCGGCGCGCGGTCTCAGGCTCTCCGGGAGAATCGCAGCAATCGATACAGGATGCGTGTGGGGCCGTCAGTTAACCGCGCTGCGTCTTGAGGACCGATGGCTGGCGCAGGTATCGTCGCGGGGTTACCAGATAGCGGAGGGGGTTACGTGAACGATTGCGTTTTTTGCAGGATTGTCGCCGGGCAGATTCCGTCGACCCGGGTCCATGAGGACGAGCACACGCTCGCGTTCATGGATCTCGGCCAGGTCAATCCCGGCCATGTCCTGGTGGCAGTAAAGAAGCACGCCGCCAGTCTCTACGAGCTGGATGACGTGCAGGCCGCGGCGGTGGCGCGGGCCAGTACGCGGGTCGCGCGCGCGATCCGCGGCGCCTTCGCGCCGGCGGGTTTGTCGGTATACCAGGCGAACGGCAAGGCGGCCGGGCAGACGGTGTTCCACTACCACGTGCATCTGCTGCCGCGCCACGAGGCCGACGGCATGGAACTCACGTGGCCGGTGAAGAATCCACCGCGCGACAAACTGGAAGGCTACGCGGAAGAAATTCGAAAGAGACTTGCCTAAAAAGGCGCTGAACCGAACGCCTTTTTGTAGCGCGCCGATATTTCGTCGCGCGAGGGCGTATGGTTCTGCGCGCCGCGGTGGGCGATCTTGATCGAGCCCATGACCGAGGCCAGTCGCCCGGTGCTTGGCCAGTCCCAGCCGTGCGAGATGCCGTAGAGCAGTCCCGCGCGGTACGCATCGCCGCAGCCCGTCGGATCTTTAATGCTATCGGCCACCACGCACGCGATCTCATGACAAGTGCCGCCGGCGAATATAAGCGAGCCCTGCCCGCCCTTGGTCAGCACCAACGCTTTCAGCCCACGCGCGAGTTCGTCGAGCTTTTTGCCGGTTTTTTCCTCCAGCATCTTGCCCTCGTAGTCGTTCACCGCGAGGTATGACGAGAGCTTCACCATTTCCATCAATTCGTCGCCGGAGAACATCGGCATGCCCTGGCCCGGGTCGAATAACAGTGGAATGCCGTGCGCGGCGCATTGGCGGGAATGCTGCTGCATGCCTTCTTTTCCGTCCGGCCCGACGATCGCCAGCGTCGCGCCCAGTTCCGGGCTGATCCGGTTTTCGTGCGAATGGTTCATCGCGCCGGGATGGAAGGCGATGATCTGGTTGTTGTCCAGGTCGGTGGTGATGAACGCCTGCGCCGTGAACTGCCCGGAGATATGCTTCAGCGCCCCGGCGCCGATGCCCAGGCGCTTGAGCCGCTCGAGGTAGGGCGCGATATCTTGGCCCACCGTGGCCATCAGCAGCGGATCGTCGTTGAGTAATTTCAGGTTGTAGGCGATGTTGCCTGCGGTGCCGCCGTACTCACGCCGCATCTCCGGCGTGAGGAAGCACACGTTCAGGATGTGCAGCTGGTCGGCGAGCAGGTGATTCCGGAAGCGGTCCGGGAAAACCATGATCGTGTCGTAGGCCATCGAGCCGGTAACCAGCGTTCTCAAGTTCAGCACTCCGTTATCATGGAAAGAACAGGTACATGCGGTAGCCGACGGCGCGCAAGCCCCCGGTGTCAAAGTACACGCGCAGCGGCGCATCCGCGCCGGCGTCCATGCCGCGCGAGATCTGTTCCGCTGGATGGCCGGCAAGATAGTCCATCGGCATCAGGACGCGCCTTGCCACCGCTTCGTCGCGCTCATCGGTCAGCGTAAGTTCGAGCGCGGGATATTCCTGGGCGAACTGGGCCTGGTTGCGCAGGACCGCGTTCAGCACGATCACGTTGTCGCGCCGGCCGTCGGCCTGCAGGTCGGAGGACTCTATTGCCATCAGCTTGGGCCGGCGCGGCAGCTCCAGGTCGCACTTGAGCGTGGCGCAGGCCGCGGCAAGGTAAGGACGCGATTCGGGAACCATCGCCGCGATCTCGGTGCGAAAGTAGTGCGTTGCCTGCGCTGCGAGTGCGATCAGAAGCAGGCCGACGCCGAAGGCCAACGACCAGGAGCGACCGCGCGGCGGCTCCTCGTCGAGGAAATCCGCAACCGGTGCATCTTCGTTCGCCGCTTCGCCCGCGCCGGCAACCGGGCTCTTGCGCGACGCCGCGAACAGCGCGAGCTGCGGCGACGGTTCTGTCTCCGCCTGGGCTGCGCCCTGCTCGCCTTCCGCGATCAAGGCGGCCACGCCGTCGAATACATGGGTGCACTTGCCGCAGCGCACCTTGCCGCCGCGCGCCGAGAGCTGCACGGGTTGCACGCGAAATGCCGTGCCGCAATTGGGGCAGCGCGTGGTGAGGTTCACTTGCGCATTCCTCCCACCAACGCCCAACCCTCCGCGGTGGCGACGATGCCGGCGTCAAAATCCCGCGCATACGCGGCGCAGACTTCTGCTGCCTGCGATTCGAGTATTCCCGACAGCAGTATGTGCCCGCCCTGCCGGGTGCGCGCAGCGAGCACCGGTTCCAGAGAGATGAGCGGGCCGGCGAGGATGTTGGCTAGGACCAAATCGAAATTTCCGGGGGGAAGGGATTCCGGTGACGAAACGTTTACTACGATGCCGTTGTTGACTGCGTTCGCGGCGGTTGTTTCCAGCGCTTGCGGGTCGATATCGGTGCCGACGATCTCGCCTGCTCCCAGTAGCCCGGCGACGATGGCCAATATACCCGACCCGCACCCGTAGTCCAGCACGCGTGGGCGCCCAAACCCAGCGGCGCGCATATTCGATTCGAGATGCTGCAGGACCAGGCGTGTGCTGGCGTGACTGCCGGTTCCGAATGCCAGGCCCGGATCAAGCCGCACCACGATCGCCGCCGGGTCGGGCGGCACGTGCCAGCTCGGTACGATCCAGAGACGTTCGGCGATGCGGATCGGACCGAACTGGGCCTGCGAGCGCCGCACCCAGTCTTCTTCCTCGACTCTTGCCACGGCAAACCGGGGCGCCTCGATTGCTGCTGCCGTTGCGGCGGCGGCAACCAGCGCGGCGGGATCGCAGTCAGCCCGCGCAAGCGCGACCACGCGCATCCGCGCGCCCGGTTCCAGCGTGGCCGGGTCATTCGACGTGGATTCCAGGGAAACAGATTCGGCGCCCGCCTCTAGCAACGCGTCTGAAAGCGCCTCGGCCTGCGCAGGTTCGAGCTCCAGCGTGATCGAGAGCCACGCCACCGGCCTATTTCTTCTTCTTTGACTCCTCGGCGAGCTTCTGCTCGAGGTAATGTATGGAGGTCCCGCCGCGCATGAAGCGCAGGTCGTGCAGCAGTTCCAGATGCAGCGCGATGTTGGTCTGGATGCCTTCGACCGCCATTTCGGAGAGCGCGATGCGCATGCGCTTGATCGCCTGATCGCGGGTGGCGCCGTAGGCGATCACCTTGCCGATCATGGAATCGTAGTTCGGCGGCACGGTGTAGCCGGCGTAGACATGCGTATCGACCCGGATTCCCGGTCCGCCGGGCGGATGGTACGAAGTGATTTTCCCCGGCGAAGGCGTGAAGCGGCGCGGATCCTCGGCGTTGATGCGGCATTCGATCGCGTGGCCGCGCAACTCGATGTCCTTCTGCCGGAACGGCAGCTTCTCGCCGTTGGCGATGTGGATCTGCAACTGCACCAGGTCGAGGCCGGTGATCATCTCGGTCACCGGGTGCTCCACCTGCAGCCGCGTGTTCATTTCAATGAAATAGAACTCGCCGTGCTCGTACAGGAATTCGAAAGTGCCGGCGCCGCGATAGCCGATCTTGCGGCAGGCTTCGGCGCAGCGCTCGCCGATCCGCTCGCGCTGCTTGGCGGTGAGCTCGGGCGCGGGCGCCTCCTCGATGATCTTCTGGTGGCGCCGCTGCATCGAGCAATCGCGCTCGCCGAGGAATACCGCGTTCTTGTGCTCATCGGCCAGCACCTGGATCTCAATGTGCCGCGGGTTCTCGAGGAACTTCTCCATGTACACGGTGGCGTTGCCGAACGCCGCGAGCGCTTCCTGGCGCGTGAGGATGACCGCGTTCAGCAGCGCCGCCTCGGTATGCACGACGCGCATGCCGCGCCCGCCGCCGCCGCCCGAAGCCTTGATGATCACCGGGTAGCCGACCTTGCGCGCGATTTTCACGATTTCGGCGCCCTGCTCCGGCAACGCACCCTCGGACCCTGGAACCACCGGCACGCCCGCCTTGATCATCGCCTGCTTGGCGTTGACTTAGTCGCCCATCAGGCGGATGTTCTCCGGGCGCGGGCCGATGAAGACGAAACCGCTCGCCTCGACCTTCTCCGCGAAATCGGCGTTCTCGGAGAGGAAGCCGTAGCCCGGATGGATCGCCTCGGCGTCGGTGACCTCGGCCGCGCTGATGATCGCCGGGATGTTGAGGTAGCTCGCCGCCGCGGGCGCGGGTCCGATGCACACCGATTCATCGGCGAGCTTCACGTATTTCGCCTCGGTATCGGCTTCGGAATGCACTACCACCGTGTGGATGCCCAGTTCGCGGCAGGCGCGCTGGATGCGCAGCGCAATCTCGCCGCGATTGGCGATGAGAATCTTCTCGAACACCTAGTTATCCAATGATGAAGAGCGCCTGCCCGTATTCCACGGGCTGGCCGTTCTCGACCAGGATCGCCTTGACGATGCCCGAGGCGTCGGCCTCGATTTCGTTCATCAGCTTCATGGCTTCGAGCACGCAGATCGTCTCGCCCGCCTTGACCGTTGCGCCGACTTCCACGAAGGGTTTCGCGTCAGGCGATGGCGAGCGGTAGAACGTGCCGACCATCGGCGACTTGACGACGTGTCCCTCCGGTGCCGTCTCGGGGGCGGCTGCGGTCGCCATGGGCACGGCGGCCACTGGCGGGACGACGGCGCCCGCCGGAACTGGTGCGGGTGGCGTGCCGGCAGCAAGCGGGGTAACGCTGATCGCGCCACCGCGTGCGATGCGGACTTTCTCCTCGCCCTCGGTGATTTCGAGCTCGGCGATGCCCGATTCCTGGACAAGGTCGATCAATTTCTTCAGCTTGCGCAGATCCACGGTTTTTCTCCCCCCCGGCGGGAATCCCCGCCGTCCGGATTAGCAGGTCGCGCTCAAATGCGCGTCAACTGCGAGACTTCAGCCGCGCGATGGCGTAATCGAGCGCCAGGTCGTAGCCGCGGCTGCCCAGGCCAAGGATGCTGCCGACGGCGACCGCCGTGAAATGGGAATGCGCCCGCCACGGCTCACGGGCATGGATGTTGGACAGGTGGACTTCAATGAACGGGATCTGCACCGCGGTGAGGGCGTCGCGCAGGGCGATGCTGGAATAAGTGAACGCGGCCGGGTTCAGGAGGATGAAGCCCACGCCTTCCCGCTTGGCCTGCTGCACCCGGTCCACGATCACGCCTTCGTGGTTGGTCTGGAAGCACTCAACCCGGACCCCCGCGGCGGTCCCAGCTGCGACCAGGCGCCGCTCGATTACCGATAGGGTTTCCTTCCCGTAGAGGTGTGGTTCCCGGGTCCCCAGCAAGTTCAGGTTTGGTCCGTTGAGGACAAGAACGGTCTTGGATTTTGATTTTTTCATCATGTTCGCGGCAGATAGCCGCATTTTAGCCGAAATTACCGGCCACTCGCGGGGACCGTCCGGATCAGCCTTGGGTCAATAAGGCGAGAATCGTATCCAGCTCCGTACCCTTGAAAGCCCCTAGCTTGTGCTCCAGGAGCCCTCCCCGTCGGCCCACGACGACAGTATAGGGCAGTCCGCCAGCGCTGTTGCCAAGGCGGCGCATCAGATCCAGGCCATTGGCTTCGGCCAGGAGGATCGGATAGGAGATCTGGAGAGATGTTGAATATTCGCGGACTTTAGCAGCGTTATCGATGGCGATGCCGACAATTTCAACGCCTTTATGGGCGTATTTCAGCCTAGCAGACATCAATAGGGGGATCTCCTCCCTACAGGGAGCACACCAAGTTGCCCAGAAATTGCAGACCAGGATCCGGTCGTCCCACTCCTCCATCCGGCGGGTCTGGCCAGCAAGGTCGAGCAAGGCGGCCGAGCGCAGCGCGGCGCTTTCGGCGATGCCCTCCCCGCCTCCCGAGGTCGATTTGAGCAGGACCGGCCCGAGCAGGAAACCGGTCGCCGTTGCAGCCAGTCCCGCGGCGCCGAGGATCAGTGCCTCACGCCGGCCGTGCTTCATCCGCCGCTTCGCCGGACCCGAACTCGACCATGGTGCGCACTTCCGCGAGCCCGGCGCGTGTCGTAACCCGGCCAGCCAGCGTGGTTTTCATCGCCGAGCGCTCATCGCGTGGGTCGAACACAGACAAGCGCAGCGGCACGCCCTGCCAATCGAGCGATATCACCGCCACCGCGCGTGCCCGGTCGCCGCTGTAGCGGCGCTCGTCGCTTGCTTCATAGGGGAAATTTCGGTCGATGAGAAACAACTCCACTTCCTTCGTGCTTTCCGGGAATAGCTGCAGCTCGATTTCCGCGTACGGACCGGCGGTACCGGCGAGCACCGGTCCGGTCAGATAGGGATTGAAGCGTTCCAGCGCGCGCATGGCATCGAGCGCGAGCACCCTGAGTTCGGCGACGCGCTCCGGATGCTCGTCGGCCTGGTAGAGCGCGAGATAGGCCCGCAATTCGGCCTCGATTTCGTCGTTGCCGGGAAGCGCCTCGGTATTGGCGGCACCCAGTCCGCGCGCGGCCTTGCGCTTGGCCAGCGCGAAATCGTTGATGCCGTCCTCGGCCATGAGCCGGGCCGCCGCCGCCGCGATGCGCGCCCGCATGCCGTTTTGCCTAGCGCCGTTGCGACTCATGCGGGCGAAACCATGCAGACGATCATAGCGCAGGGCTCGCGTACAATCGCCGCCTTCCCCCGTCCGGCAGCGCTCGCTGTGCATCTCCACATTCTTGGCGTTTGCGGCACCTTCATGGGCGGCATTGCGGCCATTGCGCAACAGGCCGGATTTCGCGTCACCGGCTGCGATGCGAACGTCTATCCGCCGATGAGCGACCAGTTGGGCGCCCTCGGCATCGAGTTGATCGAAGGCTATGGCGCCGAACAGTTGAGGCTGGCGCCGGATCTGTGGGTAGTCGGCAATGTGGTGACCCGAGGCAACCCGCTGATGGAAGCCATTCTCGACCGCGGCGACCGCTATCTTTCCGGCCCGCAATGGCTTGCAGAGCATATTCTTCATGGTAAGTGGGTACTAGCTGTCGCCGGAACCCATGGTAAAACGACCACTTCCTCGATGCTAGCCTGGATATTGAAGTGCGCGGGTCGGAATCCGGGCTTCCTTATAGGGGGTGTCGCTCCGGATCTGCAAGTCTCGGCCCGCTCCACTGACGCCAGCCACTTCGTGATCGAGGCGGACGAATACGACACCGCATTCTTCGATAAGCGCTCCAAATTCGTCCACTACCGTGCGAAAACTGCGGTTTTGAACAATCTGGAGTTTGATCATGCTGACATCTTCGGCGATCTTGCAGACATCGAGCGCCAATTTCATCATTTCGTAAGAACCATTCCAAGCACCGGCCGGCTGGTGATGAACGGCAGGGACGCGACGCTGAAGCGTGTACTCACCCAAGGATGTTGGACGCCAACGGAAGAGTTCGGAGTCGCGACTGGGTGGGAAGCGGGGGCGCCGGATCGCGAGGGTGCCTTCGAGATTGCGTGGCAGGGTAGCGCCGTCGGGCGACTGAAGTGGGTCCTGGCCGGGGAATTCAACAGGCTGAACGGCCTTGCCGCCATCGCCGCGGCGCGCCACGCCGGTGTCGCGCCAGATGTGGCAATCGAAGCACTTTCCAGATTTGGCGGTGTACGGCGGCGCTTGGAACTGAAAGGCACGGTTCGGGGGGTAGGGGTGTACGACGACTTCGCGCACCACCCGACAGCAATCCGGGAAACCATCGCCGGACTGCGCCAGCACATGAAAGGATCGCGTGAGCGCGATGGCGCGGGCCGCGTCCTTGCCGTATTCGAGCCGCGGTCGAACACGCTCAAGAACGGTGTCATGAAAGATGCACTCCCGGGGAGTTTTGCGGCCGCCGATCTGGTCTACATCTACAGCGAGGGTCTTTCCTGGAACGCGACAAGCACGTTCGCGGCGCTCGGGCCTCGGGCCCGATGCGAGTCGAATATGGACACGCTGGTAAGTACGATAGCTTCCGAAGCCCGGGAAGGCGACCGGATTCTGGTGATGTCTAACGGCGGCTTCGGCGGCATTCACGCGAAACTTCTGAAAGCCCTCTGAGCCCCATGCTCGTCTACCTGCACGGCTTCAACAGTTCACCTGCCTCGCACAAGGCGCAGGTGATGAAGACATATATGGAGGGTAGGGGGCTCGGGTTCCTCTATGCCTGTCCCGCGCTACCGGACACGCCGGGCGAAGCCGTCCGCAAAATCGAGCAGGCGATCGCGGGCCGCGATCCGCGGACGGTGACCTTCATAGGCAGCTCGCTGGGCGGTTACTACGCGACTTACTTTGTCGAAAAACTCGATTGTCGCGCAGTGCTCATCAATCCGGCGATCACGCCGCACATTGGACTCGAGGCATACCTCGGAACGCAGAGGAACCTGCATACCGGCTTGCCCTATGAGCTCACGCGAGCGCATCTCGATGGCTGGCGCGAGCTGCTCGTCGAACGAATTGATCCGGAGAGGTACCTCCTGCTGCTCGAAACGGGCGACGAGGTCCTCGACTGGCGCG
>JANYII010000229.1 GCA_025358705.1 Betaproteobacteria bacterium | reverse complement strand
CGGTTCATCCAGCAGCCACAGCGGCACGGAGGAAGAAAGCGCGAGGCGTGCCAGCGCGGCGCGCCTGCGCTGGCCCTGCGACAGGTAGCGCGCAGGCAGGTCAGCGAGGCGGGCGATGCCGAGCCGCTCCAGTGCATTCGTCAAACGGGAGTCCTTCAGCCCGGAGAGTCGCGCGGAAAATTCCAGGTTCTCAAGGACCGTCAATTCATCCTTGATCGCGGGCGCGTGCCCGAGAAACAGCATCTCGCCGCGAAAGTCGTCGCCAATCGGGTTTCCCCGCCAGTGGATGGTTCCCGCGGCCGGGCGCGTAAGCCCGGCGAGCGCGCGCAGCAGCGTGGTCTTGCCGCTGCCGTTGGCGCCGCGCACGCGCAGCAACCCGCCCGGCGCGAGCGAGAAGGAAAGATCCGAGAGCAGGCGCAGCCCGCCGCGTTCGCAGGCGAGCCCTCTTGTCTCAAGCATGCCGCTGATTTTACTTGCGAAACTGCCAAGGCCAGCACCCCGCAAAAGGAGTATCGTGCTGGCGATGAACAATCGCTGGCTGGTTCCGTTTCTCAACCTGGGGCATCTGCTCGACCACCTCGCCATGCTGGTCTTCCCGACCGCGGTGGTGGCGATCGGGCGCGAGTGGGGAAGGCCTTACGCCGAGTTGCTGCCGCTCGCGCTCGGCAGTTTCATCGCCTTCGGCGTGTTCGCGATCCCCGCCGGCTGGCTGGCCGACCACTGGAGCCGCTACAAGGTGATGGCGCTGTTCTACTTCGGTATCGGCGCATCGCTCTTTGTCACCGGCTTCGCGCAGTCGGACTGGCAGATCGCCGCCGGCCTGATCGTCGTCGGCGCCTTCGCCGCCATCTATCACCCGGTGGGCATTGCGATGCTGGTCGCCTCGCCGGAAAAAATGGGAAAGCTGCTGGGCTGGAACGGTCTCTGGGGCAACCTGGGCCTGGCCTCGGCGGCGCTGCTCACTGGCGCGCTGGTCGATTCGTTCGGCTGGCGTGCGGCCTTTTGCGTGCCGGGGATTCTTTGCATTTTTGCGGGGATTTCATTTTTGATTCTTGTAAAAGACCCGGGCAAGGTCAAAAAGACTTCCAAATCGATGGGACTGCACGTGGACGCGCGCATGATGTCGCGCATCATGGCAATCATGCTGATCGCCACCGCCTGCGGCGGCATCATCTTCAATTCGACGACGATCTCCATGCCGAAGGTGTTCGACGAGCGCCTCTCGGAGCTGACGCAGACGAGTTTCGGCATCGGCGCGCTGGTCGCGGTGGTCTACACGATGGCGGCTTTTGCCCAGGTGTTGATGGGGGCGCTGATCGACCGGATGGAATTGCGCCGCCTCATGATCGGCGTTGGCCTGCTGCAGATCCCGATGCTCTGGCTCGCGGCCAACCTGCAGGGCTGGGCGATGCTCGGCGTGGCCCTGTTGATGATGCTCGCGGTGTTCGGGCAGATCCCGCTGAATGACGCCATTGTCGGCAGGTACGTCGCCGATGAGTACCGCGCGAGGGTGCTGGGCGTGCGCTACGTGGTGTCGCTGGGCGTGGCCGCGGTCGCGGTGCCCATGATCGCCACACTGCATCGCACGCAAGGCGGCTTCGCCAACGTTTTCCTGGTGCTCGCCGTGCTTGCCGGCGGCGTCATGCTGGCCTCGTTCTTCTTCCCTTCGCGGTCCGAGTTGACGGCCCACCGGGAAAAGCTCGCCGCCCAGGCCGGGTAGCGCTACTGCGCGCTGCTTTCCGGCGGCTGCTCGTTGGTCACCAGCCAGTAGTTGATGATTTCGCCCAGCACGCGCAGGTAGGTCGGGAAGTTCATCGGCCGCACCACGAAGCTGTTGGCGCCGAGACGGTAGCTCTCGGCGACGTCGCTCGGCACTCGCGAAGAGGTCAGCATCACCACCGGCAGGTACCGCGTCGCCGGGTTGGCGCGCAGCTGACGCAACACCTCCAGGCCGCCGAGCTTCGGCAGCTTGAGGTCGAGGATCACGAGGCGCGGCAGGCGGTACACCTTCGGCGAGAGCAGCATCGCGAGCGCGCGCTCGCCGTCGCCCGCGATGTCCACGCGCACGCTGTCCTTGGCGATCTCGCGCAGCGCGCGCAGCGTCAGTTCGACGTAGCTCGGATTGTCCTCGACCAGCAGGATCTCGACACCTTCGCCTGCCACGGCGGGTGCTTCTTGTTGTTCTTCCGTACGCATCCTCAATTCTCCCATTTTTCGGCCGACGGCACCGTGAACCAGAAGGTGGCGCCGTGGCCGGGCGCGGCGTCGGCCCAGATGGCCCCGCCGTGCAGCCGGACGATGCGCTCCGCGATAGCGAGGCCGATGCCGCTGCCTTCGAATTCGGATTCCGCGTGCAGCCGCTCGAAGACGCCGAACAGCTTGCCGGAATAGGCCATGTCGAAGCCGATGCCGTTGTCGCGCACGTAGTAGGCATTGCGCTCCACGTCCCAGCCGGCATCGACGCGCGGCGGGTTGGCGCCGCGCGAGTATTTGAGGGCATTGCCCAGCAGGTTGGACCAGACCTGGCTTAGCAGTGCCGGATCGCCGTTGCAGTCGGGCATCGCCGCCGCGCTGATGTTCGCGCGCGCGACTTCATCCACGAAATCCATCAGCGATTCTCCAACCAGGCCGTTCATCGACACGCGCGAGCGCCGCAACTCGCTGCGCCCGAGCCGCGAGAAGCGCAGCAGGCCCTCGATCAGGCGGGTCATGCGCTCCGCGTTGTGCTCGATGAAGCCGAGCAGGCGCTGGCCATCCTCGCTCAGTCGCTCGGCCTCGGCGCTGCGCAGCAGGTGCGCAAAACCGCTGACCGCCCCGATCGGTGCGCGCAGGTCATGCGACACCGAATAGGTGAAGGCATCCAGTTCCTTCATTGCCGCGCGCAGTTCGGCGGTGCGCGTTTCCACGCGCTCCTCTAGCTCGGCGTTCATGCGCTCGATGCGTGCGCGCGAGCGCACTGCCTCGGTCATGTTGCGGGTGATCCCGCGATATCCGGTGAAATTGCCCTGGGTGTCGAATATCGGCTCTCCGCTCACCGAGACCCAGGTCGTTTCGCCATTCGGTCCAGGGCGTCCGACCTCGAAATCGTGGAATACCTGATGTGCCTCGAGTTGCGCCCGGTGCGCTGCCCACTGTGCTTCAGTCACGCCGGTCGAGGGCAACTCCCAGCGCGTTTTTCCCGCGCGCAGCTTCATGCCTATGGCGCCGCGGGCATCGGCGTCTTCAGAGATGTAGATGTAGCGGAACTGCGCGTCCTGCTCCCAGAACCAGTCCGAGGACAGGGCCGCGAGGCCGCGGAAACGGGCTTCGCTCTTCGCCAGGGACTCCCGCGCCCGCCGCTCGGCGGTGACGTCGCGGTGCACCGCGAACATGCCGATGACGCGGCCCGCTATGTCGACATCGGGAATGTAGCGTCCTTCGACTTCGACCAGTTCGCCATTCGAGCGCACCTGCAGCCGTTCGATCGACACCGGATCGCCGGACAGCGCGCGGTCGAGCGCCGGCTTGATCTGCGCGTAAATCCCGGGTGGCATCACGTCCGCAACGCGGCGGCCGACAATATCCTCGATCGGTTGCTCCATCAGCCTGGTATAGGCACGGTTGGCGAAAAGGAAGCGCTCGTCCCGGTCGAGCCGCGTGATCATCACCGGGACGCTGTCGATCACCAGCTGCAGCTCGCGATTGCGCTCGTTCAACGAAGCCTCGGCGCGCTTGCGCTCCGTAATCTCGGTGCCGAACCGGATCGTGCAGCCGTCGGGCAGCCGCCGGTCGTCGATCATGAACCAGCGTCCGCCGCTGCGCTGGCGCTCCACGGGTTTCCCCGGGTTGCGCCGCTCCGCGAGCCGGGCCGCGAGCCATTCCTCTTCCCTGCCGATGGCATCCGGGTAATTGCCCGCGGCGATGCCGGCGCGCATGTAGTCCTCGAATTTCAGGCCCGGCCGAATGGCATGTGCGACGTTGCGGTTTAGCTCCCGGAACGCACGGTTGGTGAGAAGAAAACGGTCCTCGGGGTCGGTAAGGACGATGGATTCCCTCAGATGCTCGAATGCCGCAAGCAGGCGTTCGGCCATGAGGGGTTCGCCGCCGGGTGCCGCGGCATGCGGTTGTTCCTCCAATGGACCCCCACGCCGGGCAGGGTTGCGCGCATTCTTCACTGCCGGATGTTATGCCCCCGGCGTCGATGGCCACAGACGGAATCGGGCAGTGCATGCGTAGGGAGTTTTCCTACGCTGCGGCGCAGTAACTCCTACAGCACCAGGTCGGTACCTTCCGCGGGCGCGTCGCATTCCACGCTGGCATCGAGCTTCGCCAGCGCGGCACGCGTCTCGGCCAGCTTGAGGTCGATGTCGTCGTCCGACTGGTCCGGATCGTGATGAAACAGGTGCAATCGCTTCACCTGCGCCCGTGCCGCGAGTTCGGCCACCTCGCTGACGCAGGAGTGGCCCCAGCCGATCTTGGCCGGGTACTCGTGGTCGCGATAGGTCGTGTCGGTGATCAGCACGTCGGCGCCGCGCACGAAATCGGCGAGGCGCTCCAGGTAGTGTTCGTCCCGGTGCGGATCGCCTCGCAGAAACAGTTCGTTGTCCGTGATGTAGCAAACTTTGCGGCCGCGGCATGTGAGGCGGTAGCCAAGGCAGTATCCGGGGTGGCTAAGCAGCATCGTGTCGATGCGCACTGGGCCGAAAGAAAGGCTCTCCTCGCGCAGGTCGCGGAATACGAGATGCGCGCCGAATTCGCGGATGGTCACGGGGAAATAGACGCTCTCCATCTGCGCGCTGACCACCTGCTCGATCGACAGGTCGCCCTGGTAGGGGCCGTGGATCTCGATCTGGTTTCCCGGGGCGTAGAGCGGCGCGAAGAAGGGGATGGTATTGATGTGGTCCCAGTGTGGGTGCGACAGGAAAATACGCACCGTGATCCGCCCCTGCTGCATCGCGAGCAGCCGGTCGGACAGTCCCTTGATACCCGAGCCGCAGTCGAACACGTAGAGCGGCTCGCCGCCCACCTCGACGCTGACGCAGGGCGTGTTGCCGCCGCGGCGCAGCGTGCGCACGCCGGGAACCGGCAGCGTGCCGTGCACGCCCCAGTATGTGACGAGTACGTCCTCGGACACGATTTCCACGATCGACTGGACGAAGGTGGTGCGCTCGATCGGCTTGATGAGGTAGCCGTCGGCACCCAGTTCTTTGGCACGGCGCCGGTCGAAATCGTAGGACTTGGTCGACAGCACGACGATCTTCAGTGCCGCGAGCTCCGGCCGCCGCCGCAGCTCGCGTATCAGCTCGAAGCCATCCATCTCCGGCATCATGATGTCGCTGATCACGCAGTCCGGCTGCGCGCGCGGGATGTCGCGCAGGGCGTCGCGGCTGGAGCCGCAGGTGGTGACCTCGTGGCCGGCGCTGCGCAGCACTTCCGCGACGAGCGCGAGCGTGATCGGATCGTCGTCGACCGCGAAGATCTTCATGGCGCGAGTGTAGCGGATTTACCTACACGACCGTGGCCGGTTGTGCCAACGCACCGGTGGCGTCCGCGCGCATTGGAAAATGGCCGGCGCGCGGCCAGAATAGCTCTTTGGCCGCAATGGTTGCGTGCCGAGCAGACACCGGACACTGGACATCGAGACCTTTCACATGCCTCGCACATCGAATCGGGAAGGCGCGCAGCGGCGAGCTGGCGCGCAAGGCGACGCCGGCCCCATGGACCACACGGTCCTCGACAGGCTGCTGTCAGATGACCAGGAGGCGGTCGGAGTAGTATTGCGGCAGTTCTGCGTCTCCTGCCCCGGGGACGCGAGCGCGCTGGGAGTCGCGCTCTCCAGGAACGACAGCAAGGGCGTCCTGCGCTGGGCGCATCGGTTGAAGGGCGCCTGCCAGATGGTCGGCGCAATGCCGCTCGCGGAAGCCTGCGAGCGGGCCGAGGAAGCAGTACGGACGGGAGATGCCGGGTTGATCGCGAATGCGGTCGCGGACATCGACCGTGAGACGGCGCGCATTACGGGGTATCTTGGGTCATGGTTGAATGCAAGCAACTGATCACTGGACGAGTTGAAGACACGATAGCCCATGGAATCCATTGCCACGGTGCTCTACCTGCGCTTGCGCAACGTGCTTGCGATCTGCAACGGCATGGCGCCCGAGAGCGCCGCCGCGCTGGTCGGCCAGCTGCGCAGCATCCTGGAAGGTCCGGTGGCCAAGCAGAACGGCATCGTCGCGATGGTGCGCCACGATTCGATCCTCGCGGTGTTCTCGAATGACCAGGAGACCGCGCCGGACCACGCGCGGCGCGCGCTGCACGCCGCGGTGCTGGCGGTTTACGAAACGATGGAAATGAGCAAGCAGCTGGCGCTGCGGGCGGACACCGCGGCCGCAGCGCCGCTGGCGCTGGCGGTTGGCGTGCACCTCGGCAGCGTCGAGGTCGGCATGGGCCGGCAGGGCAGCACCAGCGGCCTGATCCGCGCCACCGGCGAGGCGGTCGAGATCGCGCGGGCGCTGGAAAGCGCCGCCGCCGACGTGCGCTGGAGCATCGTCGCTTCCGGCGCCGCGCGCCGGGCAGCCGGCGCGCGCATCGAGTCGGGGCGCATCGGCTCGGTCGGCCTGCCGGATGGTGGCTTCATGGACGTGGTCGAGATCACGGGGCTCGCGCCGATGCGAACTTCGAGGACGCCGCCTGAGGTTTATCAGATCGTGCGCGACGCCGTGACCCTGAACCAGAGTCTCTACGAGCGCCCGCAGGACATCCTTAACGCGGCGCGCAGCACCACGCGCGCCGCCGCGTCGCAATTCACGATCGAGGGTTACCGCATCCTGCGCAAGATCGGCGCCGGAGGCATGGCCGAGATCTACCTCGCGGCCACCGACAAGCCCGACGAACTGCAGGTCCTGAAGGTGATGCGCATGGGCGATTCGGGCCAGGGCGACACGCTGCAGCGGTTCATGCAGGAATTCGCCCTGCTGGCGCAGGTGAAGCATCCCAACATCGCCAAGATCCACCGCCAGGACTTTGCCGCGGGCTTTGCCTACATCGCGATGGAGCACCTGTCGCGCGGCGACCTGCGCGCGCGCATCGCCGAAGGCGTGAGCACGCAGGAAGCGATCTCGTACGTGCGGCAGACTGCGGCGGCCCTGGGCGCGATCCATGGCGTCGGCATCGTGCACCGCGACCTCAAGCCCGACAACCTGATGCTGCGCGCGGATGGCAGCCTCGCACTGACGGACTTCGGCGTCGCCAAGCACGTCGCGATCCTGATCACCGAAACCGCGCACGACGAGGTCGTCGGCACGCCGTACTACCTCAGCCCCGAGCAGGCGATGGGCCAGCCGGTGGACCAGCGCTGCGACCTGTACAGCCTGGGAATCGTGTTCTACGAGTTGCTCACGGGCGCCAAGCCGTATCGCGCCAGCAATGTCGAGGAGCTGCTCAACCTGCATGTCAACGGCCCGGTGCCGCTGCTCAAGCCGCCGCACGACCACCTGCAGCCGCTGCTTGACGGGCTGATGGCGAAGGACCGGGAGCAGCGCTACCCGAGCGCGCAGGCGTTCCTGGACGATCTCGCACTGCTGGAACCCTGAACCCGAGCGCGCATGACGGCATCCCGCAAGAAAATCCTGCTGATCGACGACGACGAGAGCATTCTCCTCGCGGTATCGCGCGTGCTCACGGTGTCGGGCTTCGAAGTGGTGACGGCCTCGGGCGGCGTCGCGGGGCTGGAAATGTCGCATTCCGCCCAGCCGGACGCGGTGGTGTGCGACGTCAACATGCCCGACATGGAAGGCTTCGAGGTCCTGCAGCGCGTGCGCGCCGATCCGGCGACCGTGACGCTGCCGTTCATCCTGCTGACTTCCGCCGACGAGCGCGAAAATGTGCGCAAGGCGATGCAGATGGGCGCCGACGATTTCATCTCCAAGCCGTTCAAGCGCCAGGAACTGATCGATGCGGTGAACCAGGTGTTCGAGAAGCGCGCACGGCTGACCGAGATCTTCTCCAGCCACGTGCTGTCGCAGACCGGCGAGCTGCGCGACCGCTACAAGAACCGCGCGGAGCGCGACAAGCTGCAGCAGCCCGACGAAGCGGCGTTCAAGAACCAGACCGGCCGCCTGATCATGCAGACGGTGCTGTTCACCGATATCCGCTCCTTCACCCGCATTTCGGAGCGCCTGCCGGCGACGGCGGTTGCCGAATTCCTGACCGCCTACCTGCGCGAAGCCTGCCAGCCGGTTCTCGCCAATGGCGGGCGCGTGATGAAGTTCATGGGCGACGGCATGATGGCGGTATTCGGCTATGACTCGCCGAACGAAGTCCAGGCGCATGCGGCGGCGGGGCTGCGCGCCGCGCTCGGCATCCTCAAGGTGGCGCGCGAGTTCCGCGGCTGGCTGAATTCGCGCTACGAAATGGCCGAGTTGCCGGAGTTCAACGTCGGCGTGGGCGTGCACACCGGGGAGGTGATGTTCTTCCGCCTCGCGGTGGGCGGCGTGGGCGACCTCACGCCGGTGGGCGACACGGTCAATGTGGCATCGCGGCTCGAAGCGAAATGCAAGGAACTGCGCTGGCCGATTGTCGCGAGCAGCACGACGATCGAAGCCGCGGGCCCGGGGTTCGTGGTCGCCGAGATGCGCGAAGTGGAGGTGCTGGGCCGCGACGCGCACGTATCGGTGGGCCACGTGATTGCCATGGATGCCGATCGGGAACCGCCGGCGCCGGATCTCGACATGACGCTGCCCGCCGGTGCGGGCGCGGTCTTGATCGAGAACGCGCGCGCCACGGCAGAAGCCTCGAAGGCGGCGCTCGACCAGGATCTGCACCTGATCGGCGACATGACCGCGGCTTTCGCCGCGGCGCCCGGCGGGGAAGAACTGCGCATCCGCGGCTACAAGGTGCTCGAGAAAATCGGCGAGGGCGGCATGTCCACGGTGTTCCTCGCCGACGACGAGGTGCACGGCCGCAAGGCGGTACTGAAAATCCTCAAGGTGCGCCGCAAGGAGGACGAGGAACTCTGGCAGCGCTTCTTCCAGGAATGCGCCATCCTCTCCGCGATCGATCACGAGCACGTGGTGCGCATCTACGACCAGGGCTTCGGCGACGAAATGGCCTATATCGCCATGGAGCACCTGGCCGGCGGCAGCCTGCGCGAAGTCATCGACCGGGGATTGTCGCGGCGCCAGGCGCTGTCGCTGCTGTCGCAGGCGGCCAGCGGCCTGGCCGCGATCCACTCGCGCGGCATCGTGCATCGCGACATCAAGCCCGCGAACCTGATGTTGCGCACCGAAGGCGTGCTGGTGCTGACCGATTTTGGCGTAGCCAAGCGCACCGAGCACGCCAGCGGGCATACGATCCAGGGGGAAGTGCTCGGCACGCCGCACTACATATCGCCCGAGCAGGCGCAGGCCGGTGAAGTGGGGCCGAGCGCCGACCTGTACAGCCTGGGCGTGATCTTCTACGAAATGCTCACCGGCAAAAGGGTGTTCACCGGCGAGACCATCCTCGAGATCCTGTCGCAGCACATCATCGCGCCGATCCCCAGGCTGCCTGCGGAACTCGAGGACTACCAGCCGCTGATCGACGGCCTGCTCGCCAAGCGCCCCAAGGACCGCTTCCCGGATGCTGACGCCCTGCTTGCGGAGATCGACCGCATCTGGACCAGCCAGTCGATCCAGATGAAGCTTGGGGTACCATCCCAATGATGTCGCTGCGTGATCGAGGTTGACTGATGGCGAATGAAGAATCCAGCTACCTGGTGGACGTGATCGGGTTCAACGAAACCGAGCGCCTGATGCTGTCCAGCATCTTCGGACTGGCGGCACGCCGCGACCCGAGCTTCCTGCTGCGCGAGCCAAGCTCGGCGCAGCGCACCGATCTTTACCTGGTGGACGCGGACAACGATACCGCGATGGCGGAATTCACCGCGATCCGCGGCAGGGTTGCGGCGCCGGTGGTGCTGATCGGCACGTCGGACCGCAACACCGGGCTGGCGCTGCTGTCGCGGCCGTTGCAGTGGGCACGGGTGCTGCAGTCGTTCGACGACGCGATCCAGGGTGGCGCGCCTGCCGCCACGTCGGAGAACGAGAAGACCATGGTATTGCAGCGGACCTCTACCGGCACCGGTTCGCGTACGCCGCCGCCCGGCGCGGCGGCGCGCACCAATCCCGGGGCCGGTGCCCCGGCCAGGCCTGCTCCGGCGGCGGCACGTCCGCGGCGCCCGGCGGATGCGGTGCTGGTGGTGGATGACAACGCCACCGTGCGCAAATTCATGGAAACGCGTCTCGCGCCCTACGGTTTCAATGTCGATTTCGCGGAGACCGGCGAACAGGCGGTCGGCCTCACGGGCACCAACGAGTACACCTGCGTGTTCCTCGATGTCGTGCTGCCCGGCATCGACGGCTACCAGGTGTGCAAGCTGATCAAGGGCAACAAGCAGGCCGTCAAGCGCACCGCGGTGGTCATGCTGACCAGCCGCAGTTCGCCGTTCGACATGCTGCGCGGCTCGCTTGCAGGTTGCGATGAATACCTTACCAAGCCGGTCGACGAGAACCACCTGCTCGAAGTCATCGCCAAATTCGTGCCGTCGGCGCGCGCGGGCGGCGGCTGAGCGGACACAGGACATCAAGAGGAACTGCGGACATGGGAAAGTCGATACTGGTTGTCGATGACACGCGCTCGATGCGCAAGATGGTCGTTGCCGTGCTGCAGGGTGCGGGCTACAGCGTCGAGGAAGCCGGCGACGGCGACGAAGCGCTGGAGAAGGCGAAGAAGCAGGTATTCGACCTGGTCGTCACCGATCACAACATGCCGGGCACGGACGGCGTCACACTGGTGCGCCTGCTGCGCGGCATCTCCGCGTACGACAACGTCGCGATCATCGTGCTGTCGACCGAAACGGGCGCCGAGCTGAAGGCGAAGGGCCGCGAGGCCGGCGCGACCGGCTGGATGGCCAAGCCGTTCGATCCGGAAAAGATGCTCTCCATCGTCCGCCAGTTCATCGACTGAGCGCGCAAGGCCTGCCCGCGTTGTGTCTTCATCCAGTTCCGGTTCCGGCGCGTTCGGCGATACCTCCGATTTCCGCGCCATTTTCTTCGAGGAGGCCGACGAGCACGTCGCCGCCATCGAAAGCGTCCTGCTGCGCCTGAACCAGGCGGCGCCCGACGCCGAGGACCTGAACGCGATATTCCGCGCCGCGCACTCGATCAAGGGCACCAGCGGCATGCTCGGATTCAGCGAGATCACTTCGGTCACGCACGTCCTGGAGAACCTGCTGGACGACCTGCGCAAGGGCGAGCGCCAGCTGACCGAGGAAGCGCTCGATCTCATGCTGCGCGCCGGCGACGTGGTCAAGATGCAGGTCGCGTTCCGGCGCGGCACCGTGCAGGAGGCGCCGGACTCGGCCGCGATCGAACAGGAATTGCGCGCGCTGATGGAACGCGACGTGGGCGGCCGGCCGGCCTCGGCTCCGCGACGCTACGCCGTGCGCCTGGGACCGCTCGCGGCCCCGATCGACAGCGCGGAACTGGACTTGATGCTCTCCGGCCTCGGCGAGATGGGCAAGGTGGAAGCCGTCGCGACGAGCAACGTCGCTGGCGGCGAGATCCGATTCGAGGTCGAGTTGAGCGGCGCCGAGGCCGACCTGCGCAGCGTGCTCGCGCTGGTGGTGCCGGCCGACGCAATTCGCGTCGACAAGGCGGCACCCGCGGCACCGGCGAAGGCAATTGTCGCCGACGACCACGGCGGCGAGATTTTTTTCGACCCGGCGGAATGGAAGAAGAAGCAGAAAGCGACGGTCGCCGCGCCCGCGGCTGCGCCGCCGGCGGAATCCGGCGATTCCTCGTTTGATTCGTTCGTATCGCCGGAAAAATTTCGCGCTCGGCGCGGGGGGGGCGAGCCGCAAGAGGCCGTATCGGACGCCAAGCCGCGCGGCCCCGGACGGCGTGCGACCGATGATCCCGCCGCCGAGCCGAACTTGTTCGGCAGGCGCGCGAGCGACGTCGTGCCGGGCGCCGAGCGGCGCGGCCGGCGCGACTCGGAACGCGGGATGCAGGCGCTGGCCGAAGCGGCCTCGATCCGCGTCAGCATCGAGAAAGTCGACCTGCTGGTGAACCTGGTCGGCGAACTGGTGATTACCGAGGCCATGCTTGCGCAGCAGCAGCGCCAGGAGGAGAGCGATTCGCGCTACGCCACTGGCCTTGTCGATCTCGGGCGGCATGCGCGCAACCTCCAGGAAGCGGTGATGTCGATCCGCATGGTGCCGATCTCGACCGTCTTCACGCGCTTCCCGCGCCTGGCGCGCGAGCTCTCGCAGCGCTTCGGCAAGGAGGTGGAACTCAAGGTTTCGGGCGAGACGACGGAGTTCGACCGCGGCCTGATCGAGAAGATCACCGACCCGTTGACGCATCTGGTGCGCAATTCGATCGACCACGGCATCGAGTCGCCGGCGGAGCGTGAGGCCGCGGGCAAGCCGCGTTGCGGAATGATCTGGCTGAGCGCGAGCCAGAAGGGCGGCAGCATCGTGATCGAGGTGCGCGACGACGGCAAGGGACTGAATCGCAAGCGCATCCTGGAGCGCGCCGCCGAGCGCGGCATACGCATCGACCCGAACGCGGACGACGACGAGGTATGGCAGCTCATTTTCGAGGCGGGCTTTTCCACCGCCGAGACAGTCACGGATGTTTCTGGCCGGGGCGTCGGCATGGACGTGGTGCGCCGGAACATCCAGGTGCTGGGCGGCGGAAAAGTCGGACTGCATTCGCGCGAAGGTGCCGGCACCACGGTCACCGTCAGCGTGCCGCTGACGCTCGCGATCATGGAGGCGATGTCGGTGGCGGTCGGCCCGGCCACTTACGTGCTGCCCCTGTCGGCGGTGATCGAGTCGCGGAGCATCCAGGCGGGGGATATCGCCGGCATTGCCGGCCAGGGCCACACTCTTCGCGTTCGGGACGAATTTCTGCCGGTGGTTCGACTGAGCGAAGTATTCCGCGAGGGCAACGGCGCCGCGCCCGAGCAGGGCGGCATCGCCGTGATCGTCGAGTCCGAGGGCGGCAAGGCGGCCCTGCTGGTTGACGAACTGCTGGGCCAGCAGCAGGTGGTGGTGAAGAGCCTGGAAGCCAATTTCCGCAGGATGCCGGGCGTCTCGAGCGCCACCATCATGGGCGACGGGCGTGTCGCGTTGATCCTGGACCTCGCGCAGATCGTGCAGCTTGCTGGCAAGGGCGCGCGCGCCAGGCTTTGAACTACTGATCGAATTGGGGGACCTATGAGTGTCGGCATGGCAGGAGGAGCAACGCATTCGCAATCGGGTGCCGGGGAATTGCGCGAATTCCTGAGTTTTCGGCTGGGCGCGGAGGAGTATGGGATCGAGATCCTGAAGGTGCAGG
This sequence comes from Betaproteobacteria bacterium, assembly GCA_025358705.1. Taxonomy (GTDB): domain Bacteria; phylum Pseudomonadota; class Gammaproteobacteria; order Burkholderiales; family SG8-39; genus RBG-16-66-20. The sequence goes on along the minus strand of JANYII010000229.1, from coordinate 39,187 downwards.
AGATCCGTGGCTGGGAGCAGCCCACGGCGATCGCCAATACGCCGGCGTTCATCAAGGGGGTGATCAACCTGAGGGGGATCATCGTGCCGATCGTGGACCTGCGGCTGAAATTCAACCTGGGCGAGGCGAAGTACGACGAATTTACGGTGGTGATCATCCTGAGCGTGGCCAAGAGGGTGGTGGGGGCGGTGGTGGATGCGGTGTCGGACGTGCTGTCGCTCTCGGCGGGGCAGATCAAGCCGGCGCCGGAGTTCAGCGCGGCGCTGGAGACGCAGTTCATCACTGGGCTCGGGACGCTCGAGGAGCGTATGCTGATCCTGCTGGACATCGAGAAACTGATGACCAGCCGCGACATGCAGCTGGTCGGCGACGCCGCGCACGCGGCAACACATTGAACATACGCAAGGGATAGATCGTGAAACTCGTGAATCTGAAAATTGGCACCCGGCTGGCGATCGGGTTTTGCGCGGTGCTGCTGCTGGTGGGCGCAAGCGCCATGGCCGGCGTATGGCGGCTTGGCGAGCTGGGCGCCATCATCGACCGAATCGTCACGCAGGATGCCGCCAAGCTGGTGCTCGCCGAGCAATGGGAAAAGAACATCGCGGTAAACCTGGTGCGCACGCACAATTCGATGCAGATCCTGGACGGCCTGGTCGCGGAGGGCCTGAGGAAGGACATGGATGCGACGTCGGCCAGGATTTCCGAACTGCAGAAGCAGATCGAGACGGTCGCGGTATCCGAGGACGAAAAGCGCCTGCTCGCAGGTATCAGCGAAGTCCGCGCGCATTACCGCGAACTGCGCACTGTCATGCTCAAGCGCAAGAGCGCCGGCGAAAATGTCAACGAAGACCTGAACAAGAACCTGGTGCCGGTGGCCGAGAGCTATCTCGGAGCGGTGCGAACCTTCGTCGCCTATCAGCAAAAGCAGCTCCAGGTCGCCAAGGTTTTCGCGGACGACGCCGTGCAGCGCACGCGCATTCTCATGGTCGCGATGGCGGTGATCGGGGTGATTGTCGCCCTGGGCGCGGCGATCCTCATCGCGCGCTCGATCCTCGTTCCGATCGGCGAGGCGCACGAGGGCGCGAAGCGCATTGCGGCGGGCGATCTCACGCAGGACCTGGCAGTACGCGGACGCGACGAGGTGGCGGAACTGGTGTCCGCGCTTGCCGCGATGCAGGAAGGCCTGCGGCGCATCGCCGGTGATGTCCGGCAAGCCGCGGATACCGTGAATACCGCGGCGCAGGAAATCGCGCAGGGGCATACTGATCTTTCCAGCCGCACGGAAGAACAGGCGTCGTCGCTGGAGGAAACGGCGGCATCGATGGAGGAAATGACGGCGACCGTCCTGCAGAACGCTGAAAACGCGAAGAAGGCGAGCCAGCTTGCGTCCGGCGCCTCCGAAGTGGCGGCGCGCGGCGGCCAGGCGGTCGGCGAGGTCGTGGGCACGATGACCGGGATTTCGGAATCCTCGAAGAAGATTGCCGACATCATCGGCGTCATCGACGGTATTGCGTTCCAGACCAACATCCTGGCGCTGAACGCGGCGGTGGAAGCCGCGCGGGCGGGCGAGCAGGGCCGCGGTTTCGCCGTGGTGGCGAGCGAAGTCCGGACCCTGGCGCAGCGCTCCTCCGGCGCCGCGAAGGAAATCCGGCAGCTTATTTCCGAGTCGGTGGCCCGGGTGGATGCCGGTTCGAAGCAGGTGGCCCAGGCCGGCAGCACCATCGCCGAGGTCGTCGCTGCCGTGAAGGGCGTGAACAGCCTGGTCGCCGAGATTGCGATGGCCTCGCAGGAGCAATCGCAGAACATCACGCAGGTGAGCGACACCGTGCAGCAGCTGGAAAAGGTGACGCAGCAGAACGCGGCGATGGTGGAAGAAGCGACGGCGGCGGCCGGTTCGCTCGAAGAACAGGCATCGACGCTAATCCAGGCGGTCGCCATATTCAAACTGGCGGGACAGGCGAAGCCGGCCGCATTGCGCACCGCGACCGTGACACCGTTGCGCAAGAAGGCCGACCCGCGGCCGGCGCTCGCGCCGGTCAAGCCCGCGGGAAAGCGCATCGCCGCAGGCGGCGGTGCGGCGCAGCAAGACTGGGAAGAGTTCTAGGCGCGGATTCGAACAATCTTTGATTGTCGGCGTGGCCTTTGGCCGCGCATACTTGCTACCTGGAGGATCACATGACAAAGAACCTGAACAGAACACGACGTAACCTGCTTTGCGCTGGCGTGGTTCTCGCAGCGCTCGGGATGCCGGCGCTCGCCGAAGATGGTGTTACCGACAAGGAAATACACATCGGCATGGCAAACGCGTTGAGCGGGCCGGCGTCCGGTCTCGGGGTCAACCTGAAAGCAGGCGCCGATGCGTACCTGGCCCGGATCAACGCGGCAGGCGGCGTCAATGGACGCAAGGTTGTCCTCGTCAGCAAGGATGACGGTTACGAGCCGGAAAAGACCGCGGCCGTGACCAAGGCGCTGATCGAGCAGGACAAGGTGTTCGCGTTGTTCGGCTATGTCGGCACTCCGACCTCGGCGGCGGCGGTGCCGCTTGCGGCGCGTGCCAGCGTGCCGTACCTGTTTCCTTTTACCGGCGCGGAATTCCTGCGCAACCCGGTCAACAAGTGGGTGTTCAACGTGCGCGCGTCGTACTTCGACGAGACCGAGGTCATGGTCGAGCGCCTGACCAAGGACGCCGGGGCCAAGAAGATCGCACTTTTCATCCAGGATGACGCATTCGGCGAGGCCGGCAAGGCAGGCGTCAACCGCGCGTTGCACAAGCGCGACATGAAAGTTGCGGAAGAGGCGCGCTACAAGCGCAACACGCTCGACGTGGACGAAGGGCTGGCCAAGATCAAGGCCGCGGCGCCGGATGCGGTGATCTTCGTCGGCACCTACGCGTCGCTTTCCGCCGTGGTGAAAAAGGCCAAGGCCCAGGGCATCAAGGCGCGTTTCATGACGGTCTCGTTCATTGGCACGGCCGATTTCATCCGCGAAGCGGGTGCCGACGGCGACGGCGTTTACATCACCCAGGTGATGCCTTCGCCGGACAGCGGGGTGCCGGTGGTCAAGCAGTTCCACCAGGACATGAAGGGCGGCCCGGTAAATTACTCGTCGCTGGAAGGCTATGTCGACGCCGCGGTGCTGGTCGAAGCATTGAAGAAGGCGGGCGCCAATCTGACGCGCGCGAGCTTCATCGGTGCCCTGGAAGGACTCAATACCGACGTCGGCGGCCTGAAGGTCGGATTCTCCGCGACCAGCCACCAGGGCGCGAAGGATGTCTTCCTCACCGTCGTGCGCGGCGGCAAGGCCGTCCAGGTCGACAAGCTCTGAGCTTGAAGCAGATGCTCAAGTTCAAATCGCTGCGCGCGCGGCTGCTCGTACCGGCGTTGTCGCTGTCGATCCTCGTCATGGTGGCGGCGGCGGCGATCGGCGCGAGCATGGTCGTGCGCCATTTGAGCGAGGGTTTCGCGCAGCAGGCCGAGCACACCGTGGAAATGTTCGCGCACGTGGGCACGCCCTACGTAACCAACTATGACTTGACCGCGCTCGGCACGTTCGTCAAGGAAATTTCGCGCGACAAGCAGGTGGCTTTCGCCGAGTTTTTTGACGCCGATGGCAAGTCGCTGACTTCCGATGTGGCGAAGACGCCGGCGGATGTTTCGGGTCTGCTGCTGGTGGAACGCGAGATGAAGGATGCCTCCGGCAAGACCGTAGGCCGTCTCAAGGCGGGATTCCGGGACCACGGCGCAATGGTGGCGCGCGACCTGGTGTTGTCCGCGATCGGCGGAGGCATGCTGGCCGTTCTGGCGGTGGTCGCCGGCATGCTGCTGTGGTCGGCGCGGCAGGTGATGAAGACGATCGGCGCCGAACCGGAAGAAGCGGTCGGGTTCGCCGACGGCATTGCCTCGGGCGACCTCACCCGCAACGCGAGGATTGCCGCCGGAGATTCAACCAGCCTGATGTCGGCGCTGGCGCGCATGCAGCAGCAACTGCGGCCGATCGTGGGAAACATCCGCGAGGCTGCCGGATCGATCCAGGTGTCCAGCGCGGAGATTGCGCAAGGCCACGCGGACCTGTCGAGCCGGACGGAGGAGCAGGCCTCGAGCCTGGAGCAGACGGCGGCCTCGATGGAGGAGATGACCGCGACGGTGTCGCAGAACGCGGAGAACGCGAAAAAGGCGAGCCAGCACGCTTCGGCGGCCTCGGACGTGGCGGCACGCGGGGGCGACGCGGTGGGGGCGGTGGTGAGCACGATGTCGGGGATCTCGGCGTCGTCGAAGAAGATCGCCGACATCATCGGGGTGATCGACGGGATTGCGTTCCAGACGAACATATTGGCGTTGAACGCGGCGGTGGAGGCGGCGAGGGCGGGGGAGCAGGGGCGGGGGTTTGCGGTGGTGGCCTCGGAGGTGAGGAGCCTGGCACAGCGCTCGGCGGCGGCGGCGAAGGAAATCCGGCAGCTGATCTCGGACTCGGTAGGGCGCATCGACGCCGGGTCGAAGCAGGTGGCGGAGGCGGGCAAGACGATGGTCGAGATCGTGGAGTCGGTGAAACGGGTGAACGGGCTGATTGCGGAGATTTCGGCGGCTTCGCAGGAGCAGTCGCAGAGCCTGACGCAGGTGAGCGACACGGTGCAGCAGCTGGAGAAGGTGACGCAGCAGAACGCGGCGATGGTGGAGGAGGCGACGGCGGCCTCGGCGTCGCTGGAGGAGCAGGCGACGACGCTGACGCGCGCGGTGGGCAGCTTCAAGCTGGCCGAGGCGGGGAGGGCGGCGGCGCCGGCGGCGGTGCAGGCAACCGCGGCTGCGCAGAAGAAACCGAAGGCGACCGCACTGGCCCGGCAGGAGGCGAAGGCGCCGGTGGCCGAGCTGCCGCGCGGGCGGGAAGAGAAGCGCAGCGAGGGCAAGGCCGGCAAGGCCGGCGAAGAGGGCTGGGAGGAGTTTTAGCCTTCTTCACGCTTCATCCAGTACCGTGCCTGAGAAAAAATCCATGAAATCTGCGGCGAACGCGTTCAGCGCGCAGCGGGAATATCCCTTCTCTCCGGGTGACTTCCGGCGCGTGCGTGAACTGATCGCGAAGCTCGCGGGCATTGCGCTTGCGGAGCACAAGGAGAACATGGTCTACAACCGCCTGGCTCGGCGCCTGCGCAGCACCGGGATCGGCAATTTCGGCGAGTACCTTGACCTGGTCGAGCAGCCGGACGGCGTGGAGCGCGGGCAGTTCGTCAATGCGCTGACGACCAACCTGACGTCTTTTTTCCGCGAAGGCCATCACTTCGAGATGCTGGCCACCTACGCGGCGGCGCGCCGCCGCAGCGCGCCGGGCGGCGGACGGCTGCGGGTCTGGAGCAGCGCCTGTTCTACCGGCGAAGAGCCCTATTCAGCGGCGATCGCGCTACGCGAGGTGGAATGCCCGGCGGAAATCATCGCCACCGATATCGACACCGAGGTATTGAGCCGCGCGCGGCGCGGATCCTACGCGCTCGAGGCGGTCGACAACATGAATCCGGAGCGCCTGCGGCGATTTTTTCTGAAGGGCGTCGGGCCGAACGAGGGGCGCATCATGGTCCGGCCGGAACTGCAGGCGATGGTAAGATTTTCGCCATGCAACCTGCAGGGAAACGATTGGCCCTCGGGCGAGCGCTTCGACGTGATCTTTTGCCGCAACGTGATGATTTATTTCTCCAAGGAATCGCAGCGCCAGGTCCTCGACCGGTTCATCGATGTGCTGCGGCCAGGCGGATTGTTGTTCGTCGGCCATTCCGAGAGTTACGCCACTGGGCACGCGGCGCTGCGCAACTGCGGCAAGACGTCCTATGAACGGCGTGCCGTCGACTCGCCGCGCGCCCCGTAGAAACCTGACGCGATGACCGACGCGCCGGTCCTCGCCCGCTATTTCGACACGCGCTTCCAACTCGAAGCGATCAAGATCCTGCCGGGGCAGTGCTACGCCGCGCGGCGCGACGTGATGATCGTGACCGTGCTCGGTTCCTGCGTCTCCGCCTGCCTCTGGGACGCCTCGGCGTGCGTCGGCGGCATGAATCATTTCATGCTGCCGGGGAAGTCGCGCGCGGTGAATGACGTGGCGTCGGTGTCGGCCCGGCTCGGCGTGTACGCGATGGAACTGCTCATCAACCAGGTGGTCAAGCTCGGCGCCGCGCGCGCCAAGCTGGTCGCAAAGGTGTTCGGCGGAGGCAAGGTTCTCGACGGGCTGGACACGCTGAACGTCGGCGACCAGAACGGCGAGTTCGTGCTCGATTTCCTGCGCGAGGAACGCATCCCGGTCGTTGCCAGGGACCTCTACGATGTCTGGCCGCGCAAGGTCTATTTCTTCCCCAGGACCGGCAAGGTGCTGGTGAAGAAGCTGCGCTCGTTGAGCAACGACACCGTTGGACAACGCGAGCACAACTACCTCGAGCGCATGAACCAGGTCACCGCGTCGGGGGATTTCGAGCTTTTCTCGAAGGGCCGGAAATGAACGGCGCCGGCAAGATCCGCGTCCTCGTGGTCGACGACTCGGCGGTGGTCCGAGGCCTGCTGAGCCGCGCCATCAATTCGCAGCCGGACATGACCGTGATCGCGGTCGCGAGCGACCCGATCGCCGCGATCGAGCGGCTCAAGGCTTCCACGCCGGACGTGCTGACGCTCGATGTCGAGATGCCGCGCATGGATGGGCTGCAGTTCCTCGAAAAACTGATGCGCATCCGGCCGCTGCCTGTCGTCATGGTGTCGTCGCTGACCGCGCGCGGCGCGGAAGTGACGATGCGGGCGCTGGAGCTGGGCGCCGTGGATTTCGTCGCCAAGCCGGTTGCCGGCGATGCCGAGAGCCTGGCCGCCTATACGGAGGAGGTCGCCGAGAAGGTGCGCGCCGCGGCGGCCGCGCGGGTGACGCGCCGGGTCGCGCGCACGCCCGTCGGCGACCGGACGCTGCCGCCCCGCGGTGCGGCGTTGCCATCCATCGCGAGAGGCGCGGCCCCGCCGCCGCTTGCGCGCAGCGTGGGAACGGCCAGCGACAAGACCATCGTGATCGGCGCCTCGACGGGCGGCGTCGAAGCGTTGCGCGAAGTGCTGATGCCGCTGCCGGAGGACATGCCGCCGATCCTGATCGCGCAGCACATGCCGGGCGGTTTTACGCGCACCTTCGCGCAGCGCCTCGATACCCAATGCCGCATTCACGTGAAGGAAGCGGACGATGGCGAGTTTCTGGCCAGCGGCAGCGCCTACATCGCACCCGGCGACTGGCACCTGCTGGTCGAGCGCAAGCAGGGCCGCCTTACCATCCGCCTTTCGGATGGCCCTCCGGTCAATCGCCATCGGCCGTCCGTGGATCCGCTATTTCGCTCCGCTGCCCAGACTGCCGGCGGCAAATGCATCGGCGTGATGCTGTCGGGCATGGGGGCCGACGGCGCGCAGGCGATGCTCGAGTTGCGCCAGAGGGGCGCGCACAACATCGCCCAGGATGAAGCGAGCTGCGTCGTATTTGGCATGCCGAAGCAGGCCATCGCCGCGGGTGCGGTGCACGACATACTGCCACTGCGCGAAATAAGCGCGCGGCTGGTCGAATTGTCGCGCGGCTGACGGAGCCTGCCATGGGAGCCGCCAGCGACGAATTCGACCTGGATTTCACGGTGCATTTCGCCAATGCCGCGGTGCAGTCCGAGAAGCTCCCGCCGGCGGCTAGGGAACAGCCGGCCGCGAAGGCGCCTGCCGCCTCGGCGACGGCCGCCGCGGTGAAGAATCAGGCGCCCGAAAAAGTGGTGCTCGATCCGGAGTTCAGGATCGGCACCTCGAAGCTCGAGGCCGAAGGTTTCTACGTCGCGGTTGCGCGGCGCAGCCCCGGAGCGGCCGATGCCGCCGGCAACAAGGTCATGTTCGTCGAGGACGAGCCGGTCACCAATGCGGTGCTCAAGAAGGTGCTCACCACGGACGGATTCGAGGCGTACGGCGCGTTCGATGCCGCGGGCCTGGGCGCGCTGCTGAAGCAGCATGGCCTGCCGGACATGATCCTGCTGGACATCGAGTTGCCGAACGTCAGCGGGTTGCAGATTCTGACGCGCATCCGCAAGCATCCGGAAATGCGCGCGATTCCAGTCCTGATGGTGACCTCGCGGGCCGAGATGTCGGACGTGATGCGCGGCCTGTCCCTGGGCGCCAACGGCTACCTGAGCAAGCCGGTCGCGGTCGAAAGCCTGCGCGCGACCCTGCGGCAGATTCTAGGCCGCCTGCCGGGGAAATGAGCATGCAATGGAGGAGGAAAGGCAATGATGAAGCTCTGGAGATGGGGACGATCCGGAAGCAATGTTGAGGTCATCGGCAAGATTGCCGACGAGGCCGGCAAGCTGGGCATCGAGATCTGCGATGTCGCGGGTCACGTCGAGGAGGTGACGGCGCGATTCAAGCGCCAGGCAGAAGTCTGCGGCGACCTGCGGCAGGCATCGGCCGCGACCACGAGCGGCAACCATGGCATCGCGGTCGCCGCGCGGGAGGCGCGCGAGGTGTCGCGGCGCGCCGGCGCGGAGGTCTCCGCTTCGCGCGAAACCGTTGAAGTTTCGCTCAAGGAAATCCGCAGCATGGTGGAAGGAGTCGCCGCGATCGAGCGCGAGATCGTGAGCCTGCGCCAGACGCTTTCCCATGTCGCCGAGGTGACCGGCGGCATTGCGCGCATAGCGCGCCAGTCGCACCTGCTCGCGCTGAATGCGGCGATCGAAGCGGCGCGTGCCGGCGTCGCGGGGCGCAGTTTCGCCGTGGTCGCCTCCGAGGTGAAGAATCTGGCGGGAATGACGGCCGATGCGACGAGCAAGATCGAGGAATCCATGGTGCGCCTCACCGCGAGCGCGGATGTCGTGGTGGCTGAAAGCGCCACCAACATGCGGCGGGCCGAGCGCGTGCGGGCGGGCACGCAGGCGATCGGCGCGGTGATCGATACCGCGGGCCGCGCGATGTCGTCGTTCGACAACGAAGTGGGCCGGATCGCGGAATCCACGGAGGCCATCGAGACGCAGTGCGCGGCGTTGGCGGAGCGGGTGGACGAGCTGGCCGTCGGGGTCGCGCAATCGAGCGATAACTTCGACCAGGCCAGGGTGCGGATCGGCAACCTGCTGTCGGCGTCCGAGACGGTGATCCAGCTGATCGCGGCGACCGGCGCGGAGTCCGCGGACACGCGCTTCATCCGCGCGGTGCAGGAGGGCGCGGCGCGCGCCGGAAAGCTGTTCGAGGCCGCAATCTCCAGCGGCGAGATCTCCGAGGCCGACCTGTTCGACTCGGACTACGTGCCGGTGCCCGGTACCAACCCCCGGCAAATGCTCTCGCGGTGCCTGCCCGTGACCGATCGCGTGCTGCCCACGATCCAGGAACCCATGCTGGACCTCGACCCGAGGGTGGCGTTCTCCGCCGCCGTCGACGTCAACGGCTACCTGCCCACCCACAATCTCAAGTTCTCCCAGCCGCAGGGCGCGGATCCGGTTTGGAACACCGCGAATTGCCGCAACAGGCGGATGTTCAACGACCGCACCGGCCTCGGCGCGGGCCAGAATACACAGGCGTTCCTCCTCCAGACCTACCGGCGCGACATGGGAGGCGGCGTGTTCGTAATGATGAAGGACGCGTCGGCGCCGATCTACGTCAACGGCCGCCACTGGGGTGGCTTGCGCATCGGCTACCGGGTTTAGTGCGGCGGCCGGGACGCAAGCATATTGCAAGGATTTGCAAACACGCGATCGGCGGAAGCGGCGAAGCTAGAATAGCGGCAGGGGGAACAACAGTCATGCCGCTGATTGCAATGAATCGGGAAATAGGGTCGCTCGGCAAGGACGTCGCGCAAGGCGTCGCCGAGTCGCTTGGCATCAAGGTACAACACCACGAGATGATCGATACGCTTGCCAACCGCACGCGCATCCGCAAGAGCCATGTCATCAGCTTTCTAGAGGGCAAGCAGGGCCTGATCGAGCGCCTGACCACCGACCAGCTCATGCTGCGCCTGCTCACCGCTGACGAGATCCTGTCGCTCGCCGAGTCGCAGGACGGCATCGTCCTGCGTGGCTGGGGCGCGACCTCGCTGCTGAAAGAGGTGCCGCACGCGGTGCGGGTGTGCGTGTCCGCGTCACGTTCGCTGCGCGTCAAGCGCATGATGGAGCGCCTCGGGTCCGTCGACGAGCGGGAGGTCGAGCGTATCGTCGACCAGAACGACGAGGCCTCCGGCGTGGTGATGCGCCGGCATTTCCACATCGGCAGCCGCGACATCGACGAGTACGACATGTGCCTGAACACCGACCGGTTGTCGGTGGTGGAGTGCGTCGACGAGATCGTGAGGCTGGCCAGGTCCCAGCGGTTCGCCGAGACCGAAGCGTCGCGCGTGCAGTTGCGCGATACGGCGCTGGTGCACCGGGTGCGGGCGGCGCTGCGCACGGAATCGAGCACGTCGCATTGCAAGTTGCGGGTCACTGCGGAGAACGGGCGCGTGACGCTCGAAGGCGGCGTCGATCGCGCGGATCAAATCAAGATCTGCGCCGACGTGGTTGCGCGGCTCAAGGGAGTGGCGTCCATCGACAACCGCCTCAAGGCGGCGGTGGTGCCGGCGCGCCTGCGCGAGTAGGGCGGCTACGCCGGGCGGGCGAGGCGAGTGCGCCTTGCCGCCGGCCGGTGTTCGATTTGCGTGTCCACCGTGGGAATGACTTCCGCCACGGTCTCCGACCCGGGCGCGGCACGGTCATCGTCAATCTTGAACGCGACCACTGCCGAGGTCAGTTGCGATGCCTGATCCTGGAGGCTCGCGGCCGCGGCGGCCGCCTCCTCGACGAGCGCCGCGTTTTGCTGCGTAACGCCGTCGATCTGCGACATGGCCTGGTTTACCTGGTCGATGCCGCCGCTCTGTTCCTGCGACGCGACGGCGATCGTGCCGACGATTTCAGTCACCTGCCTGACCGCGCCGACGATCTCCCGCATCGTGGCGCCCGCTTCGGCGACCAGCAGCGAGCCCGATTCGATGCGCTGCACCGATTCCTCGATCAGGTTCTTGATCTCCTTGGCGGCCGCCGCGCTGCGCTGCGCGAGATTCCTCACTTCGGCGGCGACAACGGCGAAACCGCGCCCCTGTTCGCCGGCACGCGCGGCTTCCACGGCAGCATTCAGCGCCAGGATGTTCGTCTGGAATGCGATGCCGTCGATCACCGCGATGATCTCCGATATTTTCTTCGAAGAGCCGGTGATGCCATCCATCGTCTCGACGACCCTGCCCACCACCTGGCCGCCCTTGCCCGCGGCGCCCGAGGCGGCGGACGCCAGCTGGGTCGCCTGGCGCGCGCTATCCACGTTCTGCCGCACCGTCGTGGTCAGTTCCTCCAGCGACGCGGCGGTCTGCTCGAGGCTCGAAGCCTGTTCTTCCGTGCGTTCGGAAAGGTTCTGGTTGCCGCGCGCGATTTCGCCCGAAGCCCCTGCAACCGACTCCGTGATGTGGCGCACCGTGCCGACGAGTTTCGCAAGCTGCTCGGTTGAATTCGCGAGCGCCGCAAGCGTCTGGCCGACCTCGTCCCTGGAATCAGCCGCTACGCGGTGCGTGAGATCGCCCCGTGCGAGCGCCTCGGCGGAAGCCATCGCCATGCGCAGGCGCGAGACGATGCTGCGCGACTGGATCGTCGCGGCAAGCAGGCTGACGACCACGGCCGCGATGGCGAGGGCCAGCATCGTGATCCATGCGGTCTGGTACGAACTGCGGGTGCTTTCGAAGATCTCCTCCGCCGTGTGGCGCTCCGCCTCGACGACGGCGGCGAGGATCTTGGCCATCTCGACGAACGCCTGGTCGGCCGTCTGCATCGCCGCCGTGCCGGTATTGACGTCGACCGAGCCCAGCCTGATCGCAAGGTCGGCCGCCTTGATGTACTCGGCGAGCTTGGCGCCCGCGGCCTGGACCTGCTTTTGCTCCTCTTCAGTCCGGCCGGTGAGCTTCCTGAACGAATTCTGCGCCATGGTCAGCTGCTGCTTGTAGGCCGCGGCTTCCTGGGCGGTCCGCTCCGCGCCGATGGCATCCGAGAGGTTCAGCAGGCGATAGATTCCCGCATGCACCTTGCCGACCGCGGTCTCGGTCTGCACCGCGGCCTGGTAGCGCGAGAAAATCCCCTGGTAGAAATTGTCCGCCGCCCGCTGCTGCAGCGTGAGCGCGTAGAAGCCCGCCATTGCCAGCGCGACGAGAAATCCGATCGCGACCAGGGGCGCGATCATGAGCTTGCCGGACAGTTTCATGACGACTCAGTGCTTGTAGACGCCACCGCAGACCGCGGTGTCTTCGAGTTTCTCGCAATACGCCAGCTTGGGCTCGATCTTCTTGGATATCGGGTTGGTGAATTTGTATTCCTGCCAGAACGTTCCCTTGCTGTGGGCGAGTTCGACCCGTTCCTTGACGAACGCCTTGCCGTCCACGTCCTTCAGGTCCATGAGGTTCTGCGAGACCATCTTCTCGTTCGCCCCGTGCGCGCGCACCACGCCGTCCAGGCCGTACACCACCAGGTACAGGTCGCGGTCGTTGAACTGCCCCTTCTTGTTCGTGATTTCGGCATAGCCTTTGTCCTTGCCTTCCTTCTTGATGAAGGCAATGCCTTTCTTAACCATCGTCTGCGCTTCTTCCTTGGTGGCGAATTCGCCCTTTTTCTGCGCCTTCTGCTGCGCCAGTGCATGACTGCCGGCGCCGAGTGCGGCGATGGAAATCGCGGTGGATGCCGCGATGAATCTCAGATCGAATTTCATTTTTTGCCCCTCCCCCTGTTGTAATTTTCACCACCTGCAAGTGCTGTGCAAAATGATACCTGAGGGGTAGCCAGTCGCCTGTAAGGGTTCGTCAGGCCTCGCAGGGTATTTGCCGCTCGGCAGGTAAGGAATCCCCCTTCGCTAGTCCACCAGGCCGTGGCGCTGCGCGTAGCGCGCCAGTTCCGCGTTGCTCTTCAGGCCCAGCTTGTCGAGGATGCGCGCGCGGTACACGCTGACGGTCTTCGGGCTCAGGGCGAGCTCGGCCGCGATGTCCGCCGGCTTGCGTCCCGCGGCGATCAGCTTCAGTGTCTGCAGCTCGCGATCCGAGAGGGACTCATGCGCCGGCGCGTCGGCATCCTTGCGGCCGACGCTATCGGCCAGCAGCGAGGCCAGTTCCCGGCTGATGTAGCGGCGGCCTTTGGCGATTTCCCGCACTGCCTCGACCAGGTGCTCGAGCGAGATTGATTTGGTCAGGTAGCCCGCGGCGCCGGCGCGCAGCGCGCGCAGCCCGTACTGGTCCTCGGGATGGGTGCTGATGATCAGCACCTTGAGCGCCGGATGTATTTCGCGCAGCGATTTCAGGATTTCGATGCCATTCTTACCCGGCAGCGATACATCGAGCAGCATCACGTCGAACTCGGTGTCGCGCAGATGCGCGAGGATGCCGTTGTAGTCCTCGGCTTCGCCGAGCACGGACATGTCCTCGTGCTTCGCCAGGATCTGGCGCAGCCCGGTGCGCACCAGCGGATGATCGTCCGCGATCAGGATCCGGATCATTGCGCGGTTCCTTCGCCGCCCGCTGCCAGCGGGACCGCAGCCATCACCGTGGTGCCTTTGCCCGGCTGGCTCGAAAATTCGACCCAGCCGCCATGCACCCGCGCCCGCTCCGTCATGCCGCGCAGGCCGAACGCGTCAGGGCGTGCCGTCTGCTTCTCCGGCAACCCTTTGCCGTTGTCGCGGATTTCCAGGGTTATTTCGCTGCTATCGGCAAACAGCTGGATGTCGACTTCGGTCGCGCCCGCGTGCTTGGCGATATTGGTGAGCGCTTCCTGGAGGATGCGGAACAGCGCGGTGGTCTGCGCGCGGCCAGGGTCGCACTCGGCGACATTGCTCGAGACCTTGCAGCGAATGCCGGTGTGCTTCTCGAATTCGCGCGACTGCCAGCGGGCAGTCTCGACGATGCCGGAATCGAGCACCGGAGGGCGCAGTGCCAGCGCGATGCGCCGCGCGCTTTGCGCCGCCGCGTCGACGAGTTCGGTGCACTGGCGCGTCGCCGAGGCCACATCGTCATTCGCCTCGCAGCGGCCGGCAAGATTCGCGATCGATATCTTGAGCGCGGTAAGGAGGCTGCCGCTTTCGTCGTGCAGCTCGCGCGCGAAGCGCTCGCGCTCTTCCTCGATCTCCGATTCATGGTGAACGGTCACCGCGCGCAGCGTCTCCTGCGATTCGATCAGCTTTTGTTCGGCGCGCTTGCGCGCGGTGGCATCGATGATCACGCCCTCCCAGATCAGCGTGTCCTTCTCGGCGCTGTGCGCCCTGGGGGTAGCGCACAGCTCGACCCACGGCGGCTCGCTGCCGGGCGCCGACTTGAGGCGGCCTTCCCAGCGTATCGTCTCGCCGTTGCGCGCTCCGGCGTTCACCGCCTGCTCGAGGCTCGCGCGGTCGGAGGCGCCGATGAAGGTGAAGAAAACTTCCGGTGCGTCGCCGAGTTCCTCGGCCGAAACGCCCATCAGGCGTTCGGCGCCTGCGCTGAAAAAGCCGGATGTGAACCGGTGCCGGCGCTGGTCGTAGCGCAGCTGGAACACGACGCCCGGAAAATTCGAGGCCACCGCCTGCAGGCGTTCCTCACTTTCGCGCTGCTTGCGTTTCGCCTTGCGCCGCTTGCGGCGCGACTCGGCCGCCTGGATGCTGCGCTCCACCGCGGGCATGAGCCGCAGCAGGTTGCTTTTCATGACGTAATCGTCGGCGCCCGCCTGCATCGCCTGCACCGCGACTTCTTCGCCGATGGTTCCGGAGACGATGATGAAGGGCAGGTCCTTGCCGGAGCGCCGCAGCGTTTCGAGCGCGCCGGTGGCGCTGAAGCGCGGCAGCTTGTTGTCGGATATCACCGCATCCCATTCGGCGTCGGCGAGCGCCGCGGCCATGCTCTGCTCGTCCTCCACGCGCCGCGAAATCACGGACCGGCCCGAGCCGCCCAGCACCGCCAGCAGGTACTCGTAGTCGGACGGCGAATCCTCCACCGCCAGGATGCGCAGCGGCCCGGGCGCCGGCGGGACATCTCCCTGCGCCTGGCTGTCGCGCTGCAATCCAACATCGTTCATGCGACGCTATCCCCCGTCATTCCCGCGATGCTGCTGCCGATTCTATCTCCTGCCAATGCATGGCGACTACCGATATGTTGTCGCACTGCGCGCCAGCGCGCGCCTCGGCGAGCGCGATCAGTTCGGGCAGCGCCAGCGCCGGATCCCGGCCGATCAGCCCGATCAGAATCTGGCGCTGGGTCAGGGGGCCCCACAGGCCGTCCGAGCAAAGCAGCAGGACGTCGTCCTTTTCCAGCACCATGCTTTGCGCCGGATCGATTTCCGGCGCCTGCGGGCCGCCCAGGCAGCGCATTACCCGGTTGCGGTCCGGATGGTTTTCCGCAGCCTCTTCCCTGATTTTTCCGGAATCGACAAGTTGCTGGACGTAGGTGTGGTCGCGCGTGCGCGCGGCGACGCGGCCCTTGCGGATCAGGTAGAAGCGCGAATCGCCAACGTGCGTCCACCATGCTCGCCCGTCCTGCACCAGGCAGGCGACCACGGTAGTGCGTGGCGTATCGCCCAGTTTGCGCTGCTGTGCCTGTTCCAGGATCTGGGCATGGGCCTGGCGAACCGCGCCATTGAGAAATTGCTCCGGTGCCGCCAGCGTCGGCCTTGCCGCGTTGGCGAATGCCTGCCCGAAATGGTCCACCGCGATCTGGGCGGCAACTTCGCCGTGGGCGTGGCCGCCCATGCCATCGGCAACCGCGAGCAGCAGGGCGCTATTGTTTTGCCAGCAACCGAGCCGGTCCTCGTTGTAAGGACGCTTGCCGGCGCGCGTATCCTGGAAGAGCGAGTATTTCATCGGGAGAACTCGTAACGTTAGCTGAGTGGCGCCGCGCGGTGACGCGGGGAATGGCCCCCGCCACAGGTAGGGAATTTGCCTACGCCCGCAATCGCTCCCAGGCCCGCCTGGTGCGCTGCTCGCGCGCGCCACCGGCAATTTTCAGGAGCTCCCGGTCCCTGCGCCAGCGCAGCGCCGCCGGATCCGCGGCAGCGGCCTGCCAGAATGCCTCGGTTTCGCCGATCAGGCCCGCACCGATCGCAAGCGCGCCGGCAAGCGCAATATGCGTCTCGGCGTGCGAGGCGGGCATGTCCGAGAGTTTTCCAAGAGCGGCGAGGAGCGCGGACAGCCGCTCGAGCCAGTCCTGCGGCCACGACAGCCGCTGGCCCTCGCGCATGAGGTAGGACAGCACTGCGGCCTGCACGTGGATGTCCTCCACGGTGCGGAACGGCTTCACGTACTCGTCATAGCCGTCGCCCGGCAGGATTTCGGCTTCTTCTACCTTCAGGTTTTCGAATCGAAGCCGCGCATGCGGAACTTCGGGCACGAATTTCGTCGCCGGCATGCTCTCTATCTTCAGTCCTTCGGCTTTTGAATCAACTTTTGCAATCCGTATCCTGACCCGGGCTGCCGACGCGGCTTCGTCGCGCGCAGCGACGAAGAAAAGCGCGCCTTCCGGCCCGAGCGTCGTCCAGCGCTTCGACCCGTTGAGCACCCAGTCGTCGCCGGTTTGCCGTAACGAACTCTTGATGGCTTTCGGACTGTTGCCGTCGGCTTCGGTCACGCAGAGCGCGCAGATGCGGTCGGCGGGCGCATCCGGGAAGAGGGCGTGCAGCGCGGCCTGGTAGCCGGAAGCGAACGCCCAGCCGACTCGGTCGGCGACAAAGCCGCCGACGATGGCCTGGTGGATGGGATCGGCGTGATCGCGCGCGATGGCGCGGTGGCGCGGCCACCAGTCGGCCACGCTCTCGCAGGGAGCGGCGGCAGCCTGGGAGGCTGGCAGCTGGGGCAGCATTCAGGCGATCGCGGTCGGCTGCGTCGCAGTGCGTTGCAGGCGGTGCTTGCCGGTGAACGCCAGGTAGTGGCGGCCGCTCGCGCGCCCGAGCATCGTCAGGCCGACCTGGCCCGCGATGTCGTGGCCCATCTTGGTCAGGCCCGAACGCGAGACCAGGAACGGGATGCGCATCTGCGCGCACTTGGTCACCATTTCCGAGGTCAGCCTGCCGGTGGTGTAGAACAGCTTGTCCGAGCCGTCGATTGCGTCAAGCCACATGAAACCGGCGATCGCGTCCACCGCGTTGTGGCGGCCGACGTCTTCCACGAACATCAGGATTTCGCCGTCGAGGGTCGCCAGCGCGCAGCCATGCACGGCGCCCGACTGCTTGTAGATGGTTTCGTGCTTGCGCACCTTCTCCAGCAGCACGAACAGGTCGGTGTCCGCGAGCTTCACATCGTCGCGCAGCTTGATGCTGTCGATCTCCTCCATCAGGTCGCCGTAGACCGTGCCCTGGCCGCAACCGGTGGTGACCGTTTTCTTTTGCAGTTTCTCTTCAACGCCCTTAAAAACCCGGTTTGTGGTCACCGCTACGGAATCCGTTTCCCAGTCCACCTGTACCGCTTCGATGTCCTCGATGCCCGCGACCAGCCGCTGGTTGCGCAGGAAGCCGACCGCCAGCGCCTCCGGCGCATGGCCGAGCGTCATCAGCGTCACCAGCTCCCGCTTGTCGAGGTACAGCGTCAGCGGATGCTCGCCCGCAATCGAGGTCGGCACCATCTCGCCGCGCTCGTTGACGGCCTCGACCTCGAAGGTCGCGGGCCGGGCGGCGTTGGTGAGTTTGGGGCGGTAGGGCTTAGCCACCGATGTAGGACATTTCCACTTTGGGCTTCTTCGCCGTCTCGGCAGTGCGCAGTTCCGAGTAGCGGTCGTCGCGCAGGCGCCAGACGGCAGCGATGGAATCGCGGATCGCATCGTCATCGGCGCCGCCGCGCAGCAGCGATTTCAGGTCGTGGCCCTGCTGGGCGAACAGGCAGGTATAGAGCGAGCCTTCGGTCGAGAGGCGCATGCGGTTGCAGTCGGCGCAGAAGGCCTGCGTGACGGAGGAGATGACGCCGATCTCGCCGGCGCCGTCCTTGTAGCGCCAGCGCCCGGCCACTTCACCGGCATAGTTCGCTTCGACCGGCTCGAGCGGGAAGGCTTCGGAAATCCGCCGCACGACCTCCGCCGACGGAATCACGTCGTCCATGCGCCAGCCGTTGGTGCTGCCGACGTCCATGAATTCGATGAAGCGCAGGATGTGGCCCGAATCGCGCCAGTGCCGGGCCGCCTCGACGATCTGCTGGTCGTTCACGCCGCGCTTCACCACCATGTTGATCTTGACCGGCGAAAAGCCGGAATCGGCCGCGGCGGCGATGCCATCCAGCACTTTCTCGACCGGAAAGTCGGCGTCGTTCATGGCGCGGAAGGTGGCCTCATCGAGCGAATCGAGGCTTACCGTGAGGCGATCCAGGCCCGCGTCCTTCAGCGCCTGCGCGTGCTTCACCAGTGTCGAACCGTTGGTGGTGAGCGTCAGGTCCGCGCCCAGCGGAGCGAGCATCGCCACCAGATCGGGCAGGCCCTTGCGCAGCAGCGGCTCGCCGCCGGTAAGGCGGATCTTCTTCACGCCCAGGCCGATGAAGATGCCGGCGAGGCGCGCGATTTCCTCGAAGCTCAGGATCGCCTCGTGCGGCAGGAATTTGTAATCCGCGTCGAATACCTCGCGCGGCATGCAGTAGGTGCAGCGGAAATTGCAGCGATCGGTGACCGAAATGCGCAGGTCGCGCATCGGCCGTCCGCGCGTGTCCGCCAGCTGCGAGCCGTCGTACCGCGGCGCCTTCGTCCCTGGCATGCGGGACTGTGGCCGGATCGAAATCACCTTTTGCGGCATGGGTTTATTGGCACTTCAGAGGGCTCTGACGATCATATAGCAGTATAGTTCGTCCCGGATAGGAAACCCCGTTCACATGATGGAAAAGGCCCCCAAAACGCTCGCGGTCGTCATGCAGCGGCGCATCGCACGCAGCCGCTGGGAGAGTGTGATCTGGGAGCCGGTATCGGTGCTCGAATCCGAAGAGCCGCCGGGCGCCGCGCGCCTGCTCATGCAGCAGGACGATTATGAGCAATGGCTGCATCCTGGTTTCGAGCTCGCCATTCACCGTGACGAGATCGAGGGCTACTACATGAACGTCTCCTCCGAATCGCCGCGCGTGTTCGTGTTGTGGCGCATGGAGGGCGAGCAGGGCCTGCCTCTTCAGGTTACTGCGAGCTACGACGAAGGCGGGCGCTGGATGGACGGCGGGCACTCGGTGGACAGCGTGACCATGCCGCCTGCGATCTTCGGCTGGATCGGCGAATACGTGGAGAAGAACTACCGGCCCGAACCGAAGAAGCGCATCAAGCCGCGCTCTTTCGTCCATCCCAAGGACCGGGTCGAACGATGACGCAGGAAAAAGAGGCGTTTCTTGATCGTTGGTCGCGGCTGAAACAGCAGCCTGAGGAAAAACCTGTCGTTCCAGAGGCAAAGGAAGAATCGATGCCTCCGTTGCAGCCTGTGGAAGAACTCAATCCCGATTCGGATTTCACGCCCTTCATGAATCCGAAGGTGGACCCCGGAACGCGCCGGGATGCCTTGAAGAAACTGTTTGCCGACGCGCACTACAACATTCCGGATCCCTTCGAAGCGTATTCCGAGGATTACACGCAGAGCGAGCCGATTCCGCTGGAGATGCTGAAGGCGATCAACCGCGTGCGCGACGTGGCGGTGAAGGGCCCTGAGAAGGTGGCCGAGGAAGAGCGCCTGGCCGAAGAGGCGGAACAATCCAATCAGGCGGAAAAAGCCGAGATGCCAAAGCAAGAACCGGAAGATGTCGCTGGCAAGCAAGACGCTTAAGCTCTGTTCCTGCAACGGCACGCTCCCCATCGACGCCAAGCGCCTCGGTGAGGCGCTGAAGTTGCAGCAGCCAGTCATGGTGCATCGCGAGCTGTGCCGCAAGGAGGCGGGCGCGTTCCAGGCCGCACTGGCTGATCCCGACCTGATCGTCGCCTGCACGCAGGAAGCGCCGCTGTTTTCCGAACTTGCGTCGGCGGCGCAGTCGCAGGCGCGGATTTCCTTCGTCAACATCCGCGAACTGGCCGGCTGGTCGGTCGAGGGCAGGGGCGCCGGGCCGAAGATGGCGGCGCTGCTCGCGGGGGCCGCGCTGCCGGAGCCCGAGTCGGTCGCGCAAGTGGATTACAAGTCGTCCGGCCAGTTGCTGATCATCGGCCCTTCGGACGCGGCGCTCGACTGGGCCGGGCGGCTCGCGGGTTCGCTGGAGGTGAGCGTCCTGCTGACGGGCAAGGGCTCGGGCGAGCAGCCCGGCGAGCGCAGCTTCCCGGTGTGGTCGGGCAAAGTCACGTCGATCTCCGGCTGGCTGGGTGCGTTTGAAGTGGAATGGATGCAGGACAACCCGATCGACCTCGACCTGTGCACCCGTTGCAACGCCTGCCTGCGCGCCTGCCCGGAAGGCGCGATCGATTTCAGCTACCAGATCGACCTGGACAAGTGCAAGGCGCACCGCGAGTGCGTCAAGGCCTGCGGCCCGGTGAACGCGATCGATTTCGCGCGCCAGGCTCCGCCGCGCAAGGAACGCTTCGACCTGGTGCTCGATTTGTCGCGCCAGCCACTCATCCGCGTGCCGGACCTGCCGCAGGGTTACGCCGCGCCGGGCGCCGAGCCGCTCGAGCAGGCGCTGGCGGCGCAGAAGCTCACGGCGCTGGTCGGCGAGTTCAGCAAGCCTCGCTTCACGCAGTACCGGGAACGCATCTGCGCGCACGGCCGCTCGGGCAAGACCGGCTGCACGCAATGCATCGACGTCTGTTCCACGGGCGCCATCAGCGCCGACGGCGACCACGTGCGGGTCGAGCCGCACCTTTGCGCAGGCTGCGGCGGTTGCGCGACGGTCTGCCCGTCAGGCGCGATGAGCTACGTCTACCCGCCAGTGCCGGACCTGGGCGCGCGGCTGAAAACCCTGCTGTCCGTGTACCGAGAAGCGGGCGGCAAGGACGCCTGCGTGCTGCTGCACGATGTCGAATCAGGCCGCGACGCGGTCCGCTCGGTCGGCAAGCGCGCCGGCTTCGGTGCGCGTGGGCTCTCGCCGCAGGGTGCCGGACGCGGATTGCCGGCGCGCGTGATCCCTCTTGAGTGCTTCCACATCGCCTCCATCGGCATCGACCTGCTGCTTGGCGCGGTGTGCTACGGCGCGAGCCAGGTAGCGGTACTGGCGACTGGCCGCGAGCCGGAGGGTTACATCGCTGCCCTGAAAAAGCAGATGTCGTTCGCCGAGGCGATCCTGCAGGGCCTTGGCTATACGGGCGCGCATTTCCTGGTTATCGATGGCGCGAAACTGGAGAAGAATCTCTGGGACCTGGTGCCGGCAAAGACGGTGAAGAAGGCGGCGACGTTCAATCTGTCGACCGAGAAGCGGACCTCGCTGGATTTCTCATTCGATTTTCTGCTTAAAGACTCTGAAAACAAAAAACAGGAACTGGCTCTCCCGGCGGGTGCTCCCTTCGGGGCAATCACGGTCAACAAGGAGACCTGCACGCTGTGCAAGGCCTGCATCAGCGCCTGTCCGGAAGCAGCGTTGCTCGATTCCCCGGAAGCGCCGGTGCTGCGCTTCATCGAGCGAAACTGCGTGCAGTGCGGCCTGTGCGAGAAGACATGCCCAGAAAGCGCAATTGCTCTTGTTCCAAGATTGTCTTTTGAAGAAAAAGCAAAGCAACCTGCAACACTCAACGAGGCCGACCCGTTCAACTGCGTCAGCTGCGGTAAGCCTTTCGGCACCCGGCGCATGATCGAGAACATGACCGGCAAGCTGGCGGCGCATTCAATGTTCGCCGGCGGCGGCGCGCTCAAGCGCCTGCAGATGTGCGGCGACTGCCGCGTGATCGACATGGCGGGCTCGACCAGCGAGCCCTCGATCTTCGATTACACCCGGCCGAAGTGATTGAACCCGTGAACGGCCGGGCGCTTGAGCCCGAAGACGAGGCGCGGGCGGGCATCTACGGGCTCATCGCGCGTTTGTTTTACGCCGCGCCGGACGAAGGCGTGCTCGCCCAGTTGCTGCATGCGAACGCCTTCGAAGGCAGCCAGGAGCCGGTTGCGCTCGCCTGGCGCGAGCTGGTTGCCGCGGCGAAAACCGCTTTCCCGGTGGTGCTGGAGAACGAGCACACCGAACTCTTCGTCGGCACGGGCAGGGCGGAGGTGACGCCGTACCTGACGCATTACACGATCAAGTACGCGACCGACAACCCGCTGGTTGAGCTGCGTCAGCAGCTGAAACGCTGGGGAATGGCGCGGCGCGAGACAGTGCATGAGCCCGAAGACCACATCGCCGGCCTGTGCGAAACCATGCGCTTTGCTATTGCGGTGCAGCATCGCGCGGACGAAGAGCAGAAAGAGTATTTCGAACGCTTTCTTTATCGCGGCGCAATCGCCTTTTGCGATGCGGTAAGCGCTTCCCCCAAAGCAGTTTTTTACCGCCTCGTGGCGCGCTTTGCGCGCGCATTTTTCGAACTCGAGCGCGAAGCTTTCGAGATGCTTTGATAAACCGTCACTGAGAACCGCTATCAACTGTCGGCGCACAGACAAGAATTATTTTCGGTTGGGCTGTTTTCCGCACTTGATCAATGAGTAAGACACAGGTAACTTGCAAATGATTTCATAAGCGAGCCCCGAGTTGGTGCAAAGAGGGCGACGCATAAAAAGGAGGCAGGCATGAGTCCGAAAAAGACGGTCCTTTCCCGCAGGAATTTCCTTTTGACGGCAGGTGCAGGCGGCGCGGCGGCTGTCGCGGCTGTCGTCGGCAAGAACGCCTCCGAGCCGGCCCAGACGGCAAGCGACGACAAGCGCGCGACCAGCGGCTACAAGGTCAGCGCGCACATCGAGAACTACTACCGCACCACCAAGGTTTAGGAGGCGCGCCATGCTGCTTACCCGTAAAGCGAACGGAAGCGTCGCTTCTCAATCTCGTCTTGCGCAGGGCCTGAACGGCGTCCTCGCCAAGACCATCGATAGACGCAGCTTCCTCAAGCGCTCCGGCCTCACCGCCGGCGCGGGTGTCGCCGCCGCCCAACTGCCGTTCAACATGATCGGCGAGGCAAAAGCGAAGGATGACTCGGGCGGCAAGATCGAAGTCAAGCGCACCATCTGCACGCATTGCTCGGTGGGCTGCGCGATCGACGCGCACGTGCAGGACGGCGTCTGGATCCGCCAGGAGCCGGTGTTCGATTCGCCGATCAACCTCGGCGCGCACTGCGCCAAGGGCGCCTCGATCCGCGAGCACGGCATCACGCACGACTCGCATCGCCTGAAGTACCCGATGAAGCTCGAGGGCGGCAAGTGGAAACGGATTACCTGGGACACCGCGTACGCGGAAATTTCCGACAAGCTGCTGAAGATCCGCAAGGAATCCGGCCCGGATGCGCTGTTCGTGGTCGGTTCCTCGAAGCACAACAACGAACAGTCCTACCTGCTGCGCAAGTGGGTGTCGCTCTGGGGCACCAACAATTGCGATCACCAGGCGCGCATCTGCCATTCCACCACCGTTGCCGGCGTCGCCCAGACCTGGGGCTACGGCGCGATGACCAATTCGTACAACGACGAACAGAACTCGAAGTCGTTGTTCTTCCTCGGCTCCAACGCGGCGGAAGCGCATCCGGTGTCGATGCTGCACACGCTGCACGCCAAGGAGAACGGCTGCAAGGTGATCGTCGCCGACCCGCGCTATACGCGCACCGCGGCGAAAGCCGATATCTACGTGCGCTTCCGCTCCGGCACCGATGTGCCGCTGCTGTTCGGCATCTTGCACCATGTCTTCAAGAACAGCTGGGAGGACAAGCAGTACATCCACGACCGCGTCTATGGCATGGAGGACGTGAAGAAGGAAGTGATGGCCAAGTGGACGCCGGACAAAGTCACCGAGGCCACCGGCTGCAGCGAGGAAGAGATCCACAACATCGCCAAGACGCTGGCGGAGAACCGCCCCGGCTTCATCATCTGGGCGATGGGCCAGACGCAGCACACCAACGCCAACGCCATCGTGCGCGCCTCCAACATCCTGATGCTCGCGCTCGGCAACGTCGGGCGCTCGGGCGGCGGCTGCAATATCTACCGCGGCCACGACAACGTGCAGGGCGCGACCGATATCGGCCCGAACCCGGATACGCTGCCGGGCTACTACCCGGTCGCGGTGCCCGGTTCGTGGGCGCACTGGTCGCGGGTCTGGAACGTGGACCTCGACTGGCTGAAGAAGCAGTACGCGTCGGAAGCACTGATGGCCAAGCCGGGCATGACGGTGTCGCGCTGGATCGACGGCGTGCTGCTGAAGGACGACACCATCGACCAGCCGACCAACCTGCGCGCGATCGTCTATTGGGGCCATGCGCCCAACAGCCAGTCGCGCGGCCTGGAGATGGTCGAGGCGATGAAGAAACTCGACCTGATGGTGGTAGTCGACCCGTATCCGTCGGCCTCGGCGGCGATGTTCGCGATGGTACGCAAGGAGGGCGCCTACCTGCTGCCGGTGGCGACCCAGCTGGAAACCGAAGGTTCGGCGACCTGCTCTAACCGCTCGCTCCAGTGGCGCGAGAAGGTGATCGACCCGGTGTTCGAGTCGCGCACCGACCACATGATCATGTACCAGCTGGCTGCGAAGTTGGGTTTTGAAAAAGAATTAATTGGAATAAAAAACAGCAGCAAACCCAACATTCGTCTGGTCAAGGGCAAGGGCGGCGACGAGCCGTCGATGGAAGACACGCTGCGCGAGATCAACCGTGGCGCCTGGACCATCGGCTACACCGGCCAGACGCCCGAGCGGCTGCAGGCGCACATGCGCAACATGCACCTGTTCGACGTCAAGACGCTGCGCTGCAAGGGCGGCAAGGACGCGAAAACGGGCTACGACATGACCGGCGACTACTACGGACTGCCGTGGCCGTGCTACGGCACCGCCGCGATCAAGCACCCGGGTTCGCCCAACCTGTATGACACGTCCAAGCACGTCATGGACGGCGGCGGCAATTTCCGCGCCCTGTTCGGAGTCGAGCGCGATGGCGTCAACCTGCTGGCGGAAGACGGCTCGCATCCGAAGGGAGCCGAGATCACCACCGGCCACCCGCAATTCGATCACGTACTGCTGAAAAAGCTCGGCTGGTGGGATGACCTCACCGAGGACGAGAAGAGGGAAGCCGAGGGAAAGACCTGGGCGAACGACCTCTCGGGCGGCATCCAGCGCGTCGCGTTGAAGCATGGCTGCCATCCGTTCGGCAATGCCAAGGCGCGCGCGATCGTCTGGAATTTCCCCGACGGCATCCCGCAGCATCGCGAGCCGCTCTACAGCCCGCGGCCGGACATGGTCGAGAAGTATCCGCAGCACGACGACGTCAAGGTGCTCTGGCGGCTGCCGACCAAGTTCAAGTCGGAGCAGGCCGAAGCCATCAAGAACGAAGCGCACAAGAAATTCCCGCTGGTCCTGACCAGCGGCCGCCTGGTGGAATACGAGGGCGGGGGCGAGGAAACGCGCTCCAATCCCTGGCTGGCCGAACTGCAGCAGGACAACTTCGTCGAGATCAACCCGAAGTCGGCGGCCGACCGCGGCATCCGGAATGGCGAATATGTCTGGGTGAGCACGCCTTCGGGCGCGAAGCTGAAGGTGAAGGCGCAGGTGACCGAACGGGTCGGGCCCGACACCTGCTTCATCCCGTTCCACTTCTCGGGCTGGTGGCAGGGGCAGGACATGCTGCCCTACTACCCGGACGGGGCCGCGCCGATTGTGCGCGGCGAAGCGGTGAACACGGCGACCACCTACGGCTACGACCGCGTCACCATGATGCAGGAAACCAAGACCACGCTTTGCCAAGTGGCGAAGTTCCAGGCTTAAGGAGAGAGAGCCATGGCCAGAATGAAATTCCTGTGCGACGCCGAGCGCTGCATCGAGTGCAACGGCTGTGTCACCGCATGCAAGAACGAGAACGAAGTGCCTTGGGGCGTCAACCGCCGCCGCGTCGTCACCATCAACGACGGCGTGATCGGTGCCGAGAAATCGATCTCGGTCGCCTGCATGCACTGCTCGGACGCGCCCTGCATGGCGGTGTGCCCGGTGGACTGCTTCTACAGGACCTCGGATGGCGTCGTGCTCCACGACAAGGACCTGTGCATCGGCTGCGGCTACTGCTTCTATGCCTGCCCGTTCGGCGCGCCGCAATTTCCGCAGGCGGGCGCGTTCGGCCTGCGCGGCAAGATGGACAAGTGCACCTTCTGCGCCGGCGGCCCCGAGGCCGATCGCTCTGACGCCGAGTTCAAGAAATACGGCCGCAACCGCCTGTCCGAGGGCAAGCTGCCGGCCTGCGCCGAGATGTGCTCGACCAAGGCGTTGCTGGGCGGCGACGGCGACGTGATTGCCGACATCTACCGCGAGCGCGTCGCGCGCCGCGGCAACAAGGGTGCCGAGGCCTGGGGCTGGGGCAGCGCGTATGGCCAGCCGCCGAAGGGTGCGGCAGGTGCGGCGCCCGGGGTTGCGCCTTCGTCTCCTGCCGGAGGAAAATCGTGACGCGGCGCTTCCTGCCGGTGATCTGCGCGGCGCTGGCGCTTGCCGGCTGCATGGAAGTCGAGCAGGCGAGCACGCCCGGACAGCAGGCCGGCCAGACGGTGAAGCGGGATACCGCCGCCTGGAACAACGACTCGCTCGCCAACGGCCCGCAGTGGAGCAAGGGCGATCGCGCGAGCTGGGAAGAGCAGATCAAGAAGCGGCAGCTCTCGCAGCACGAAGACCGGCGCATCTACCAATAGCGCCATGCAAAAACTTTCCCGCCTGATTGGTTGGTTGGTCCTGATATTCGTGTTGCCTGTTGCCGCGCAACAGCAGAGCACTGCGCAGAAAGATCTTGCGAAGGACCAGCAACAACGCACCGTCAACCAGCCGGGCAATAACTCCGAGGTGTGGCGCGAGGTGCGCTCCGGCCAGCCAAACTACGCCAGCATTCCCGGCCGCGAGGTTGGGGTGCTGGTGCAGCCGCAGGCGCGCTTTCCGGGTCAGGACGGCATGACCACCGCGGGCGAGGCCTGGCGCAAATACAGGAACGGCCCGATCACCTTCTATGGCGGCTGGCTGGTGGTCGCGGTCATTGCGATCATCGCCGCGATCTATTTCGGGCAGGGCCCGATCAAGCTGCACGACAAGCCCAGTGGCCGCATGATCGAGCGCTTCTCGCTCGCCGAGCGCTGGACGCACTGGATCGTGGCGATCAGCTTCTGCGTGCTGGGCGCCTCGGGCCTGATCATGCTGTTCGGCAAGTACGTGCTGCTGCCTGTGATCGGGCACACGCTGTTCGGCTGGCTCACGTCGCTGGCCAAGAACCTGCACAACTTCGTCGCGCCGCTGTTCATCGCCGGCCTGCTGGTGTTCATCGTCATGTACATCAAGGACAACCTGCCGGAGAAGGGCGACCTCGCCTGGCTGGTCAACGGCTGGAAGATGTTCAAGGGCGAGCACCTGCCTTCCGGGCGCTTCAACGCCGGCGAGAAGGCCTGGTTCTGGGGTGGCGTGGTCGTGTTGTGCCTGATCATCAGCGCCTCGGGGCTGGTACTGCTGTTCCCGAATTTTGACCAGCTGCGCGTCACCATGCAGCAGGCGAGCGTGGTGCACGCCATCGCCGCGGTGCTGGTGATCTCGGCGGGTCTCGGCCATATCTACATGGGAACCATCGGGATGGAGGGCGCCTACCGCAACATGCGCGACGGCGTGACCGACGAAACCTGGGCCAAGGAGCACCACGAGCTCTGGTACAACGACGTCAAAGGAGCGAAGAGATCATGAAAAGGCTCGTGATTGCCGCCGCCGTTGCGGCCGGGCTCGGCATCGGTTCTCTTGCCGGCGTGAACGCCGCGCTGCCCAAGCCGCCGGCCAAGAGCGACGCGGAGAAATCCGTCGAGGCGGAGAAGGCGGCCGCGACGAAGGCGAAGGAAGGCGCGGACAACGCCAAGGCGCAGGACAAAGCCGTGTCGAACTACAAGAAGAACAAAGGCATCGTCGAACCCAAAGCGCCGGCCAAGACTTCCGCTGCGACCACGTCCGGCAAGAAGAAGTAGTACAGTGGGTGCTCTGCACCCTGGGAGGACGACACCATGAGAACCTTGTACGCGGCGGTCGGCGTAGCGGCAGCAGCGCTGCTTGGTGCCTGCCAGAGCATTCCTCCCGACGCACCCAGGGCGGGAGCGGCGCTCGAGCCGACCAAGGGCAGCACCGTGCGCGGCAGCGTCAACTTCGTGCAGATCGGCGACAAGGTGCGCGTCTCCGCCAGTGTCAGCGGCTTGAAACCGAATGGAGAATACGGTTTTCACATCCATGAGGCCGGCGACTGCAGTTCGGGCGACGGCATGAGCGCCAAGGGCCATTTCAATCCGTACGGCAAGCCCCACGCGCATGCTGGCACGCCCGAGCGCCACGCGGGCGACCTGACCAGCCTCAAGTCGGACGGCGGCGGCAACGCCAGCCTGACGGTGGATCTCGACGTCATCACCGTGGCGCCGGGACCGGCGAGCATCGTCGGACGCGGCCTGATCGTTCACGCGCAGCCGGACGATTTCAAGACCCAGCCCACCGGCAATGCCGGCGCAAGAAGTGCCTGCGCCGTGATTCAGCGCAGCTAGGTTCCCTCGACCAGGATCAGCTTCGCTTTGGCGGCCTTGAGCCGCATGGCGAGGAGCGGCTTGTATTCGGGCGAGTGATACCACTTGCGCGCCTGGTCCATCGAGGGAAATTCCAGGACCACCATGCGCTTGGGCTCCCAGCCGCCTTCCTTGGTCTCGGTCTTGCCGCCGCGTACGAGGTATTTGCCACCGTAGGCGGCGATCGTCGCGGGTACGCCCTTGGCATATTCACCGAACAGCTGCGGATCGGTCACCTCCACTTCGACAATCACGTAAGCGGCCATAGTTGTTCTCCGGTTTCAGCGCAATAGCGTAGCAGGAGCGCCCAGAAGGGCACTAGCGGCGAGCCCGGCGAGGGCGCAAGCGCCGATCACCGGCATGACGCCGGCCTTGTAGCGGAACAAGGCGACGAACGCCGCGGCTCCGATCAGTGCAGACGGCCAATCAAATCGTCCCTCTGGCATGAATACGTGCCAAGCGAAGAACAGGGCGAGGTTGAGGATCACGCCGACCACTGCGGCGGTAATGCCGGCGAGCGGCGCGCTGAACTTGAGGTTGCCGTGGGTCGTCTCGATGAAGGGCGCGCCCATGAAGATGAAGACGAAGGAAGGCAGGAAGGTGAACCAGGTCGCCACCAGCGCGCCCGCGGTTGCCGCCCCCAAATAGCCGACGAATGCCACGACCATTATCAGCGGGCCGGGAGTGGTTTCGCCCAGCGCCAGGCCGTCGATCATCTGCGGCGCGGTGAGCCAGCCATAGTGCTCCACCGCGCCCTGAAACACGTAGGGCAGCACCGCGTAGGCGCCGCCGAATGTGAGCAGCGCCGCCTTGGTGAAGAACCATCCCATCTGCGTGAGCGTCGCGTCCCAGCCTCCAGCCATCACCAGGGCGCCCATGGCGGCGGCCCACAGCACAAGGCCGATCGCGGCGATGGTCCACATCCGGCCCCATGAAAATAGGGCGTGTACCGGGGTCGGCGTGTCGTCGTCGATCAGCGCGGGACCAAAGCCCGTTTTTGCCGCGCCGTGACCGCCGCCGGTGAAAATGTCCGGATAGAAACGGCCACCGAGGTAGCCGACGATTCCCGCCACGAGAACGATCGCGGGAAAGGGCGCGTCGAACGCGAAAATCGCGACGAAAGCGGCGGCGCAGACCCCCCACAGCGCGGGATGCTTCAACGCGCGCTGCGCGATGCGCCAGGCAGCCGCGAGGACGATCGCCACGACTGCGGGCTTGATGCCGTAGAAGATCCCCGCTACCAGCGGCACGTTGCCGTAAGTGACGTAGATCCAGGAAAGCGCGATCAGGATAAACACCGAAGGCAGAACGAACAGGCCGCCGGCGACGACGCCGCCCCAGGTCCGGTGCATGAGCCAGCCGATATAAGTGGCAAGCTGCTGCGCCTCCGGGCCCGGCAGCACCATGCAGAAATTGAGCGCGTGCAGGAAGCGCTTCTCAGAAATCCAGCGCCGGCGCTCCACCAGCTCCTGGTGCATGATCGCGATCTGCCCCGTCGGCCCGCCGAAGCTGATGAAGCCCAGCTTCAGCCAGAAGCGGAAAGCCTCGGCAAAGGAAACTGGTAGTGGAGGGGTATTCATTTCGCCTTCATTGGCAGGCCAGCGGCCTTCCAGTCCTCGATGCCTCCCGCCAGATAGCGTGCCGAGACGCCGGCATCGCGCAGGCGAGCGGCGGTCGATTGCCCGACTTCATGTCCGTAAACGCAATAGACGACCACCTCCGTGCCCGCCAATCCGCCCGCCCATTCGTCAACTTTCTCCGGATCGAGCCAGACGGCGCCTTCGATCAATTCCGGCGCGGCTTCGTAGGCGCCCTTGCGGCGTACGTCGATGCGCTTGGAATTCCCATTCTGGATTTCCTTCGCGCCAACCGCGAGCGCCGCGGTGGAACCCTCGACCGCGGCCGCGTAGCGCAGCGCCACGCCATCCCAGTCGATGTTCTCCATGAACGCGGCGACATAGGCTTTGGCGTTGGTGCCGAAGTCCATGTGATACGAATGCTCGTACATGTCGAGCGCAAGGATTGGCGTCGCACCCGCGAGCAAGTGGGTGTGGTCGGCGGCCCAGTGGTTGACGAGCCGGTTTTCGCGCGCGGACCAGGAGAACAGCGCCCAGCCGGAGCCGCCGCCCATCGCCGTTGCCAGCGCGACGAATTCGGCGCACCAGTGCTCGAAGGATCCGAAATCGCGCTTCAGGCCGACGCCGAAGCCCGCCGGCTTTCCAGCCGGCTTGAGCTTGCCGTCGCCGCCTAGGCTGGCGAAATAGAGCTCGTGCAGCACCATGGAGTTCGCCGCGACCAGTTCTTCGCGCTTCAGCCCGTTGATGCGAAACACCGGCGCAGTCGTCCAGTCGAGGCCGGCGAGTTCGGCGCGAATTGCACGCAGCCGCTTGACGGCACCGCCGTAGTTGTTCTGGTGATGGGATTGCAGGAGCCGCTCCGAAAGGCCGCGCAGCATTGCGGCGTCGAAAGGCAGGGGAAGAATTGCGGGTGCGTCCATGGCTCTCTCCTTAAGAGTCCTGCAGAGCTTGGACGCACCGGCGTCTTGGATGTTGCTTGCGGGGAGTCTGCATTCCCCACGCGAAAATTATATCAGGCGTAACCGACGCTGTGCCGGTCCAGCGACACGGCCTTCACCAGCGTCCAGACATCCTTGCCAGGGGCGAGTCCGAGGCGCTCGGCGGAATGGCGCGTGATGCGGGCGAGGATCGGCGTGCCGGATACGTCCACACGCACGTCGACGCTGGAGCCCGGCTCCTTGCCGATCTCAACGATGCGCCCGGGCAGGCAGTTGAGCACGCTGATGTCGCGCGGTCGTTCGAGAGCGATGGATACGTCGCGCGCACGGATGCGCACGCGCAGCGGTTCGCCGACTAGCGCATCCACGTCCGCGACCAGCAATTCGCCGCCCGGAAACGCGAGGTGCGCGAGGCCGGTCTGCAGATCCTGGGAAGCGACTTTAGCCTCGATCACCGCGCCACCCTCGTAGCGGCCGATGAGGCGGCGCAGTTCGATGCGGCTCATCAACTCGTGCACCGAGCCTGAGGCGGCGACGCCGCCGTCGGACAGCAGCACCATATGACCGGCGAGGCGCACCACTTCCTCGATTTCGTGGCTGACATAGAGGATCGGCACGCCGACTTCGTCGCGCAGGCGCTCGATGTAGTAGAGGATCTCGCCGCGCCGGCCGGCATCCAGCGACGCGAGCGGCTCGTCCATCAGCAGCAGGCGCGGGCTCGCCAGTAGCGCGCGGCCGATGGCGACGCGCTGTTTCTCGCCGCCGGACAGGCGGTGGGGCCGGCGGTCAAGCAGCGGCGCGAGATCGAGCAGCGCGACAATGCGGTCGAAATCCGCCCAGCGCTCCGCCTGCGGCGTGAAAAAGCGGCCGTAGAGCAGGTTCTGGCGCACGCTCAGGTGCGGTAGCAGCAGCCCGTCCTGGAATACGTAGCCCACGCGCCGCCTCTCCGGTGCGATGCCAACGCCTGCGGCGCTGTCGAACAGCACGCGATCGCCGACGGCAATGCGTCCTGCGTCCGGGCGCATCAGGCCGGCGACGAGATTGAGCACGCTGCTCTTGCCGCAGCCTGAGCGGCCGAACAGTGCGGTGACCGCAGCGTCGGTTGAGAACGCCGCTCGCAGGTGGAAGGCGCCCAGGCGCTTCTCGACATCTACTTCAATGCGCATCGCCATGCACCCTGCGGTTGGAGCGCCGCACCAGAAGTTCGGAAACCAGCAGGGCCGCGAGCGAGAGCAGCACCGACAGGACGCATAGCCGCATCGCCTGCGCGTCGCCGCCGGGCACCTGCGTGTAGGAATAGATGGCGAGCGGCAGCGTCTGCGTCTCGCCGGGGATGTTGGAGACGAAGGTGATGGTGGCGCCGAACTCGCCCAGGCTGCGCGCGAACGACAGTAGCGTTCCGGTGATGATGCCCGGCATGCTGAGCGGAATCGTCACGGTCGCCAGTACCCAGAGGCGCCCGGCGCCCAGCGTGGCCGCCGCCGGCTCCAGCCTGCGGTCGATCGCCTCAAGCGACTGACGCATCGCGCGCACCATGAGCGGCAGGCCCATCAGCGCGCAGGCGAGCGCGGCGCCCGTCCAGCGGAACGCCACCACGATGCCGAAGGTCTCGTCCAGCCACTGGCCGACCGGCCCGCGGCGTCCGAACAGCACCAGCAGCAGGTAGCCGATCACCACCGGCGGCAGCACCAGCGGCAGGTGGATGACCGCATCGAGCAGCGTCTTACCGGGAAACTGGAAGCGGGCCAGCAGCCAGGCGAGGCCGAAACCAATGGGCAGGCTCGCCACCGTACTGGCGGCGGCAACCTTCAGGCTGAGGCGGACTGCCTCCAGCTCGGACAGGGTGATGGCGTCAAACACCCCGTCAGTTTAGCGGCGTGAATCCGTATTTTTCGAAGACTTTGCGGGCCGCAGGCGAAGAGAGCAGGGACAGGAATTCCGCGGCAGTCCCGGAAGCGGGCGCGGCCGAGGTAAGCGCCGCAGGATAGACGATCGGCGGGTGCAGGCCGTCCGGGAATACCGCGACCACGCGCACCTTCGCCTCGACTGCGGCATCCGTCGCGTAGACGGTGCCGAGCGGGGTTTCGCCGCGTGCCACCAGCGTGAGCGCCACGCGCACGTTTTCCGCCGGCGCCAGCTTGCCGGCGACTAAATCCCACACGCCGAGCTTTTCAAGTGCGGCCTTGGTGTACTTCCCCGCGGGCACGGACTGCGGATCCGCTGTTGCCAGCCGTCCATTTCCGAGCAGCGCGGCAAGCGGAAATCCAGGCCGGATTTCCGCTTTTACGGTGCTATCGGATGGCGCGATCAACACGAGCCTGTTGCCAAGGAGATTCTTGCGCGTCCCGCTGCGCAGCAGCTTGCGCTCGTCAAGGTAATCCATCCAGTCGAGGTCGGCCGAGATGAACAATTGGGCAGGAGCGCCCGCCTCGATCTGCTTCGCCAGCGCGGGGCTCGCACCGTAGGAAATGACCGGCTTGGATGGAGCCAGCGCGGCGACGTCGTCGAGCGCGTTCTTCAGGCTGGCGGCGGCGAACACCAGCGGGGATTGGGCAGCCGCAGGATTGGCGATGGCGGCTGCAAACACCAGCCCAGCGATCAGTTTCAGCATATTGAGATTCAGTTTGACACTGCGCACGTGGATTCTCAACAATAGGCAATGTTCGCCATAGGATGCATCTTCCATGCAGCGACGTGAGTTCATCAAGGCCTGCGCCGCGACCTGCGCGCTCGCCGCGCCCGACGCGCTTTCGGCGCAGGACCTCAAGCCGCGCTTTTATTCGCGCACGCAGCTGCTAAACGAATTCGGTGGGCCGCTGCGGGCGGCGGACCTGGTGGTCGACCGCAACTACATATTCCACTACCCGTTCGAGGCCACGCCCTGTTTCCTGCTCAACCTGGGCAAGCCCACGGTGCGCGACGTGGAACTGAAGACGGAGGATGGTTCGGCGTACAAGTGGTCCGGGGGCGTCGGGCCGAAGCGCGCCATCGTCGGTTTTTCGGCGATCTGCGCGCATCGCCTGAACTATCCGACGCCGCAGGTCAGCTTCATCAGCTACCGCGACAAGTCGACGGCTTCATCGACCGCGCGCGCCAATGTGATCCACTGCTGTTCGGAGCACAGCGAGTATGACCCGGCCGCCGGCGCCAAGGTGGTGAGCGGGCCGGCGCCCCAGCCGCTCTCGGCTGTCCTGCTTGAGTACGATACAAAGAGCGACGGCCTGTACGCGGTGGGTACGCTGGGCGGCGAACTGTTCGACGCTTTCTTCGCCAAGTTCGAGTTCAAGCTGGCGATGGAGCACGGCGGCAGCAAGGCGCGGCAGAAGGTCGCGGACGGGGCCGTGGTCAAAGACCTCCAGCAGTTCTGCCGGCAGCAGATCCGCTGCTGACGTTTACAGGCGCGGCCCTTATAGCCGGGCGGCGAGCGGCAGGTTCGTGAGCAGGTTCTGCGGCTTCATGCGCAGCGATCCGTCCGGCGTCGTCGCCATCCCCAGGAACACCGGGGAACCGGCATTTTCTGGACGCAATACGGCGGGATCCTGGAAATCCACGCGAAACAGGCCGACGATGCGCTTCATGCGCGCCTCGTCGACTTCGGCTCCGCTGTAAACCTCGTTCAGCACGCCGGTCGCCTCTGCGTCGAGGCCGACGTGCCAGACCCAGTCCTCGTCGGGAATCTCGCGCACGGATGTCACCGTGGTGCGCACGCCGTGAAAATGCGCTATCCAGCGCTCGAGCACCCGGCATAGCGCCGCGCAGCCGGGCCGTCCCGAGTTCAGCTGGAGGACGGTATCGTGGCGCTCGTCGCGCTCGAAGTAGAGGTCCGCGTTCCTGTCGTCGAGCACGTCGAGCTCGATCGTCCGTGGGGACGCCTGGCCTTCCCGCAGCAGCTTGCCAAGGTTGCCGAAGCCACCGGTTTCAGCGTGCATCTGCACCGTTTCATCGTCGGCCGCCATGATGGCGCCGTCCTGGATGGTGACGCGCTGCCGGCGGAAAAACAGCTCTGCGGCGCGCGCTTGGAGACCTTTGCCCGTCCCATCGAGGACGTTGCGCAGGATCACCTGCGCCGTGTGGTGGACGAAGTCCGGCGGCACCGCGATGTCGCGGCGGAACAGGTCTGCGTAAAACGCCTCCAGCGTCGGCGCCTCCAGGAGCCGGGTGCGAAAGCGCAGCATGACGCGATAGTTCTCGCGCGCGTCCGGGTCCGTGAGCGAATTTATCTCGGCGTCCGTTACCTCACGGCGCGGGGCGTCCAGCAGCGACGCGTGCAGTGCGAGTTCGACGGATTCCGCCTCAGGAGGCGGCAGCAGTTCCGGCCGCCCGTAGTACAGGCGCAGGTAGTCGTCGGTCACCAGCAGGCGCCCGTCCGCGTTCCTGCGCAAAAGTCGGTAGCCGCAACTCGGCCAGAGGTCAGTCACGTAGAATCACGGCTCTGATGAATCGGAAGGGGCTGCTGACATGAAGAGACGTGACTTTATCGCATCTACCGCCGCGCTCGCCGCTTTGCCGAGGCTTTCCTTCGCGCAGCAGAGGGAATTCGATCCCAGGCAGTCCGAGAAATGGCGCAACTTCGAGATCGTGACGCGGGTCGAGGTGGTCAAGCCGGGTGGTGCGGGCAGCGCGGCGCGGGCTTGGATTCCGGTGCCCGCAGTGGACGAAAGCTGGCAGCGCACCGTGGGAAATTCCTGGAACGGCAACGCCACGACGATGCGCCTGGCGCACGACCCGAAGTATGGAGCGGCCATGCTTTACGCGGAGTGGCCGGACAGCCAGAAGGCGCCGGTAGTCGAACTCACCAGCCGGTTCGCGACGCGCGATCGGGCGGTGGATCTCTCCAGGCCGGGCGTTGCGCAGCCCCTGGCTGCCAGCGACCGCGCGTTCTATACCGGCCCGACCGAACTCATGCCGACCGACGGCATCGTCGCGAAGACGGCGCGCGAGATCACGCGCGGCAAGCGCACGGACCTCGAGAAGGCCAGCGCGATCTATGAATGGATCGTCGACAACACGGAACGCAATCCGAAGACGCGCGGCTGCGGCGTGGGCGACATCAAAGCGATGCTGGAAGCCGGCAACCTCGCTGGCAAGTGCGCCGACCTGAATGCGCTTTACGTCGGCCTCGCGCGCTCGATTGGCCTGCCCGCGCGCGATGTATACGGCATCCGGGTGGTCAAGAGCGAATTCGGCTACCGCAGCCTGGGTGCCGGCAGTTCGAACGTTACCCGCGCGCAGCATTGCCGCGCGGAAGTGTGGCTGGCTGGATTCGGCTGGGTGCCGATCGATCCGGCGGACGTACGCAAGGTCGTGCTGGAGGAAAGAGCGGCGCCGACCACCCTCGCGGACCCGTTGGTGCCCGCGGTGCGGCGCAAGCTGTTCGGCGCCTGGGAAATGAACTGGCTGGCCTACAACATGGCCCACGACGTTTCGTTGCCAGGATCCAAAGGGCCAAAGGTCGGCTTCCTGATGTATCCGCAGGCGGAGACGGCAGCGGGACGGCTGGACTCCCTCGATCCCGACAGCTTCAAGTACACGATCAGCGCAAGGGAAATCACAGCTTGAAGGCCAAGCCTTGAAAAAGAAAGTCGCGATTCTGCTCTGGGCCACGGACCCAGGCATGCCGCATCTATGTGGTACGCCGTTTTTTCACGCGGCGGCGGCAGGTGCGATGGGCACGGAAGTCGAGATGTACTTCACCAGCAGGTCGGTGCGCCTGCTGGAGAAGGGGGTGGCCGACCGGCTGTATCCGGGCCCGGCTGGCAACCGTACAGTCTTCGAATACATGGCGCACGCGCTGGAGCAAGGCGCGAAGTTCTACGCCTGCAGCCAATCCATGGTCGCCCATGACGTGC
Source organism: Betaproteobacteria bacterium (assembly GCA_025358705.1). Classification (GTDB taxonomy): domain Bacteria; phylum Pseudomonadota; class Gammaproteobacteria; order Burkholderiales; family SG8-39; genus RBG-16-66-20. Next base: position 2,274 of record JANYII010000229.1, on the reverse strand, counting down.
GCGCCGAGATGCTGATCGAAGGTGTTGCGGGCCAGGCGGGCGCTACGACCTGGATGGGCCGCTGCATGGACGAGGACTGGGTGACGCTGGTCTACTGAATGATCGAAGCGCTTTCCGGTGCCGCGTCCCTGATCGCCTCAGGGGACGCGAAACTGCTCGACATCGTAGCCCTCAGCCTGAAGGTGAGCCTGAGCGCGGTGTTCTTTGCGACGCTGCTCGCGCTGCCGATCGGTGCGGCGGTGGCGGTGGCGCGCTTCCCGGGCCGGCATGCGCTGATCGTGCTGCTGAACGCGCTGATGGGCCTGCCGCCGGTGGTCGTGGGCCTGGTGGTCTACCTTTTGCTGTCGCGTGCCGGGCCGTTGGGACAGTTCGGGCTGCTGTTCACGCCTCCAGCGATGGTGGTGGCGCAGACAATACTCATTCTGCCGATCATCGCCGCGCTGACGCGCCAGGCGGTGGAGGACGCGTGGCTGGAATACCAGGAGCAGCTGCGCTCGCTCGGCGTGAGCGGAGTGCCCGCGGCGATGACCCTGCTGTGGGACATCCGGTATTCGCTTCTCACCGCCATCCTTGCAGGGCTGGGGCGGGCGAGCGCGGAAGTCGGCGCCGTGATGATCGTCGGCGGCAATATCGACGGCGTTACGCGCGTCATGACCACCACTATCGCGCTGGAAACGTCCAAGGGCGATCTTCCGCTGGCGTTGAGCTTGGGCGTCGTCCTGATCCTGCTGGTGCTATTGCTGAATGCCGCGGCTTTTCTGGTCAAGGAAGCCGCGCAGAGGAAGTACGGATGAGCGCCTTGCTTCCATTGACGTTGCGTGACGTGAGTTTTGCGGTGGACGGCCGCACGATCCTCGAGCGGGTGAGTGTCGAGATCAGCGCCGGGCCGAGCACGGTGATCCTCGGAGCAAACGGCGCCGGCAAGAGCGTGTTGATGCGGCTCATGCATGGCCTGCTCGCGCCCACGGCCGGGCGCATCGACTGGAGCGACCCGGACCGCGTCCGGACGCGCCGGCTGCAGGCGATGGTTTTCCAGCGTCCGGTGATGCTGCGCAGGTCCGCCCGCGCCAATGTGACCTTCGCCTTGCAGGCGGCGGGCATTGCGCGCGCGGAGCGTGAACGCCGGACGGATGAGGCTCTGCGGGAAGTCGGCCTTTTGCACCTGGCCGGACGTTCCGCAAGGGTGCTGTCCGGCGGAGAGCAGCAGCGGCTCGCGCTGGCGCGTGCCTGGGCGCTGCATCCGGAAGTGCTGTTTCTCGACGAGCCGACGGCGAGCCTCGATCCCAGCGCCACGCGTGAAATCGAGACCATCATCAAGGCCTTTGACGCTTCTGGAACCAAGATCGTGATGGCAACCCACAACCTCGGCCAGGCACAGCGCCTGGGCGATGAAGTCCTGTTCATCCACCAGGGCCGCCTCGTCGAGCGCGCTCCAGTGGAAACGTTTTTCAAGCAACCAGTCTCGCCGGAGGCGGCTGCGTTCATCAAAGGAGAACTGCCATGGGCTTGATGCCGCGGGTGATCCTTGGACTGCTGTTGTGCACCTCTGTGTTCGCACAGCAGAAATTCATTACGGTCGCCTCCACGACCTCGACCGAGCAGTCTGGCCTCTTCAAGCACCTGCTGCCCGTTTTCGAACGGGAAACAGGCATCCAGGTGCGAGTGGTTGCGCTTGGCACCGGCCAGGCGCTCGACATGGGAAGACGCGGCGACGCCGATGTCGTATTCGTGCACGCGAAGCCGCTGGAGGAGAAGTTCCTGGCGGATGGTTTCGGCGTGCAGCGCTTCGACGTGATGTACAACGACTTCATTCTTGTGGGGCCGAAGTCCGATGCCGCGAAAGTGGGGGGCAGCAAGGGCATTGTCGCGGCGCTGCAGAAAATCCGGACGGCGCAGGCGCCCTTCGCCTCGCGCGGCGACAAGAGCGGCACGCATTTCGCCGAGCTGGAACTGTGGAAGCTCGCCGGCGTCGACATGGCGAAGGACAAGGGGCCTTGGTATCGGGACACGGGTTCCGGCATGGGTCCCACGCTGAACACGGCGGCCGGAATGAATGCCTATGCGCTCACCGACCGCGGCACCTGGCTGTCCTTCAAGAACCGTGGCGAGCTGGTGATCTCGGTGGAGGGTGACCAGCGCCTGTTCAACCAGTACGGCGTGATGCTGGTGAACCCAGCCAAGCACCCGCACGTGAAAAAGGAGATGGGCCAGGCGTTCGTGGACTGGGTGGTCTCCGCCGAGGGGCAGAAGACCATCGCCGACTACAAGATCGGC
>JANYII010000221.1 GCA_025358705.1 Betaproteobacteria bacterium | reverse complement strand
AGCGCTTCAACCCCTTCTGTTTCCAGGATTTTCCCGGCAGCCTGGGTCAGCGCCGCCTCCAGGTCGCCGTGATGATAGGCCTTCTTCCGGCGTTTTGATGTTGACATCGTCCACATACTTTACTAGAGTTATGTTGTCATTGTCAACATTAAGGACAGAGTCATGCAGGGCATCCTGTTTCCGATGGTGGCGCTCGCGACGCTTACTTTCGCCGTGCTGCTGCTGATTCCCGTTCGCCGCTTCCGTGCCGGCATTGCCGGCCAGGTGAAATTCGACGATTTCAGGTACGGCGAGTCGGAGCGGGTCCCGCCGGAGGTCGGCATTCCCAACCGCAACATGATGAACCTGCTCGAGCTGCCGATGCTGTTCTACGTCGCCTGCCTGGCTTACCTTGTCATCGGCCACGTAAACGAGTTTGCGCTCGCGCTCGCGTGGATCTACGTCGGGCTGCGCGTCGTGCACAGCGCCATTCACGTCACCTACAACCGCGTCAGGCACCGCCTGGTCGTTTTCGGATTGAGCAATGTCGTCCTGGTCATGTTCTGGACCAACCTGATGCGCACTTATGCTGCTTGAAATCCTGAGGCGCACGCCATCCTGGGTCTTCGTACTGTTCGCGGCCCTGGTCTTTTTCGGCGTCATGCAGAGCCGCACGCGGCAGATCGGCCTTGCGCGGGCGCTGCGCATCTTCTCGGCGAGGATCAGGGGACTGCCGTCGTGAGCGCGGTTTTGACGCTGCCGGCCGCGATACACCTTGCCGCCGTCGCGCCGGCTGGTCGGCGATCCATCTGCTTTCGGTATGGACCCTGATTTCGCTCGCTTGCGCGATCTGGTTCATCCGCCGCGGCAACGTGCGCGCGCACAAGCGCTTCATGATCGGCACCCTGCTCGGCCTCGCGGGCGCGGGCCTAGGCGCGCTTGCGCCCGGACGCTTTCTCGCGATACTGCTTTTTTGACTTGCCGCCGGTCTTGACGCGCGGCGCCGATTTGCTGTGGCCCAGCGTCCGCTTGCGCACCGGAGCCTTGCGGTTCTCGTCGTAGGGGTTCCTGCCGGTGCGCAGTTCGATGCGCAGCGGCGTTCCCTGCAGCTTGAATTCGTCGCGGAACCAGCCCTCGAGGAATCGCTTGTAGGCGTCCGGCACGTGCTGCAGCGAATTGCCGTGGATGATCACGCGCGGAGGGTTGGAGCCGCCCTGGTGCGCGTAGCGCATCTTGGGCCGCGCATAGCCCCTGCGGTGCGGCGGCATCTGGCGCTCGACCGCGGCGATCAGCGCGCGCGTCAGCTTCGGCGTCGAGAGCTTCGCCATCGCGGCGGCGTAGGCGGCATCGGCCGAGCGCAGCACTTCGTTGACGCCTTTGCCCGATTTCGCGGAAATGAACAGGGTATCGGCGAACCCGAGAAAGCCCAGTTGCCAGCGCAGTTCGTCCTTGAGGCGATCGCGCATCGACTTGTCGGCCGCCTCCCACTTGTTCACGGCCACGGTCACCGCGCGGCCGCGGTCGAGGATGTAGCTCGCGACGTGCGCATCCTGTTCCGTGATGCCTTCAACCGCGTCCAGCACCAGTACCGCGACGTTCGCGGCTTCGATCGCCTGCAGCGTCTTGACGATCGAGAATTTCTCCACCGCCGCGCCGTGTGACTTGCCGCGCTTGCGCAGCCCGGCGGTATCCACCAGCGTGTAGCGGCGGCCGTTGCGCTCGAACGGCACTTCGATTGCATCTCGCGTGGTGCCGGGCTTGTCATAGACGAGCACGCGCTCCTCGCCCACCAGCGCGTTGACCAGGGTGGACTTGCCGACGTTGGGCCGGCCGACGATCGCGACGCGCGGATTCTTCGCGTCATCGACGACCTCGGGCTCTTCCGGGAAAGGCCGCAGCACTGCCTCGATCAGTTCCACCACGCCATTGCCGTGCGCGGCGGAGATCGCGGCCGGGTTGCCCAGGCCCAGCTCGTGGAATTCGGCCGCCGCGGTTTGCGGATCCATGCCCTCGGACTTGTTCGCCGCGATCCAGACGCGATCCTTGAGGCGCCGCAGCTTCTCCGCGATGACTCGATCTCCCGGCGTCAGGCCCGCCCGCGCATCTGTGACCAGCACCACCGCGTCGGCCTCGACAATCGCCTGCTCCGTCTGGCGCGCCATCTCGGTGTAGATGTCCTCGTCCGAGTCCGGCTGCAGCCCGCCGGTATCGATGACGATGTAGGAACGGCCACCCAATAGTCCGTCGCCATAATGCCGGTCGCGGGTAACGCCGGGAATGTCGACCACGATTGCGTCGCGCCGCCGCGTCAGGCGGTTGAACAGCGTGCTCTTGCCGACATTCGGCCGCCCGACCAGGGCGATAACCGGCTTCATGCCGGTTCCTTTTTCCCAGGCTTCACTGCAAATTCAGCGCGTACAGGCCGCCATTCTGGGTCTGCACCAGCAAGCCTTCGGCCAGCCTGAGCGGGGCGGCCCGCACCGGGCTGCCATCGGTCGCGGCGCGCCCGAGGAAGGCGCCCGATTCGCGCGCGACGAAATGGACATACCCCTGCAGGTCGCCCACCGCCACCTCGGTGCCCAGCGGCATCGGCAGCGAGAGTTGCCGGTACGCGAGGCGGTCCTGCTTCCAGATGCTGCGGCCGTTGGTGCGGTCGAGCGCGTGCACCGCGCCCTTGTCGTCGCTCACGAACGCATAGCGCGCGTCGAAGGACACGCCCGTCAGCGTCGACATCTCGCGCGACCAAAGCTGGTTGCCATTCTGGATGTCGTAGCACGCGACGCGCCCCTGGTATGCGGCACTGCAGACTTCCCTGCCCTGCGCATGGGGATCACCGACGATGTCGGTGACGCGCTCGAGTTCGGTCGCTCCCTTGGGCAGCGCGACGGTCGCTTCCCAGCGCGCCAGGCCATCGGTGAGCGAGATGGCGACCAGCCTGCCGCCCGAGAACCCGGCATAGGCCGAACCCTGGTGCGCGGTCAGGCCCACGGGCGAGCGCACGATGAGCGCCGCGGCGGGGCGCTGGTAGACCCAGCGGCGTTTCCCGTCCTCGGCACCGAAGGCGAAGATCTTGCTGTCGGCGCTGCGCACCAGCACCAGTCCTTCGCTCACCTTGGGCTGCGCCAGCACTTCGCTCGACACCCGCGAGCGCCACCGCACCACGCCGCTCTGCGCGTCCAGCGCGAACACCTCGCCGTCATCGGAGGCGACCACCGCGAGCGCGCCGTCGCTGCCGACGCCGCTGGAGATGCGCTTGCCGACCGATACGCGCCACTTGGACTGGCCCGAAGCCGCGTCCAGCCGCGCAACCGTCCCGGAACGCGAAGCCGCATAGACGCCGTCGCCAACCATGCTCGGGGCGAAAAAAAATCCCTCCGAGGAACCGATGCTCGAGGACCAGAGCACCTTTACGGCCTGCGCATTGGTGAGCACCGGCAATTCGGCGGGCTTGTGGCCGCTCGATCCACTGCTGAACCAGTCCAGCGGATTCAGGCTCGGCATGCTCGAGCAGGCCGACAGCAGGAAGGAGGCGGCGATCGCCGCCTTGCACAGGGCGCGCACCGTCATCCGCCGAGCGCGTCCAGGCGCAGCTGCACGCTGTCGCGAAACGCGGCGCTTCTTGCATCGGCCTTCTCGAGCGCCAGGCGATAGGCCGCCTTGGCGTCCGCCGGCTTGTTCTTCGCCACCAGGATGTCGCCTTTCAGCGCGGCGTACTGCCCTTCGAGCGGCGCCGCGTGCTTCGCTTCGAGCAGCGCGAGCGCCTCGTCGTGGGATTTTTCATCCAGCAGCACCGCGCCCAGCCGCAGGCGCGCGAGGTCGCGCAGTTCGTCCGAAGGCGAGCGATCGACCACCCACTGCAGTTGCGCCTTGGCGTTCTTCAGGTCCGCGCGATCGACGTGAAAACGCGCCGACACCAGCGCCCCCATCGAGGCATAGAGCGTGCGGGGAAAGCTCTCGACCAGCGTGCCGCCGGCGTCGCGCAAGGCCTTGGCGTCGCCCTCCTGGGCGGCCTTGACCAGCGCCTCGTATTGCGCGCCCGCCTGTTGCGCCTGGTTCGCCTGCCATACGCGCCATCCCTGCCAGCCGGACCCCACGACCGCCACGAGGGCGACCACGGTAAGCAGCTTCGTGCCGTTGTCGTGCCACCAGCCCTTGACCGTCGCGAGCTGTTCCTGTTCTTCGAGATCGTATGCCATGTCTATGCCTTTGCCTTTTCCAAGATTGCCGCGAATTCCCCGGCCACGCGTACGCGCCCGATGCGCTGCTGGTCCCCGCCGCCGCGCAGGGCCTTCACAGATACATCGCCCGCGCGCAATTCATCCTCGCCGACGATCAGCGCGAGCCACGCGCCGCTCGCATCGGCCTTTTTCATCTGCGACTTGAAACTGCCGCCGCCCGCGTGCATCACGACCGCGTGCCCGGCGCGGCGCAGCGCGTCGGCGATCGTGAACGCAACTTCGAGCGTGCCCTCGCCCTGGTGCAGCACATACGCGTCTGGCCGGGCGGCCGGAATCCGATCGGGGTTCTCCTTCATCAGCGCCACCAGCCGCTCGCAGCCCATCGCGAATCCCACGCCGGGCACCGCCTTGCCGCCGAGCTGCTCGAACAGGCCGTCGTAACGCCCGCCGCCGCAGACCGTGCCCTGCGCGCCCAGCGCATCGGTGACCCACTCGAAAACGGTGAGGTTGTAGTAGTCCAGGCCGCGCACCAGGCGCGGATTGATCGTGAATTCGACGCCAGACGCGGCGAGAAGTTTCTTCACGCCCTCGAAATGCGCGAGCGAGGCCTCGCCCAGGTAGCCCGCAAGGAGCGGTGCCTGCGCCGCCACCTCCTGCACCAGCGGGTTCTTCGAATCCAGCACGCGCAGCGGATTGGCATGCATGCGGCGCTTCGCGTCGGCATCGAGTTTTCCCTCGTGCGCCTCGAGGTGCTTCACCAGGTCGGCGCGGTGCCGCGCGCGCTCCTCCGCCGAACCGATGTTGTTGAGTTCCAGCCGGATGCCCTTCAAGCCAAGTTCCGGCCAGAGCCGCGCGCACATCACGATCAATTCTGCGTCCACATCGGGCCCTGGAAAGCCGAAGGCTTCCGCGCCGTATTGGTAGAACTCGCGGTAGCGTCCCTTCTGCGGCCGCTCGTGGCGGTACATCGGGCCGCCGTACCAGAGCCGCTTCGGCCCGTCGTACACCAGGCTGTGCTCGATCGCGGCGCGCACGCACGAGGCGGTGCCTTCCGGTCGCAGCGTGAGTTCCTCGGCATTCAGCTCGTCGCGCCAGGAATACATTTCCTTTTCGACGATGTCAGTCGCCTCGCCGATGGCGCGGCGGAACAGCGCCGTGTTCTCGACCAGCGGCATGCGGATGGCGCGGTAGCCCCAGCGTTCCAGCCAGGCCTCGACGATGGCGCTGAACGATCGCCACAGCGCCATATCGTCCGGCAGCACGTCGTTCATGCCGCGGATCGCCTGCAGCGACTTGCTCACCGGACCGCCTTGATCGGCGTCGTCTGCGAGCGCGCGGGCCGGCGACGTGGAGCGCCTGGAGGGTAATTTTCCGGCGAGTAGTTCTCCTTCACGTAGCGCTCGACGATCGCCTGGAATTCCTCGGCGATGCGATCGCCCTTCAGCGTCACCGTCTTCTCGCCATCGACGTAGACCGGCGCCACCGGGGTCTCGTTGGTGCCGGGCAGGCTGATGCCGATATCGGCGTGCTTGGACTCGCCCGGTCCGTTCACCACGCAGCCCATGACCGCCACCTTCATTTCCTCGACGCCCGGATAGCGCTGCTTCCAGACCTGCATCTGGGTACGGAGGAATTCCTGGATGCTTTGCGCCAGTTCCTGGAAGTAGGTGCTGGTGGTGCGGCCGCAGCCGGGACAGGCAGCCACCATCGGCGCGAAACTGCGCAGCCCCATGGTTTGCAGCAATTCCTGCGCCACGGTCACTTCGCGCGTGCGGTCTCCTCCCGGATCGGGCGTGAGCGAGACGCGGATCGTGTCGCCGATGCCTTCTTGCAGAAGCACGGCCATCGCAGCCGAGGAAGCGACGATGCCCTTGGTGCCCATGCCGGCCTCGGTGAGGCCCAGGTGCAGCGCGTAGTCGCAACGGCGCGCGAGTTCGCGATACACGAGGATCAGGTCCTGCACGCCGCTGACCTTGCAGGAAATCACGATATGTTCGGCCGGCAGGCCGAGCTTGCGCGCCTGCGCCGCCGATTCCAGGCCCGAGACGACAAGCGCTTCGCGCATTACCTGGCCCGCATCGAGAGGGTTCTGCCGGGCGGCGTTCTCGTCCATCATGCGCGCGAGCAGTTCCGAGTCCAGGCTGCCCCAGTTGACGCCGATGCGCACCGGCTTGCCGTATTTCAGCGCCGCTTCGATCATGGTGCCGAACTGGTCGTCCCGTTTCACTCCCTTGCCGACGTTGCCCGGGTTGATGCGGTACTTGGAGAGCGCCTTCGCGCAGTCGGGATACTGGGTCAGCAGCTTGTGGCCGTTGTAGTGGAAGTCCCCCACCAGCGGCACGTCGCAGCCTATGGCATCTAGTTGGTCACGGATGCGCGCGACCTGCGCGGCGGCAGCCGGCGTGTCGACGGTGATGCGCACCAGCTCCGAGCCCGCGCGCCAGAGCTCGAGCGCCTGGCGGGTAGTGGCTTCGGCGTCCGCGGTGTCGGTGTTGGTCATCGACTGGACGACCACCGGCGCGCCGCCGCCGATCGCGATCCGGCCGACCCTCACCTGCCTGGAGTTCCTGCGAGCCATGCCCATGCGTAGCGCTTGCCCGCTAATCGAGCGTGAAGCGCGCCACCTCGACCTTGACGTGCGGCGTCAGGTCGATCTGCCGATCTTCGTAGGACAGCCGCACATGCTGCGCGTTGCCGATGATGAGCGAAAACGGCGGCTTGCCTTCCACCGCCTGCTCGCTGCCCGCCGGATTCAGCTGGGACAGGAGGGTCTTGCCGTCCCGACCGCGGATTTCGACCCAGGAGGCGCGCTCGAACTTTAGGTTGATCCGGCGATTGCCCTCGGCGACCGGCAATAGCGCGGCCGGCCGGGCCTCTTCGACCACCGGAAGCGAGGAAATGTTCGCCGGCTTCATCTCGACGGGCGAAGCGGTGGACGAAGAGGATGAAGCGGCAGCCAGGCGCTGCGGCTCCGCTTCGGCCGGGAGCTTCGCCGCAGGCACGAAACTCAGGCGCGCCGCGCTCGAGCCCTCGCGCTGCCATTCGATCACCACCGCGGCGATCACGCCGAGGAGCGCGACCGACAGCGCGGCGTAGACCAGGTTGATGCGCCGGTTGCTGTCGGTAATCGGGATCGGCCGCCGGGTGCTGGCGACCGCCTTGGCGTTGTCCGGCACCGCCACGCGCGCCGCCATCCGACCGACCAGGTGTTCGGCGTCCAGCTTCAGCAGGCGCGCGTACGAGCGCACCATGCCGCGCGCGAACGTGCCAGTGGGCAGGGCCTCGAAACGTTCCTGCTCCATCGCCTCGATCTGCCGCGCCGCGAACTTGAGCTGCTGCGCCACGTCGGCGATCGACAATCCCAGCGCGACGCGCGCCTTCGCGAGCTCTTCGCCGACGCCGGCCACGGTATCGGCGGCCGCCGCATCGGCGACATCGGCCACTTCAGCAGCGTCAGTCATACTCTCCGCGCTGCAGCTGCTGGTACTCGCGCGACGTCGCAAAGCGCCGTCGCAGCTGGTTCGCGTAGTTCGATTCCGCGGCGCGCTCCCCGAGCTTGCGCTCGACGCGCAGCCCGAGCCAGAGCGACTCGGCCGTCGGTTCGACAATCCGGTTGTAGCGGCTGACCATCTTGCGCGCATCCTCGAGGCTGCCCTGGCGGTAGCGGATCTGGCCCAGCTGCAGCAGCGAGCCCGGCTCGTCGGGTTCCATCCTGAGCGCGCGCTGGAAGAAATCCTCCGCGTCCTTCAGGTTGTTCTTGCGCAGCGAGCACACGCCGGCGGCGGAATACGAGCGCCACGGCGACGGGTACAACGGATTGCTCACGGCCTGCATGAAGTACTTGATGGATTCCGTCTCGCGCCCGCTCTGGCACAGGAACCAGCCGAAGTTGTGGTTGATGTCCGGATCGGTGGGCGACAGCCGCAGCCCGCGTTCGAAATTCTCCTGCGCCAGGCGCGACTCGCGCAGCTCCATGTACACCAGGCCGAACAGGCTGTAAGTCAGGGGATAGTTGGAGTCGGCGGCGGCGGCGATGCGCAGTTCTTCGAGCGCGATCGCCATGTTGCCCCGCTGGTAGTAGAGCGACGCCAGCTCGGCGTGTACCTTGGCGCGGTTGCGGGGATCGCCCGGCTCGCCGGTCGTGCTGACGGATTCGGCCACCGGGCCGGCGCCGTCCTTCTTGGGCATGGAATCGCACCCGGCAAGCGTCAACGCGAGCGCGGCGAGAGCAGCGCAGGACAAGCGGTTCATGCGCGAAGCTCCGTGATGGGAACAGTCTTTGTGCGGCGCGTACGGTCGGCGACTTCACCCGCGAGCTGGCCGCAGGCGGCATCGATGCCGTCGCCGCGTGTCTTGCGCGTGGTGACCGTGAGGCCGGCACGCTGCAACACCTGCGCGAAACGGCGGATCCGCTCCGCACCCGAACGCTGGAAGCCCGAATCGCGGAACGGATTGAAGGGAATCAGGTTGAACTTGCAGCGTACTTGCGCCGCGATGCCGACCAGCGCCTTGGCTTGCGCATCCGAATCATTGACCCCGTCGAGCATGACGTATTCGAAGGTGATGAAGTCCCGTGGCGCGCGCTCCAGGTACCTGTTGCACGCATTGATCAGTTCCCGGATCGGATACTTGCGGTTGATCGGCACCAGCCGGTCGCGCAATGCGTCATCGGGCGCGTGCAGGGAAACAGCGAGCGCCACCGGGCATTCCGCGGCGAGACGATCCATGCCGGGCACCACGCCCGAGGTCGAAACCGTGACGCGCCGGCGCGACAGGCCGTAGCCGTTGTCATCGATCATCAGGCGAGCTGCGGGAATCACCGCCTCCAGGTTGAGCATCGGTTCGCCCATGCCCATGAACACCACGTTGCTGACCGCTCTTGGGCCACCGGAGTGAAATCCCAGCGCCTTGTTCGCCAGCCAGAGCTGGCCGATGATCTCGGCGGCGCTCAGATTGCGATTGAAGCCCTGCTTGCCCGTGGCGCAGAATTCACAATCCAGCGTGCAGCCCGCCTGGCTGGAAACGCACAGCGTGCCTCGGCCGTCCTCCGGAATGAAAACCGCCTCGACGGCGTTGGCGCCATCCACCTTCAGCAACCACTTGCGCGTGCCGTCGGGCGCGGTGCCGTCGCCGACGACAACCGGCGGCTCGATCGCGGCAGCCCCTTTCAGCTTCTCGCGCAGGTCCTTGGCGATGTCGGTCATCGCGTTGACGTCGGCGGCGCCGCGGCGGTGGACCCACTTCAGGACCTGGCGCGCGCGGAACGGCTTCTCGCCAAGGCTGGCGAAGAGCTTTTCCATGCCCTCCGAGTCGAGGTCGAGAAGGTTGGTCGCCATGGTCATTTAGCGCGGGAAGACTTCGTATCCCGGGAAGAAGAAGGCAATCTCGGCGCGCGCCGTCTCGGGCGCATCCGAACCGTGCACCGCGTTGGCATCGATGGAGTCGGCGAAGTCGGCGCGGATCGTTCCCTTCGCGGCCTTCTTCGGATCGGTGGCGCCCATCAGGTCGCGGTTCTTCAGGATCGCGTTCTCGCCCTGCAGCACCTGCACGAGAACCGGGCCGGAGATCATGAAATCCACCAGGTCCTTGAAGAACGGCCGTTCGCGGTGCACCGCGTAGAAGCCCTCCGCTTGGGCGCGCGAAAGATGCATCATGCGAGCGGCGATGACCTTCAGGCCAGCTGCCTCGAAGCGAGTGAGAATCTGCCCGATGACGTTCTTGGCCACCGCGTCCGGCTTGACTATCGAAAACGTGCGTTCTACCGCCATGCCATGATCCCCGTGTACTGTTACAGAATAGCTTTCAAGTATAGCATGGCCGGACGCACTTCTACATAAAAACAAGGGCTTAAGCGCATGTACCGCACCCTGAAAATCGAAAACAAGAACCGCGTCGCGACGATTGCGCTGAACCGCCCGGAGGCGCGCAATGCAATGTCGGCGCAGCTGATGCGGGAAATGATTGCTTGCGCGGGCCGCATGAGCGCGATGCGTGATGTCGACGTCGTCATCGTGCGCGGCAGCGGCGTGTGCTTTTCGGCCGGCGCGGACCTGAAGGATGCAAGCCGCTGGCGCAACGGCGAGCTGCCGTTCGAGCAGCGGCGCGAAATCGCGTCGCTCGGCTATCGCATGGCGCGCGCCTGGGAGGAAGTGCCGCAGGTCACCATCGCCGCGATCGAGGGCTACGCCATCGGCGGCGGGCTGGCGCTGGCGGCGGCGCTCGACTGGCGCGTGATCGCCGAAGACGCGTTCGTGTCCCTGCCGGAAATCGCGCTCGGCATCCCGCTCACCTGGGGCACGCTGCCGCGCCTGGTCAATCTCGTCGGGCCGGCGCGCGCGAAGCGCCTGAGCATTCTCTGCGAACGGATTCCGGCCGGCGAAGCACTGGCGATGGGCCTGGTCGACTACGCCGCGCCGAAGGGCAAGGCGCTCGCGACCGCGCGCGCGGTGGCAAAGCAGGTCCTCGCCCTGCCCCGCAACTCCGTGCGCATGACGAAGGAATCAGTCAACGCCTACGCCGGCATCGGCGCGCACGCCTCAAGCCACATGGCGCACGACCAGATCCAACTGGCGGCAGCAAGCGCAGAAGCGCGTTCCGCGCGCGAGGCTTTCGCGGCTAGGCCTAAGGCGCGAGCGCCGGCACCTTCACGGAAGGCAACCAGCGCGGCACGATCCCCGGCGCGCGGCCGGCGCTGAGATATTTCGCGTCCACGCCCAGCCCCGGCGCCCACACCAGGTCCTTGCCGCAGAAGAGAAGCGGCATCCGTTCCCGCTCCCAGGGCGGCACGCCGGCCTCCTGGAAAAGATTCTTCAGCGTGCGGCTCGGCCGCCGCGCGTCGGGCCGCAGGCGTTCGCCGCCTGAGCGCAGGCGGACATGGAATGTCTTCTTTCCCAGCAATGAACTGTCGAGCCCCGCTCCCCTGACCCGGCTGAATCGCAATTCGCCGTCCAAGGCAGGAAGTTCGAGCCGCGCTTCGCCCTTCCAGGGCCGCGGCTTGAACACCGGCGCAGCGGTTTTTTCTTTCGAAAGAAAAACTTTTTCCCTGTAGCGGCGGAAAACCACGCCCTCGTGCGCGATCGCGGCGCTGTTCGAGGCAAGCTGCTTCAGCATCTCGACCAATTTCGCCTCGCTGGGGGCGCGCAGGCCCTTTCCCTTCAGGTAGGCGCGCAGGAGCCGGTTCGAATCCAGCCCTGCGCCCGCGAAGTGCCTCGCCGAACGCGCGAGATTCTCGCGCCAGCGCGGAAACCTATCCTCCAGCAATGGCCCGACCCGCCTGCGGATGAAATTGCGCGTCAGGGACTCGTCTGCGTTGGACTCATCCTCGATCCAGGCCAGCCCATGGTCGCCGGCATAAGCGCGGATCGCTTCGCGCGGAACGTCGAGCAGCGGCCGCAGCAGGACCTTGCCGCCGAGCGCGCCCACCGCCGGCATGCCGCTCGCGCCTTCCAGTCCCGCGCCACGCAGCAGGTTGAACAGCACGGTTTCCGCCTGGTCGTCGAGGTGGTGGCCGAACGCGATGGCATCGACGGCCAGCCTAGCCAAGGCTGCGCGACGCGCTTCACGCGCCGCCGCCTCGATACCGAGTTTCTGTTTTTTCACTTTTACTTTTACTGCCTTGAAGGGAATTCCAAGTTCAAGGCAAAATGCAGAGCAGGATTTCTGCCAATCGCCGGCGTTCGGGCTCAAGCCGTGATTGACGTGAATCGCTGAAAGTTTGCAGCCGATACGAGGCGCGAGTCCATGCAGGACATGCAGCAGCACCACGGAATCCAGCCCACCCGACAGTCCCACCGCCACGCGCTTGCCTCGCATGGGCGCGAGGACCGCAGCGTTAACGCTGGCGGGACTCGCGCTAGCGCTCGGCAGTTTCCTTGAAGCGGCCATAGGCCATCAGGCGTTCAAGACGCTCCTCGACCAGCTCTTTCGGTTTCTTGTCCTGCAACGGCTTGTAGGCTTCGGCGAGAGCCTTCTTGAGCGCGGCGGCGGTCGCCTGCGGATCGCGGTGCGCGCCGCCGAGCGGCTCGGCGACGACCTTGTCGATCAGGCCGAGCGTCTTCAGGCGGCTGGCGGTGATGCCGAGCGTCTCCGCGGCCTCGGGCGCCTTGTCCGCGCTTTTCCAGAGGATCGACGCGCAGCCCTCGGGCGAAATCACTGAGTAGGTTGCGTATTGCAGCATGAGCACGGTGTCGCCGACTGCGATCGCGAGCGCGCCGCCCGAGCCGCCCTCGCCGATGATGGTGACGATGATGGGCGTCTTCAGGCTCGCCATCGCGTAGAGGTTGCGGCCAATCGCCTCGGACTGGTTGCGCTCCTCGGCGTCGATTCCCGGGTAGGCGCCGGGCGTGTCGACGAAGGTGAACACCGGTAGCTCGAATTTTTCCGCGAGCTGCATCAGGCGCAGCGCCTTGCGGTAGCCCTCGGGGCGCGGCATGCCGAAGTTGCGCAGGATTTTTTCCTTGGTGTCGCGGCCCTTCTGGTGGCCGATCACCACGCACGGCGCGCCATCGAAGCGCGCCATACCGCCGACGATCGACAGGTCGTCGCCGAACATGCGGTCGCCGTGCAGCTCCTCGAAACCGGTGAACATCATGCCGATGAAATCGAGCGCGTACGGGCGCTGCGGATGGCGCGCGACCTGCGCCACCTGCCAGGGCGTGAGCTTGGCGTAGATGTCCTTGGACAGCGCCTGGCTTTTCTTCGACAGGCGCTGGATCTCCTCGGAGATGTCCGCCGCCGAATCGTCCTGCGCGTAGCGCAGCTCTTCGATGCGCCCTTCCAGCTCGGCGACCGGCTGCTCGAACTCGAGAAAAACCGTTTTCATCGGGGTCAGTATTCTACCGGGACGGGATCCAGGGACCGCCACAGATACCAGGTCGCCACCGAGCGCCAGGGACGCAGCGTTTCTCCTCGGCTTTTCATTGTTTTCAATGAAACTTTCCGCCCGCCGTGATACGCGACCCGCAGGCCCTTCTGCAGTCCCAGGTCGCCCAGCGGAAAGACGTCCGGGCGCAGCAGGTTGAACATCAGGAACATCTCCGCGGTCCAGCGGCCGATGCCGCGCACCTGGACCAGGTCCGCGATCACATCCTCGTCGTCCATGCCGGGCCAGCGGTGCACGTGCACGTGGCCATCGTCGAAGCGTCGCGCGAGGTCGGATATGTACTCGACCTTGCGGGCAGAAAGGCCGCAGGCACGCAATTGAGGCGCTTTCAATCCAAGAATTCTTTCAGGAGCAATTTCAACGGCAACTCCTGAAAATTTGTTCCAAACGCTTTGAGCCGCTGCAACAGAGATCTGTTGGCCAACGATTGCGCGCGCAAGCGTGTGAAACGGCTCGCCGCGCGGCACGAGATGGACACGCGGATGGCGGCGGATGATCGCCGCCATCACCGGATCGCGGCGCGCCAGCGCGCGTTTTGCGCGATCCCAGTATTCCGGCTTCAGGTCAGGCAGGGGCGAGGACCAGGCGGGAGTGCGCCGCCACGTGCTGCTTGAGGAACTCCATCTGGTCCGACAGGATGCGGCGGTTGGTGAGGATCAGGTACTCCGCCTTGTTCGGCACATACGGCAGGTACAGGAGTTCCATGCCGGCTTCCTCCGGCAGGCGGTTGCGCTTCTGGCCGTTGCACTGGCGGCAGGCGGTGACCACGTTCATCCAGGTATCGCGCCCGCCGCGCGACAGCGGCCGGATGTGGTCCCGCGTCAGGCGGAAGAAGCTGAGCTGGTCGGCGCAGTAGGCGCACATGTGCCGGTCGCGCCGGAACAACTCCCGGTTGTTCAGCGGCGGCACCTGGTTGAAGCCCTTGGCGGCGAGCGCCTTGCCCTTGATGGCGATGATCGAATGCGCCGTGATGCTGGAGCGCTCGCCGGTCATGCGCGAGATGCCGCCGTAGAAGGTGAAGGTTTCCTCGCCCATCGTCCAGGCAACGAGGTTCTTGGCGTAGTAGAAGCACGCCTGCTGCCAGCTGATCCAGCGGTGCGGGACACCGTGGTTGTCGAGCGAAAGGATGAGGGGTGAGTCCATGACGGGCGAGTGATTCTGCCAATTCGCCCCGGGATTGGCAATCCCCGAAAATTCAAGGACCTTCAGCGGTCTCCTACGGCGTCCTTGAAACCCTGCCCGGCGGCGAATGCCGGCACGGTCTTGGCATTGATCCTGATTTCCTTGCCGTTGGCCGGGCTGCGCCCGGCGCGGGCCTTGCGCTTGCGCGGCAGGAACGTGCCGAATCCGACCACGGTGACCCGGTTGCCCTTCGCCACGCTGGTGACGATCGCATCGAACACTGCGTTCACCGCTTCACCCGCCGCGGTCTTGCTCAGGTTGCCGGCGCGCGCCGCAGCGTGAACAAGATCTGATTTCGTGACCACCGATGGCATTCGCCCTCCTCGATCAAGCGAGCGAGCATCATATCGGCATCGAATCGCGAATACAATCGCCACGACAGATTTTTTTGCGCCGTTGCGAATTTTTTCCTGAACGCAAAAAATTTTGAACGCGATTCCCGAAACCTTGCCGGCATTCCTCGCGCAACACGTGAACAACGTCACGCCCGCGCTGATCGATCGCGGCCGGCCGGTGTCGTTCCGGGAACTCGCCGAGGAAAGCCGCCGCATCGCACAAGGACTGCGCGGCGCCGGCGTGCAACCCGGCGATTGCGTCGCGCTTTGGCTGCCAAACGTGCCCGCCTGGCTGGCGACGTTCCTGGCTTGCGCGCAACTGGGCGCCGTCGCTGTGTCGGTCAACACGCGCTTTCGCAGCCACGAACTCGCCGACATCCTGCAGCGCTCGCGGTCGCGCGTGCTGGTGTTCTGGCCGGGATTCAAGGGGATAGACTTCGCCGGCATCCTCGGCGCGTGCGATCCGCGCGCGCTAGAGCACCTTGAAAGGATCGTCGCCTACGGCGAATCAGGCGAGCAGGCGCCCGCGACCATGCTTGGAAAAAGTGCGCTCTCCTACCTGTCGCTCGCGGCCGGTGCACCGCTGCTCGAAAGTCGTGCGGCGCCGGAAGCAGGCTGCGCGATCTTCACCACGTCCGGCACGACCCGGGCGCCGAAGTTCGTGCTGCACGATCAGCGTACTGCAATCAGGCACGCATTCGATGTTGTTAAAGGATTTTCTATCGGTCCCGGTTCCGCCTTGCTGCTGGCGCCGCCGCTTTGCGGAGTATTCGGTTTTTGCAGCGCAATGGCTGGGCTCGCCGCCGGCTGTCCGATCGTAATGGCCCCCTCATGGAACGCGGAACAGGCGGCGCGCGACATCATTGCGCACCGCGTCACGCACATCAACGGGACCGATGAAGCTGCCGCGCAATTGCTGGATATCGATGGCCTGACTTTCGCAGACATACGTTACTTCGGATATGCGGCCTTCAATCCCGCGCAAGCCGCCATCGTCGAGCGTGCCGATGCCCGGAGCCTCAAGCTCGTCGGACTGTATGGCGCAAGTGAAATCCAGGCCCTGTTCTCGCGCCAGGACGAGGACGCGCCGATGGACGAGCGCATGCCCGCCGGCGGCCGGCCGGTGAGCCCGGGTGCGCGTGCGCGATCCGGAATCCGGCGCGAGCTGGGTGGATTCCTCGTCAGTCCCGCCGAAATCGAGGCAGCAGTACAGGAAGCACCGGGAATCGCAGCCTGCCAGGTCGTCGCCATACCGCGCGCCGAGGGCCTGGTGCCGGTCGCCTTCGTGATCCTGCAACAGGGTGCATCGCTGGATGAAACGGCGGTCATCGCGCGCGTGGCATCCCGGCTCGCTCGATACAAGGTTCCCCGCCGCGTTTTCCCCGTCGACGCATTCCCGGTCACCCCCGGCGCAAACGCGACCAAGATCCAGAAGGGCAGGCTGCGTGAAATGGCCGAGGCGCTGCTACACTAAGGGCTTCATTGGAAGAGGAGAAGTTCATGCTCAAGTTCCGCAAAATCGCGCTGGCCGCCATCATCGGCTCGGCATTCGCCATGCCCGCGCAGGCGCAGACCACCCTGACGTTCTCGACCTGGGTGCCGCCGACCCATCACCTGAGTGTCTGGCAGAGAAACTGGGCAGCCGAACTTGAGAAAGCCACGGGTGGCCGGGTCAAGGGGCAGGAGTTGCCCAAGGCGCCCGCAGCGGCGCCCGGAACCTTCGACGCCGTGCGGGACGGCCTGGTGGACTTCTCGTACGTCACGGCGAGCTACACGCCGGCGCGCCACATCCTGCCACTGATGGCGGAACTCCCGGGCGCCGGCCTCACGGCCGAGATCAATTCCGTCGCCTACTCGCGCATCCACTGGAAGCACTTCCAGAAAATCGGCGAGTACCGCGGCGTGAAGCTGATGGCCGTCTGGACGCATAGCCCGGGCCAGATCTTCACCAAGAAGCCCTTCAAGTCGCTGGCCGAGTTCAAGGGGATGAAAATCCGCACCGGCGGCGGCATCGCCGAAGCGGTGGCCAACGCACTCGGCGCCTCGGCGTTCGTCAAGCCCGCGCCCGAGTCCTACGAGTTGCTGAACTCCGGCGTCGCCGACGGCGTGTTCTTCCCCTTCGAGTCGATCGCCTCGTTCAAGCTGGACAAGGTGATCAGCCAGGCCACGGTGTTCCCCGGCGGCCTGTACAGTTCCTCGTTCGGCTTCTTCATGAACGAGGACAAGTGGAACAAGCTCTCGAAGCAGGACCAGGACATTGTCGAGAGCATGACCGGTGAAGCCGCCGCGCGCTCCAACGGCAAGTCCTGGGATGCCGCCGACAAGGTGGGAATGGAAGCCCTGAAGGCGGCTGGCGCGAATATCACCAATGCCACCCCCGCGATGATCGCCGAGGCGCAGAAGCGCAATGGACCGATCATCGAGGACTGGATCACGAAGGCCAGCGTCAAGGTCCCCAACGCCAAGGCGATCCTCGCCGAATTCCGCGAAGAGCTGAAGAAAGTTGCGGCGGGAAAGTAGGCCCCTGAGGCAGACGAAGGGCGCGGATTGAACCGCGCCCTTTCATTTCTATGACAACCGACGAGCACGTCTGGGAAAAACGCATCGACGCGGTGCTGGGGATCGCGGCGTCGGTTCTGCTTTTCGGCATGATGCTGCTCACCTTCGCCGACGTGGTGGCGCGCTACCTCTTCAACCTGCCGATCCGCGGCGCTTTCGAGGTCACGGAACTTACGCTGCTGGTGCTGATCTTCGCCGGCCTGCCCCTGGTGTCGCACGCCGATGAGCACGTGACGATGGACTTCATCGACCGCGTGCTGCCGCCGGCCGGCCAGCGCGCGCTGGTACGCCTCGCGCATGCGGCCTGCGCCGC
>JANYII010000203.1 GCA_025358705.1 Betaproteobacteria bacterium | reverse complement strand
GCGACCTGCCCGACCTACCAGCTGCTCGGCGACGAACTCGACGGCCCGCGCGGCCGCATCTACCTCATCAAGCAGGTCCTTGAAGGCGTGGCGCCCACAGAAAAGACACGCCTGCACCTCGATCGTTGCCTGACCTGCCGCGCCTGCGAATCCACCTGCCCCTCCGGCGTGCAGTACGGGCGCCTGGCCGACATCGGGCGCGGGATCGTGGAACAGAAAGTCGGACGCGGCGCCTGGGATGGGTTCAAGAGGTCGGTATTGGCAAAGGTGCTGCCGAACACGGGCTTGTTCTCGTTATTGCTGGATCTGGGAAGGGCGACAAAGGTTTTTCTCCCGGAATTCCTGCGAGGAAAGATTCCGGAAAATGCCGGGCCTGCCGGCGCATGGCCGGCGCCGCGCCACCAGCGCCGCATGCTGGTGCTCGCGGGCTGCGTGCAGCCGGCGCTGGCGCCGGCGATCAACGCGGCGGCGGCGCGGGTGCTCGATCGAAACGGAATTTCCCTCGTCGAGGCGCCGGGTGCCGGCTGTTGCGGGGCGGTGCGCTTTCACTTGAACGACCAAGACGCCGGCCGCGACGACATGCGCGCGTTGATCGATGCCTGGTGGCCGATGATCGAGAGCGGCGGGATCGAGGCCATCGTGATGACGGCCAGCGGCTGCGGCTCGACGGTGAAGGAATACGGCCACCTGCTGCAGCACGATCCGGCGTACCGGGAGAAGGCGGCGAGAATCTCGGCCTTGACCCGGGATCTTTCCGAGGTTCTGGGGGTGAATGCCAATTCAGGAAAAAAATTCAAGGGCCGCATCGCCTTTCAATCGCCTTGCTCGCTGCAGCACGGCCAGCAGATACAAGGCAAGGTCGAAGCGCTGCTGCGGGGGGCGGGATACGAGCTGGAGCCGGTCGCCGACGGCCATTTGTGCTGCGGATCGGCCGGGACCTACTCGATCCTCCAGCCCGAGCTGTCGGGGAAATTGCGCGAGCGCAAGCTGGCCGCGCTCGCTGCCGGCGGCGCCGAAGCCATCGCTACCGCCAACATCGGCTGCCTGAGCCACCTTCAGGCGGGCACCCGTACGCCAGTTCGGCACTGGATCGAGCTGCTGGACGAGTAGAATTTCCGCATGGAAAAACCGAGCATGGAAACCATCGTCCGCGCCGCCTGCCCCCACGACTGTCCCGACACCTGCGCCATGCTGGTGACGGTAAAGGACGGCGTGGCGGTGAAAGTGCAGGGCGATCCGGACCATCCATTCACCGACGGCTCGCTTTGCACCAAGGTCGCCCACTACACCGAGCGCACCTATTCGCCGGATCGCCTGCGGCATCCGCTCAAGCGCGTCGGGCCGAAGGGCAAGGGCGAGTTCAGGCAGATCAGCTGGGACGAGGCGCTCGACGAAATCGCCGCGCGCCTGAAAGCGCTTGCCGCCGTGAATCCCGAGGCGATCCTGCCGCTGAGCTACGCCGGCACCATGGGCATGCTGCAGTTCAGTTCGATGGACAGGCGTTTCTTCCACAAGCTCGGCGCGTCGCAGCTGGAGCGCACGCTGTGTTCTTCCGCGGGCAAGGCCGGCATCAAGGCGACGCTGGGCGGCAGCTACGGCATGGACCCGGAGCACTACCAGGATTCGAAGCTCATCATCATCTGGGGCTCCAACCCGATTACCTCGAACCTGCACTTCTGGTCGCGCGCGCAGGAAGCCAAGCGGCGCGGCGCGAAGCTGGTGGCGATCGATCCCTACCGCAGCCTCACCGCGGAGAAATGCAGCCAGCACGTCGCGCTGCTGCCGGGCACCGACGGCGCGCTCGCGCTCGGCATGATGCACGTGCTGGTCGCCGAGGACATGGTCGACGAGGATTACGTCGAGAAGTACACCCTGGGATATGCAGAGCTGAAGGAAAGGCTCAAGCAGTATCCACCGGAGTGGGCGGCGAAGACCTGCGGCATCACGCTCGAGGAAGTCGTCCAGCTCGCGCGCGACTACGGCAGCGTGAAACCCGCGGCGATCCGGCTCAACTACGGCATGCAGCGCCACGCCGGCGGCGGAATTGCCGCGCGCACCATCGCCTGCCTGCCGGCGCTGACTGGCGCCTGGCGCGATCCGGCCGGCGGCATCCTGCTGACGACGGCTGACAACTACCACTTCGACCATGCGAAGCTCGAGCGCCCGGATCTCATGCCGGCGAAACGTCCGCGCGTGATCAATCATTCCAGGCTGGGGGATGCGCTCACTGCTCCCGAGTCTCCGGTCCGTGCCGTCGTGGTCTACAACAACAATCCGGTCGCGGTATGTCCTGATTCATCCAAGGTGATAGAGGGCTTCGCGCGGGAGGACCTTTTCTGCGTCGTCATGGACTCCTTCATGACCGACACCGCGGATTACGCCGACATCGTGCTGCCGGCGACCACCCAGCTGGAGCACACCGACATCCACAAGTCCTACGGACACCTTTACGTGCTTGCCAACAACCCGGCCATCGCGCCGGTGGGCGAGTCGCTGCCGAACGCCGAAGTCTTCCGGCGGCTCGCGGCGCGCATGGGTTTCGAGGAAGAATGCTTCCGGGACTCCGACGACACGCTCGCGCGGCAGGCGATTGGCTCAGGCCATGCCAACCTCGCGGGCATCGACTGGGAATCGCTCAAGCGCGACGGCTGGAAGCGGCTGTCGCTGCCGGCGACCTTCGCGCCCTTCGCGAAAGGCGGCTTCCATACGCCGTCGCGCAAATGCGAGTTCTACAGCGAATCGCTCAAGGCGCAGGGCATCGATCCGCTGCCGTTCTACAACCCGCCGGCCGAGCTGCCTTCGAGCAATCCGCAGCTGGCCAGCAGGTATCCGCTCAATTTCCTGTCGCCGCCGGTGCGCAATTTCCTCAATTCCTCCTTCGCCAACCTGCCGCGCTTCCGCGATGCGGAAGGCGAGCCCAGCCTTGAGCTGCATTCGGAAGACGCGGCAAAGCGCGGCATCGCCGACGGCGACGCGGTGCGCGTATTCAACGATCGGGGCAGCTTCACGCTCAAGGCGCGGGTAAACGACAAGCCACGGCGCGGCGTGGTGGTGGCGCCCTCGGTGTGGTGGAAAAAGTTTTCGCGCGACCGCAGGAACGCGAACGACGTGACCTCGCAGCGCATTGCCGACCTGGGCGGCGCGGCGACCTTCTACGACTGCCTGGTGGAAGTGGAACGCGCGGGGAACTGACGCGCAAGCGCGGTCGTGATCACGCGCGTCGGGCGAAAGGCGCCGCCCATCGGCGCAAACGCAAGAAAATGTCATCCGCGTGCCGTTGTTCCGGCCCCGGGCGCTGACCGGGGGGTAGCGTGAATCGATGGCAGAAGGGCAACCTGCAATGACGCAAGCGCAGGACGCGCAACTCGTCGCCGCGCGCGTCGCTGCGCTTTTCAGCGTCGCGCGGCCGGCGTACTTCGCCACGATCGCCAACGCGGGCCTGCTGATGCTGGTCCTGTGGGAGTCGTTTCACGTCGCGCTCCTGCTGTCCTGGTTCGCGGTCCTGCTCGGCGTCACGCTGCTGCGTGCCGGACTGCACCGCGCTTATGCGCGCAATGCGCAGCAGCGCACGCCGCAGCGCTGGGAGTCGTTGTTCAGGCTCGGCGCGATCGCGGCGGGCGCGCTCTGGGCCCTGCCGCCGGCGGTCTTCCTCCCGGTCAGCGACCCCCTGCTGCAGATGGCGGTGATATTCGTGGTCGGCGGCACCATCATCGGTGCGACGGGCGTCTACGCGCAGAGTCCCGCCGCGTTCTACGGTTTCAGCGCATTGCCGTTTCTCGCCGTCGTGATCCAGCTCGCCGCCCAGCACGGCCGCACCTACAGCCTGCTGGCCGCGATGGTGGTGGTGTTCGGGGCAGTCATGGTGCGCGTCTACCGGGATGTCCACGGCGGCATCCTGCGAACCCTGCGCACGCAGATCCTGAACGCGGAGCTCGTGACGCAGCTGGCGCGCAGCGAGGGTCAGCTGCGCGATGCGATCGAGAGCTTCCCCGAAGGCATCGCCGTCTACGACGCAGACGACCGGCTGCTGGTCTGCAACGAGATCTACGCCCGCGTGTACGGCGCCGGCAAATCGGCCGCCGACCTGTCAGGTACGCCGTATCCGGTGATCGCCCAGAACGCGCTGGCTGCGGAGATCGTCCCGCCGGAGTACGCCGAGCGCCGCGTCCAGTGGCTCGACGAGCGCCTCGCGCGCCGTCGCAGCGGCGCCGGCAAGGTGCGCTACTACCAGTTGCGCGACGGACGCTCGCTGCAGGGCCTGTTCGTGCGCAGCCGGGCCGGCGGGGTCGTCAGCATGTTCGCCGACGTCACCGCGCTGCGGCACGCGCAGGATGCCTATGGCCAGGTGGTCGCGGAGGGAAAGCTGGTGCTCGACACCCTGCCGGTCGGGGTCGCCTTCTTTTCCGACCGGATCGTCGTGCGCTGCAACCAGCGCCTGGAACAGATGCTCGGCTACGGCCCCGGCGAACTCCAGGGCCAGTCCTCGCGCATACTGTATCCGTCGGAAGCGCTCTGGAACGAGGCAGGCGAGCGCTACAAGCTGCTCAAGGGCGGCGATGTGCTCGAAGGCGAATTCAAGCTGCGGCGCAAGGATGGCAGTTCGCTGTGGTGCCGCTCGGTCGGCCGCTCGGTGAACCCGGCGGAGCCGCAGAGCTCGACCATCGTG
>JANYII010000164.1 GCA_025358705.1 Betaproteobacteria bacterium | reverse complement strand
GTGTTCCAGTTTGAATCGCGCGGCATGCGCGACTTGCTGAAGCAGGCGCCGCCAACCCGCTTCGAGGATGTGATCGCGCTGGTGGCGCTGTACCGGCCCGGGCCGATGGAGCTGATCCCGGACTATATCCAGTGCAAACAGGGCAAGCAGCGGATCGAGTACCAGGATCCGCGCGTCGAGCCGATCCTCTCGCCCACCTACGGGATCATGGTGTACCAGGAGCAGGTGATGCAGATCGCGCAGGTGATCGGCGGCTACTCGCTGGGCGCCGCCGACCTGCTGCGGCGCGCGATGGGCAAGAAGCTGCCCGAGGAAATGGCCAAGCAGCGCGACATCTTCGTCGCCGGCGCGGAGAAGAACGGCGTGCAGCGCAGCCGCGCGACGCAGCTCTTCAACCACATGGAGAAGTTCGCGGGCTACGGCTTCAACAAGTCGCACGCCGCGGCCTATGCGCTGCTCGCCTACCAGACCGCGTACATGAAGGCGCACCATGCCGCCGCGTTCATGGCGGCCAACATGTCGGCGGTGATGGACGATACCGACAAGCTGCGCCAGTTCCGCGACGATGCGCTGGCGAACGGCCTGGCGGTGCTGCCGCCCGACATCAACGCTTCCGGCTACCGCTTCGTGCCGGTGGACCTGAAGACCGTGCGCTACGGCCTGGGCGGCGTGCGCGGCACCGGGCGCGCCGCGATCGAATCGATCGTCGAGGCGCGCAAGGCCGGAGCATTCACCGATCTTGCCGATTTCTGCCGCCGCGTCGACAAGCGCCTGGTGAACCGGCGCTGCCTGGAGGCGCTGGTGCGCGCGGGCGCCTTCGACGCCGTCAACCCGAACCGCGCCAGCCTGCTGGCTTCCGCAGGCCGCGCCATCGAGGCCGCCGAGCAGGCGGACCGGGATTCATCGCAGAACAGCCTGTTCGGCGAGGCCGACCCCGCGCAGACCGCGGGCCTCGTGCTCGTGCAATCGAAGCCCTGGGACCTGAAGCAGCAGCTCACCGAGGAAAAAGCGGCGCTCGGCTACTGCCTCTCGGGGCACCTGTTTTCCGTCTACGAGCGGGAGCTGGCGAATTTTCCGCGCACGCCACTGGCGAAAATTTCCGCCTCCGGCGAAAAGGTGTGGATCGCGGGGGTAGTGTCCGCGGCGCGCGTGCAGAACACGCGGCGCGGCCGGATGATGATGGTGATGCTGGACGACGGCACCGCCCAGCTCGAGCTGTCGGTCTTCAACGAACTCTTTGAGAAGCACCGCGACAAGATCAAGGAAGACCGCCTGCTGGTGGTGCAGGGCAAGGTGCAGCGCGACGAGTTCATCAACGGCCTGCGCGTGAGCGCGGAAGATGTGCTCGATCTCGCGGCGATGCGCACGCGCTTTTCGGCGCGCCTGCGGATCGCGATGAACGGCGACACGGACAAGAAACGCGATCCCAAGCGGCTGATGGAGATGCTCGCTCCTTACCGTGCGGCAGGCGAAAGCGGCTGTCCGGTCCTGGTGCATTACGAAAACGCGGGCGCCAGCTGCGACGTGGCTCTGGGGGAAGCGTGGCGAGTGCGGCCCGACGATCTCCTGCTGGGAGAACTGTCGGCTTGGCTGTCTCCCGAGGCCGTGCAGTTCCAGTATGGAAGGGCTTCGGCCTAGTCGTTTTTCCCCCAGCGCACCGCGCAGGGCTCCCCGCGCATCGTCGCCACCAGCGACCGGTACCAGCCGTTCTGCAGCCTTTCCGCCGCATCGCCGCGGCGCTTGTCGGCGATGAATGCGCCGATCATCGGATAGCAGGCTTCCAGCTGCCGGCGCGTGGCGTCGCGCAGGTCGCGGATCGGGAACGAGCCGCCATGGCCGAGCGCCGCGTGCAGCAGCGCGCGGCGCACTTCGGCTGCCGCCACGCTGGCCCCGAGTGTTTGCCTGATGCCGAAGCGCACTTCGACGCCGGCCCATTCTTGCCTCGCCCAGCGCAGGGTGGTCTCCGATTCGGCCTGGTAGCGGCGCACGGTGATGCCGTGCAGCGCGATCCGCCGTTCGTCCGCGAGCAGGCGCACGTCCTTCAGGAATGCATCCAGGGCGGCTGGCGGCAGCAGGCATTCGATCGAGCATGCAGGAGACTGCGCGGCGCCTGCTTCATCCAGGCGCAATTCGATGGGCACCGTCGCGGCTGCCGCGCTGCCGAGCAGGGAATCGATCGACAGGGTCACGCTGTAGATCACCCCGATCACGCCCTGGCCGCCGAGCGCGAGGTGAAACAGCTCCCGGTGCGTGTTGCGATCCGCGCGGCGCAATTCGCCGTCCGGCGTGAACACGGTGATCGCCACGACGTGCGCCACGACCGGCAGGCCGTCGGGGCCCGCCGCCGCCTGCGCCACCGCTTCGCCCACCGTGGCCGGCATCGGCGCGAATGCGTCGATCGCGATCTTGTGCGAGGCGAGGAATTTCGCGAGCTCGGCCCAGGGGGTCGCGGCCTGCACTTCGAGCAGGCGCCGCTTCAGATCGAGTTGCAGCACGCTGTTCATCCCGGTGCCGTCCAGTCTGACGGCGTGCTCGCGCGCATGCCTGAGCGCATTGCGCAGATCGTCGGCGGAGCGCACGCGCACGGTGGGCGTGCGCTGCGGGGAGGTCGGGTCGAATCCGGCGGGAAGCGTCAGCGTGGCGAACATGGCGGTCTCCGGGTGCGTTGTTGTTGGACGCATTTCCTCACCAGGGCCGGCGCGCCGCAATGCAAACGGCGGAAGTAGCGAATTCCAATACTGCGGGTAGTCAGGCTGTGGGCAGTTCCTCGAACCCGCTGTAGGCCCGGTCGAACTCGCCTTGAACCGGTTGCGAATCGACATCCGCGACCCGCGCCGCCGGAGGGCCGCGTTTTGCCCAGGCGAAAAGCGTCTCAACGGCCTGGGAATCGCCCTGCACGATGGCTTCCACCGTCCCGTCCCGGCGATTCCTCACCCAGCCGTTTATCCCGTTGGCCTGCGCCTCGGATTTCAGCGCGTAGCGGTAGCCGACGCCCTGTACGCGGCCGCTGATGCGCAGGCGCCAAGTCACCTTCATTGCTCGATTCTGCCTTCTCGCGGGCCGCCGTGAAGCCCTTTCTGCGCCGTGGTAAAGTGCGTCCGAGTCAGGCTATATCGGGAGATAAATATGCGCGCTGCGCTGCTGGTCATCGCTGGACTTGCCCTCGCCGGATTCGTCGCCGTTTCGTTCGTGCTGCCGCAGATGGCGGGCGCCGACGCCAAGGAGGCGGCACAGGCACTGGTGGCCGGCGCGGAAGCGCCCAAGCAGCAGGTGGCGGCCGCGGCCGAAAAGGCGGGAAATGTCATGGGCGCCGGCAGCAACATCAAGGTCGCCGCCAGCAGTCACCCGAAGTTCGGCGAGCTGAAGTGGATCGTCGAGGCCAACGGCGCGATCCGCGGCTGGAACGAAAAGAACGCGATCGAGATATCCGTGACGCCGAAGCTGGAGGGCGGCAAGGTCGCGTGGGCCTGCCGTGGTTATCCGAACGCATCGATGCCCGCGAGTTGCGGCGGCCGCTAGGCCTGGCGGGTCTGTAGCAGTTCCCCGGCGCGGCCGAGGGCGGCCGGCAGGTCCGGCAGCAGGTTCCCGGCACCCAGTTTTTCGACAAATCCGCTGCGTCGCATGAGCGACAGCGGGTGTTCGTTCGCGGCGCACAGCAGCAGCACGGCGCCGCGCTTGCACAGGCTGCGGTGCAGTCCCTCCAGCGTATCCAGGCAGGTCGAATCCAGGTTGATCACCATGTGCAGGTCGAGGATCAGCACCCTCGGCGGCGCGCGCCCGGACGCCGTTTCGGTCAGCGCCTCGAGCTTGCCCACGGCGCCGAAGAACAGCGAACCGAAAATCCGGTAGGCCGCCACGCCCGGCGGCAACGCCGCATTTCCTCCTTCCGTCGCGCCGATCGGCTCGATCGTGGTGAGGGACGAGATCCGGTGAATGAAGAACAGCGCCGCCAGCACCAGGCCGATCTGCACAGCCACGGTGAGATCGACGATCACGGTAAGCAGGAACGTCGCCACCATGATGGTGCGGTACTGGACGGAGAACTGCCTGAGGCGCGCGAATTCGCTCCAGTCGCCCATGTTCCAGGCCACGAACAGCAGGATCGCGGCGAGCGCGGCGAGCGGCACGTGGCCCGCCAGGGGCGCGGCGAGCAGCACGATCGCGAGCAGCGTCAGCGCGTGCACGATGCCCGAGACCGGCGTGCGCGCGCCGCTGCGCACGTTGGCCGAGGTGCGGGCGATGGTGCCGGTGGCCGGCATGCCGCCGAAGAACGGCGTGACGAAGTTCGCCACGCCCTGCGCCATGAGTTCCTGGTTGGGGTCGTGCCGGTCGTCGATCATGCTGTCCGCGACCCGTGCGCAGAGCAGCGATTCGACCGCGCCCAGCAGCGCGATGGTGACCGCGGGCGTCACCAGGTTGCGCGCGTTGTCCCAGGAGAGATCGGGCCAGGTGAACGCCGGAATCGCGCCCGGGATGCCGCCGAAGCGCGAGCCGATGGTTTCCACCGGCAGATCCAGCGCCGCCGCCGCGACCGTGGCGACCACCAGCACCACTAGCGTTGCCGGCAACCGGGCGAGTGCGCCGCGGCTGCAGAACGCGGTCCACACGAATACCAGCGCGAGGCAGGCCAGCCCCAGTGCAACCGTCGGCACGCTCACCGTGTCGATGGCGCCGCCGATGGCGCGCGTCGCGCCGAAGAAGTCGGCCGGCATTTTCTCGATCTTCAGGCCGAGGATTTCCTTCACCTGCGACAGCGCGATCAGGACAGCGATGCCGTTGGTGAAGCCGATGACGATCGCAACCGGGATATAGCGGATCAGCGAGCCGATGCGCGTCAGTCCCATGACGAAGAGCAGCACGCCCGCCATCGCCGTGGAGACAAGAGGATTGCCCAGGCCGTACTGCTGCACGATGCCGTAGACGATGACGATGAAGGCGCCGGCCGGGCCGCCGATCTGCACGCGCGAGCCGCCCAGCGCGGAAACCAGGAAGCCGGCGATGATCGCCGTGAACAGGCCCGCTTCAGGCTTCAATCCTGAGGCGATGGCGAAAGCCATGGCCAGCGGCAGCGCGATGATGCCTACCGTGACGCCGGCGCCGACGTCCGCTGTCAGCGCGTGCCGGTCGTACCCTTTCAGGCATTCCAGCAGCTTCGGGCGGAAGGCGTGCAGCGCCATGGACTCAGGCGGTCGCGGTCTTCTTGCTGGCGGCGAGCAGCCAGGCCGGGAGTTCCCGGTTGCCGGCGTTGGCGATCACGTATTCGCGGATCAGCTGGCGGACCACCTGCGACGGGGTCAGGTCCTGCGCGGCGCAGATCTCCTCGAACATCCGCTTCTTGCGCGGGTCGAGCAGGACGGTAAAGCGCGCGGTCTTGTTTTCCATGGGCGTTCCTCGGGTGAACGCCGCAAGGGTATTACAACAACATTATCATGTAAATATCATTTCACGCGCATGCCCGGCTCCGCGCCCGCGCCCGGGGAAATCAGGAAGATGCCCGGGCTTTCACCCGAGGCGGCGAGCACCATCCCCTCGGAAACGCCGAACTTCATCTTGCGCGGCGCGAGGTTCGCCACCACTACCGCCATCTGGCCTTCAAGCTTCTCCGGCGCGTAGGCCGATTTAATTCCGGCGAACACGGTACGCGTCGTGCCCCCCACGTCGAGCGTTAGCTTGAGCAGCTTGTCCGCGCCCTCCACGTGCTCCGCCTTGACGATCTTCGCCACGCGCAGATCCAATTTGTTGAAATCGTCGATCGATATGGTTCCGTCTGTCACGGCGGCTTCCTTCTTTGTTTCTGGCGCGGGTTGAATGTCGAACAGGGCGTCGAGCTGCTTCTCTTCGACGCGTTGCATGAGGTGCTTGTATTCGCCGATGGCGTGGCCGGCCGGCAGCAACTGCTTCGCATCGGCCCATTTCAGTTCCGGGACGTTCAGGAATTTCTCCACCTGCCTCGCCAGCGTGGGCATGACCGGCTTCAGGAAAATCGTCAGGATCCGGAATATCTGGATCGAATCCGAGCAGGCTTGCTGCAGCGCAGATTCGCTGCCGGGCTTCTTCGCCAGGTCCCAGGGCTTCACCTGGTCGACAAAGGAATTTGCCTTGTCCGCCCAGGACATGACGTCGCGCAGGGCCTTGCCGAATTCCCGGGAATCGAACATCTCGGCGATTCCCGTTGATGCCAGTTGCATGTCGCGAACGAGCGTGTTCGAAGGATCGACCGCGACCAGTTTTCCGGAAAACTTCTTTGACAGGAACCCGGCGCAGCGGCTCGCGATGTTGATGTATTTGCCGATGAGGTCGCTGTTGACGCGAGCGACAAAGTCGTCGGGGTTGAAGTCGATGTCCTCGACGTTCGCGTTGAGCTTGGCTGAAATGTAGTAGCGCAGCCACTCGGGATTCATGCCGAGTTCAAGGTAGCGCAGCGGGTCGATCCCGGTGCCGCGCGACTTGGACATCTTTTCGCCCGACACCTGGATGAAGCCGTGGGCGTAGACGTGATCCGGCTCCTTGTAGGGCGCGCCGGCGAATTTCAGCATCGCCGGCCAGAACAGGGTGTGGAAGTAGGTGATGTCCTTGCCGATGAAATGGATCTGCTCGCGTTCGGCGATTTCCTGCTTCCAGTCGAGGCCCTTCTTCGCGCAATGGTTCTGCAGGCTGGCGAGGTAGCCGATCGGCGCGTCGAGCCAGACGTAGAGGTATTTTTCCTCGGCGATGTCGGGCACACGAATGCCGAAGTAGGGCGCGTCGCGGGAGATGTCCCAGTCGCCCAGGGCCTTGTCGCCCTCGCCGTCGACCCATTCCAGCGCCTTGTTCAGCACTTGCGGCTGCAGGCGGCCGGGCGTGCCGAGCCATTCGCGCAGGAAATCCACGCAGCCGGGATCGGAGAGCTTGAAGAAGTAGTGCTCCGACGTGCGCAGCTCGGGCTTCGCGCCCGAGAGCGTGGAATAAGGATTTTTCAACGCGGTCGCCGAGTAGACGGTGCTGCAGTTCTCGCAGGCGTCGCCGTACTGGTCCTTGGCGCCGCAGTTCGGGCACTCGCCCTTGAGGTAGCGGTCGGCGAGGTACATGCCCTTCACCGGGTCGTAGAACTGCTCGACCGGCTTGGTGTAGATCAGGCCGGCCTTCTTCAGGCGACGGAATATGTCCTGCGAGCGCTCGGTGTTCTCGGGCGAATGCGTCGAATGCCAGTTGTCGTGCGAAATCTGGAAGCCGTCGAGGTAGGGCTTGCGGCCGCGCTCGATCTCGGCGACGAAATCTTCCGGTTTCTTGCCCGCCTTCTCAGCCGCGAGCATGATTGGCGCGCCGTGCGCGTCGTCCGCGCCGACGAAGATCACGTCGCTGCCCTGCAAGCGCTGGAATCGCACCCAGATGTCGGCCTGGATGTACTCCATGATGTGGCCGATGTGGAATGCCCCGTTGGCATAGGGCAGGGCGGTGGTGACGAAGAGCTTGCGGGGCATCTGCTGCTAAAAACCTTCGGGGAGAAAGGGGAAATTTTAGCTTACACTCCGCGCATGCCCCTCAGCGAAACAGACGTACAAGCGGTTCTCGCGAAAATCGTCGACCCGAACACCGGAAAGGATTTCGTCGCCTCGCGTTCGGTAAAGGGCGTCAAAGTCGATGGCCCCGCGGTGTCGCTCGAAATCGAGCTCGGTTATCCGGGCAAGAGCCAGTTCGAGCCGATCCGCCGCCAGGTGCTGGACGCGCTCAAGGCGGCGGGCGCGCCGGGCGCGAGCGTCACCGTGCGCTCGAAAGTCGTTTCGCATGCGGTGCAAAAAGGCGTGAAGCTCATCCCCGGGATCAAGAACATCATCGCGGTCGCCTCGGGCAAGGGCGGCGTCGGCAAGTCCACCACCGCCGTCAACCTGGCGCTCGCTCTGCTGGCCGAAGGTGCCTCGGTCGGGATCCTTGACGCGGATATCTACGGGCCGTCGCAGCCGATGATGCTCGGCATCACGGGCCGCCCCGAATCGAAGGACGGCAAGAGCCTGGAGCCGATGGAAGGCCATGGCCTGCAGGCGATCTCGATCGGGTTCCTGATCGACAACGATACGCCGATGGTGTGGCGCGGCCCAATGGTGACCCAGGCGCTGGAGCAGTTGCTCAAGGACACGCGCTGGCGCGAGCTCGACTACCTGATCGTGGACCTGCCGCCGGGCACCGGCGACATCCAGCTGACCCTGGCGCAGAAGGTGCCCGTGACCGGCGTCGTGATCGTGACCACGCCGCAGGACATCGCGCTGATCGACGCCCGCAAGGGGCTCAAGATGTTCGAGAAAGTCGGCATCCCGATCCTCGGCATCGTCGAGAATATGTCGACCCACATCTGCCCGAACTGCGGCCACGAAAGCCATATCTTCGGCGAGGGCGGCGCGGCGCGCATGTGCAAGGACTACGGCACTGAGCTCCTCGGCCAGCTGCCGCTCGACGGTTCGATCCGCGAGCAGGCCGATTCCGGCAAGCCGACGCTGGTGTCCGATCCGGAGGGCAAGATTTCCGCGATCTACAAGCAGGTCGCGCGGCGCTGCGCGGTGCGCATCGCCGAATCGCAGAAGGACATGACCTCGAAGTTCCCGAACATCGTCGTGCAGAACACCTGAGCGGGCGCCCCGCTTTTTCGTCTACTCCGCCCTGATGCCAGCGTAGGCCGCTACGCGCGCCCAGCGCGCAAGTTCGCTGCGCATCAGGTCCCGCGCCTCCTCCGGCGTCGAGTAAAGCGGATCGAAGCCCTGCTCCTCGAGTTTCGCCTTGAGCGCCGTGCCTGCCCTGATGAATTCCGCGTTCAGGCGCTTGACCACCGCGGCGGGGGTGCCGGCCGGCGCGAACAACGCGAACCAGTTCGACATTTCGATGTCCTTGTAGCCTGCCTCTGCCAGCGAAGGCACGTCCGGCAGCGAACGGTGCCGCGTGGCCGAAGCGACCGCCAGCACCCGGATCCGCCCTTGCTGGATGAAGGGCAGGGCATTTTGCAACGGGCTGAACATGAACTGCACCTGGCCACCGGCGAGATCGGTCATCGCCTGCGACTGGCCCTTGTAGTGCACGGCGGTGGCCTTGAACCCTGCTTTCTGGGCGAAGAACTCCGCCTGCAGGTGTTGCGGGCTGCCTGTGCCTGCGGTACCGAAGTTGAGTTCGCCCGGCGTCGCGCGGGCGAGCTCGACGAACTCCCTGACCGGACCGGCTTTCAGCGCCGAATGGACCACCAGCACCACGCTGGTCTGCATCGCCATCGTGACCGGCTGCAGGTCCTTCAGCAGGTCGTAGGGCAGCTGGCGGTAGGTGGCGACGTTGGTCGCGATCGTGCCGGGCGTGAAGAGGAGCGTGTAGCCATCCGGTTTTGCGCGAACCACGGCCATGGTGCCGATATTGCCGCCCGCGCCGGTCCTGTTGACCACCAGCAGCGGCTGCTTGAGCGCCTCCTGCACCCTGGCGCCTAGCGTGCGAGCCAGCGTATCGGTGCCGCCGCCGGCAGCCACCGGAACGACGATCTCGATCGGCCGCGACGGGTACGGCTGGGCGATGGCGAGCGGGGATTGTGCAGCGAGCGCGGCAATCGCCAGCGACAGGACGATGCGGGCCCGGGTGCGCAAGTCGAGGATGGGTTCGGACGTTATGATGCGCGGGATTCTAACTCCCACGTCCTTCCACCGGAACGGGTGCCTGCCATGACCGATGCAGCCCATCAGCTTATCGACGATGTCGTCAGCGCCAACCACATCCTCTACAACGAAGGCGTGGTAGACGGCTTCGGCCATGTCA
Source organism: Betaproteobacteria bacterium (assembly GCA_025358705.1). Taxonomy (GTDB): domain Bacteria; phylum Pseudomonadota; class Gammaproteobacteria; order Burkholderiales; family SG8-39; genus RBG-16-66-20. The sequence goes on along the minus strand of JANYII010000164.1, from coordinate 379 downwards.
CGGCGCGGCACGACAAGCGCCCGGACCGCTTCCTGATCGCTCGCAGTATGGCGCCCGGGCTGGTGGCGGCCGATGACCTCATGGAATGCGACCTCGAGGGTACGCCGCACGATCCGGCCGGGCGAAGGACCTACGTCGAGCGCTTCATCCACAGCGCGATCTACAAGGCGCGGCCGGACGTGATGGCGGTGGTGCACAGCCATTCGCCGTCCATCGTTCCGTTCAGCGTGACCGATGCGCGCCTGCGGCCGATCTGCCACATGTGCGGATTCCTGGGGGAAAACACGCCGGTGTTCGAGATTCGCGAGAAGTTCGGGACCGACACGGACATGCTGATCCGTTCGCAGGCGATGGGCGAGGCGCTGGCAAAATCCCTGGG
>JANYII010000162.1 GCA_025358705.1 Betaproteobacteria bacterium | reverse complement strand
GATCCGCGCCGACAACGACCAGGTGCACATCGGCGAAGCGACCAACATCCAGGACGGGTCGGTGCTGCACGTGGACCCGGGCTACCCGATGACGCTCGGGCGCCGCGTCACCATCGGCCACAAGGTCATGCTGCACGGCTGCACGATCGGCGACGGCACGCTGATCGGCATCAACAGCGTGATCCTGAACGACGCGAAGATCGGCGCCGGGTCGCTGATCGGCGCCAATTCACTGGTAGCCGAGGGCAAGGAAATCCCCCCCGGGGTGCTGGCGGTCGGATCGCCGGCGAAGGTCGTGCGCGAACTCACGCCCGAGCAGATCGCCGGAATCCTGAAGATCTCAGCGGGTTACGTGGCCCGCGCCAAATTCTTCAAAGAACACCTGAAAGAGCAAACCTAGCTACTTCGGCGCCATCCGGATCGCGCCATCCAGCCGGATGGTTTCGCCGTTCAGCATCTCGTTCTCGACGATCTGCTTCGCCAGCGAAGCGTATTCCTCCGGCTTGCCCAGGCGAGAGGGGAACGGCACCTGCTTGCCGAGCGAGTCCTGCGCTTCCTTCGGCAGGCCGAGCAGCATCGGCGTGAGGAACAATCCCGGCGCGATGGTGACCACTCGGATGCCGTTGCGCGAAAGATCGCGCGCGATGGGCAGCGTCATGCCGACCACTCCGCCCTTGGACGCGGAATAGGCAGCCTGGCCGATCTGCCCGTCATAGGCGGCGACGGAAGCGGTGTTGATGATCACGCCACGCTCGCCAGCCGCGTTCGGTCCCGCCTTGCACATCGCGTCCGCGGCGAGGCGGATCATGTTGAAGGTGCCGATGAGATTGATGGTGACGACCTTAGTGAAGCGTGCCAGGTCGTGCGGCGCTTCCTTGCCAACGGTGCGCTCGGCGACGCCGATACCCGCGCAGTTCACCAGCACCTGGATGCCGCCGAACGCCTTGATCGTGGCTTCGACCGCGGCCTTGCCGTCGGCTTCCGAGGTGACGTCGCACCTGCAGTATTTCCCGCCGATTTCCTTCGCCAGCTTCTCGCCGGCTTCCGCCTGGAGATCGGCGATCATGACTTTCGCGCCGTTTGCCGCCGCCATCTGCGCGGTCGCCGCGCCGAGACCGGAGGCGCCACCGGTGACGAGGAATATGCTATTTCGGATTTGCATCTAAGAGCCTCCCGGTTAATTGAACGATAATTCTACCCCGCATGAAACTCGCTTTCGGCCTGCAGTTTGAAGACCTTTACGCGCGCGACGGCCTGCTGCGCCTGGACGGCGCTTTTTTGTCTTTCCTCGATTCCGCTCTCCAGAAAAGACTTCTCGAGGCGAGAAGCAATCCGCCTGAGGGGAAAGCGGAATCCGAGCTGCTGATCGCGCTCGCGCCGCACCTTGAGGACTTCATCGCGCGCCTGTTCGGAATCGAAGCCGAGGCGCAGACGCTCGCCGCGAAGCACAACGAACTCGCTCCTCTATGGTCCGTGAAGCGACTCTTCGTCCAGCGCCGCGCGCTGCACAAGGTGAAGCCGGAAGAGGTGACCCCGACGGGATTTGATTTTTCCTCGGAACTCGACTTTGCCCGCCGCGTGACCGCGTGGGGTACCGACGAAAATAAGTTCGAAAAGGAAATCGAAGGCGCGGCCCGCTACGCTGCCTGGGCGGTACTCACGCCCGAAGGCAAGGCAAAGCACCGAAACGGCGTCCTGTTCAAGACACCGCTCAAGCTCGATTTCATGCGCCTGGTGCCGGTGCATACCGATACCACGCAAGGATTCACGAAGCACAGCCTGGAGCACCTGCGGCAACGCGATGGCTTTGCCCTGACCGACCACGGCACGGACCTCCCCGGCGCGCTCGATCAGGCCAACTACTGCATCTGGTGCCATGAGCAAGGCAAGGATTCCTGCTCGAAGGGGCTCAAGGAGAAAGCGCCCTCCACTGCATTCAAGAAAACGCAGTTCGGCGTACCGCTGGCGGGCTGTCCGCTGGAGGAGAAAATTTCCGAATTCCATCTCGTCAAGGCGCGCGGCGAACCGATCGCAGCGCTGGCGGTGATTTGCGTGGACAACCCGATGGTGGCGGCCACCGGCCACCGCATCTGCAACGACTGCATGAAGGCCTGCATCTACCAGAAGCAGGCGCCGGTGGACATCCCGCAGGCCGAGACGCGCACGCTCAAGGACGTACTGGAGCTGCCGTGGGGCTTCGAGATCTATTCACTGCTGACGCGCTGGAATCCATTGAACCTGCGCCGCCCTCTGCCTCTCCCGGATTCAGGACGCAAGGTGCTGGTGGTCGGGCTCGGGCCCGCCGGATTCACGCTCGCGCATCACCTGATGAACGACGGCCATGCAGTCGCTGGCATCGACGGTCTCAAGCTCGAGCCGTTGGGTTTGGCTTTTGTTCCAATAAAAAATACTCAAGATATCCGCGAGCCTCTCGACCAGCGCGTCATGTCCGGCTTCGGCGGCGTCGCCGAATACGGCATCACGGTGCGCTGGGACAAGAACTTCCTCAAGATCATCCGCCTGCTGCTCGAGCGCCGCAGCCAGTTCGCGATGCACGGCGGCGTGCGCTTCGGCGGCACGCTGACGCTGGAGGACGCGATGACGATGGGCTTCGACCACGTCGCCCTGTGTGTGGGCGCGGGGAAACCCACGGTTCTCGACATTCCGAACGGCCTGGCGCGCGGCGTGCGCGCGGCATCGGACTTCCTCATGGCGCTGCAGCTCACGGGCGCGGCCAAGGAAGATTCCATCGCCAACATGCAACTGCGCCTGCCGGTGGTGGTGATTGGAGGCGGGCTGACGGCGATCGACACCGCCACGGAGTCCCTTGCTTACTACGTGGTGCAGGTTAGGAAGTTCCTCGACCGCTATGAAGCACTGGCGAAGGAACTCGGCGAAAAAGCAGTGCGCGCGAACTGGGACGACCAGGAGCGGGAGATTGCGGAAGAGTTTCTCGCGCACGCGAGAACGTTGAGGTCGACAGAAAAAGAAAAGCATGTTGAGCTGCTGCGGCACTGGGGCGGCGTCACCATCGCCTATCGCCGGCGCCTGGTGGACAGCCCCTCCTACACCTTGAACCACGAGGAAGTGGAAAAAGCGCTCGAGGAAGGCATCTGGTTCGCGGAGGAGCTCGCTCCGGCGGGGGTGGATGTCGACAACTTCGGCGCGGTGCGCGGCATCCGCCTGAAGGGCAAGGATGCGGAGCACTGGCTCCCGGCCCACACCGTGTTCGTTGCCGCGGGCACGCAGCCCAATACGGTCCTCGCGCGCGAAGACGCGAAGCACTTCAGCCTCGAAGGCAAATACTTCGCTGCCTGCGACGAGGACGGCAATCCCGTCAGGCCGCAGTACTCCACCTCGAAACCCGCGGTGGCCAGCGTGCTGCTCTCGAAGCAGCCGGGCGGGCGCTTCGTCAGCTATTTCGGCGACGTGCATCCGTCGTACTTCGGCAACGTGGTGAAGGCGATGGGAAGCGCAAAGCAGGGTTATCCGGTTGTTTCAAAGGTTTTGAACTCACGCCCTCCTGTTTCTTCCGTTTCGAGGGAAAAATTCTTCCAGCAACTTTCCGATCAACTTCATGCAACCGTGCATCGCGTGGAGCGCCTGACGCCCACGATCGTGGAAGTCGTGATCCGCGCGCCGCTCGCGGCGAAGAAATTCCAGCCCGGGCAGTTCTACCGCCTGCAGAATTTCGAGATGCTGGCGCCAGTCGTTGCCCGCACGCGCATGCAGATGGAAGGTCTCGCCATGACCGGCGCCTGGGTCGATCGCGACAAGGGGCTGGTCTCTATCATCGCGCTGGAAATGGGGGGCTCGAGCGACCTGTGCGCCATGCTCAAGCCCGGCGAACCGGTGATCCTGATGGGGCCGACCGGCACGCCGACCGAGATTGCCGGTGGAGAGACGGTCGTCCTCTGCGGCGGCGGCCTGGGCAATGCGGTGCTGTTCTCCATCGGCGCGGCGTTCCGCGCCGCAGGCTCGAAGGTCCTTTACTTCGCCGGCTACAAGAAGGTGGCCGACCGCTACAAGGTCGCCGACATCGAGAATGCCGCGGACGCGATCATCTGGTGTTGCGACGAGCAACCCGGCTTCAAGCCGGGCCGTCCGCAGGACCACAGCTTCGTCGGCAACATCGTCCAGGCTATGGACGCTTATGCCAATGGCAGGCTCGGCTCGATCCCGATTCGCATGGAGGGCGCGGACCGCCTGATCGCCATCGGCTCGGACCGCATGATGGCCGGCGTGGCGAAGGCGCGGCACGATGTGCTCAAGCCGCACCTCAAGCCGGGCCACTTCGCCATCGGCTCCATCAACTCGCCGATGCAATGCATGATGAAGGAAATCTGCGCGCAGTGCCTGCAGCCGCACCGCGACCCGGTCACCGGGGAAACCAGCTACGTGTTCTCCTGCTTCAACCAGGACCAGCCGCTCGACAGCGTGGACTTCAAGGGCCTCCACGAGCGGCTGGGTCAAAATTCGCTCGCCGAAAAGCTGAGCGCCGGCTGGCTGCGCCATTGCATGCCGGAACTCAGGAAGCAAAGGACTTTCGTCTAGTGCCCTGTGCGGGAACGCTGTGCCTGACCTTCGACAACATGGGGCGGGCACGCGAGATCGCCGAGGGAACGGCGAGCGCGCCCGATCCTCTCGAACCGGGCCTCGCGATCGGCTATCCGCGCCTGCTAGGCCTGCTCGACGAGCTGGGCCTGCGCGGCACCTTCTTCATCGAAGGCTGGAACGGCCTGCATCATCCGGAGCGAGTGCAGGAACTCGCCGCGCGAGGCCACGAGGTCGGGCTGCATGGCTGGGTGCATGAGAAGTTCGGCGCGCTCGACAAACTACGGGCCGAGCAGCTTCTGCACGATGGCACCGCATCGCTGCTGCGTCTTGGCATCCGCCCCGCGGGATTTCGCGCACCGAGGGCCCTTCGCGGTCCATACGCCACCGATATCCTCAGGTCCCTCGCCTACCGCTACGACAGCAGCACCGACGTTGAGTCGGATCCGCCCGGTGCCGACTACTATTCCGTCAAGCTTGGGCTGTTGGCACCGGAGCTGGCGCACATTCCGTGGCGCTACGCGATGGTGGATTCAATGCAGTACCTGCGCCATCCAGTGCGCCCGCGCACGCCGGCCGAACTCGAAACGAGCTGGATCGCCGCCATCGACGGCACCGCCGCGACGCAGGCCACGACCACCGTGGTGATCCACGCCTTCGTCAGTGGCGTCAACGACGAGCGTTTCGCGGTGGTACGCAAAGTCCTCACCCATGCGCGCAAGCGCAACCTTGAAATCATCACCGCCGGCGCACTCGCCGAGCGCGTACTTGCCAGACGACCCTAGGGGAACCGATGTTCAGACGCATCCTGCCGTTCGTTCTTGCGCTGGTAGCGTGCGCCGCCAACGCACAATCGTGGCCGGCGAAGCCGGTACGCGTCGTCGTTACCTTTGCGCCGGGCGGTTCGCTGGATTTCGTCACCCGGATACTGAGCGAACGGCTGTCGCAGGACCTCGGCCAGCCGTTCCTGGTGGAAAACCGCGCGGGCGCCAACGGCAATGTCGGCGCCGACCTGGTCGCGAAGCAGCCGGGGGACGGCTACACCATCCTCGCGTCGGCCGATGCCCTGACTTCGAGCGCGCACCTTTACCCGCTCACCTTTGATCCGATGAAGGACCTGGTGCCGGTGATCCAGTTCACGCGCCAGCCGCTGGTACTTGCCGTGCATCCTTCGCTTGGCGTGGGTACCGTGGGCGAGCTGATCGCGCTCGCGAAGACCAAACCCGGCATGGGCTACGCTACCTCCGGCGCCGGCTCGGGCCAGCACATGGCCGGCGAATGGCTCGCCAGGCTCGCCGGCATCCAGCTCACGCACGTGCCCTACAAGGGCGGCGGCCAGGCCATCACCGACCTGATCGCCGGGCAGGTGCAGATCGGTTCGCTCGGCTCCACGCCGGTGATCCCGCATCACAAGACCGGCAAGCTGAAAATCATCGCGCAGACCACCGCCACGCGCTCTGCCTCGCTGCCGGAGGTGCCGACCTACCAGGAAGCCGGCATACCAATCCTGCTCGACCAGTGGCTGGGCTTCCTCGTTCCGGCCGGCACGCCCGCAGACGCCATCAAGCGCCTGAACGCCGCCACCGACAAAGTCCTCGCCCTCCCCGCTATTCGCGAGCGCCTCGGGCCGCAAGGCCTCGAAGCCGTCGGCGGCTCGCCCGAGCAATTCGCGAAACTCTATCGGGACGACTACGAAAAGTATGGTCGGCTGGTCAAGGAGCTGCGAATCCGGATCGATTGACAAATGGCTGGATGGGGTGTATAAGAGTTATATAACTTTTATATATATTCCCCATAATGGCAAACACCAAAGTCAGTACCTTCTCCGCCACGCCGCGCGACCTGGCGATGCTGGAGGCGGTCGCCAAATACCACGGCCTGAACAAGAGCGCCACGATCGCCAGCCTGGTGCGCAAGGAATTCTGGCGCGTTTTTCCCGGCGGGACCGCCAAGATCAAGCCGGACCACGGCGCAAAGGTGGAATCGTGAGCCGCCTCCAAATTATCGTCTTCGCCTTCTCGGCATTATTTTTTACAGAGGGAAAAGCTCAAACAATTCGTATCGGCGAACTGAACAGCTACAAGGTCTTCCCCGCCTTCCTCGAGCCCTACAAAAAGGGCATGGAACTCGCGATCGAGGAGATCAACGCTTCCGGCGGCGTGCTGGGGAAGAAGCTCGAGCTGGTGACGCGGGACGACGGCGGGAATCCCGGCGACGCGGTACGGGTCGCGGAAGAACTGATTTCGCGCGAGGGAGCGCACGTGCTGATGGGAACTTTCGCGTCCAACGTCGGCCTCGCGGTATCGAATCTCGCCGCACAACGCAAGGTGCTGTTCCTCGCCTCAGAACCTCTCACGGACAAGATGGTGTGGGAGAACGGCAACCGCTATACGTTCCGGCTGCGGCCTTCTACTTACATGCAGACCGCCATGCTGATCCCGGAGGCGGTAAAGCTGAAGAAGAAGCGCTGGGCGATCGTCTACCCGAACTACGAGTACGGGCAGTCGGCGACGGCATCGTTCAAGAAGCTGCTGAAGGCGGCGCAGCCGGACGTGGAGTTCGTCACCGAGCAGGCGTCGCCGCTGGGCAAGATCGACGCCGGCGCCGTGGTGCAGGCGCTCATCGATGCGAAGCCCGATGCGATCTTCTCTTCGCTCTTCGCCGCCGACCTGCAGAAATTCGTGCGCGAGGGAAATACGCGCGGCCTCTTCAAGAGCACGCCGGTGTTCAACCTGCTCGCCGGCGAGCCTGAGTATCTCGATACGCTCAAGGACGAGACGCCCGACGGCTGGTGGGTCACGGGCTATCCGTGGAACGCGATCAACACGCCGGAGCACAGGAAGTTCCGAGACGCCTACCAGAAGCGCTGGAAGGACTATCCGCGCCAGGGCTCGGTGGTCGGCTACAGCGCCGTCTACACGGTGGCCAACGCAATCCGCAAGGCTGGCTCAACGGATACCGAGAAAGTCGTGGACGCACTGCGCGGCCTGGAAATGACGACGCCCTTTGGTCCGATCGTCTGGCGGCCGTTGGATCACCAATCCACCATGGGCGCCTACGTCGGCCAGCTTGCAAAGAAGGCCGGCCAGGGGGTGATGGTGAACTGGCGCTTCGCGGACGGGGCCAACTTCCTGCCTCCTTTCGAAGAAGTGAGGGCATTGAGGAAAGAGTAGTCCCGCCAATGCTCCTATCGTCAGTCCTGATCCAGTTTCTAAACGGGCTGGCGGGCGCCTCCTCGTTGTTCCTGGTGGCCGCCGGGTTGTCCCTGATCTTCGGCGTCACCCGGATCGTCAACTTCGCCCACGGCTCGCTCTACATGCTGGGCATGTACCTGGCGGTCTGGCTTGCCGAACGGATTGGGTTCTGGGCCGCGGTGCCCCTCGCGGCCATCACTGTTGGTGCGATCGGCGCCCTCGCTGAAATTTCCCTGCTGAGAAGGATCTACAAGGCGCCCGAGCTGCTGCAGCTGCTCGCCACCTTCGCGCTGCTGCTGCTGGTCAAGGATTTCGCGCTTTGGGCCTGGGGCCCGGAAGACCTGCTTGGTCCGCGCGCGCCGGGCTTTGCCGGAGCGGTGGAAATCGCCGGGAACGCGTTTCCCCAATATGACCTGCTGCTGATCCTGCTCGGCCCCCTGGTGCTTGTATTGCTTCAGCTGCTTCTTTCGAGGACCCGCTGGGGCATTCTGGTTCGCGCCGCCACCGAGGACCGTGAAATGGCGGGCGCGCTCGGGGTCAACCAGCGCTGGCTGTTTACCGGCGTGTTTGCCCTGGGCGCCCTGCTCGCGGGCCTGGGCGGCGCGCTGCAGATTCCGCGCGAGCCGGCCAACCTGAACGTCGACCTGTCGGTGATCTCGGATGCGTTCGTCGTCGTCGTGATCGGCGGACTCGGCTCGATTCCGGGTGCGTTCCTCGCAGCGCTTCTGATTGCCGAGGCAAAAGCGTTCTGCATCGGCCTGGGTTACTCCCAGGCCACGCTGGTCATCGAGTTCGTGATCATGGCCGCAGTTCTCGTTGCGCGGCCCTGGGGCCTGCTCGGCCGGATGCCGGTCCCCGCGCGTCCCGGTGCCGCGGAACCGCCGCTCGCCCCGCCGTCGCGCCGATTGCGCTGGACGCTCGCCATCGTGGCTTGCGGGCTGGCGCTGCTACCGCTCGGGTCAGGCGGCTACACGCTGGTGCTCCTGACCGACTTGCTGATCTTCGCGCTGTTTGCCGCCAGCCTGCACTTCATCATGGGACCGGGCGGGATGTACTCCTTCGGCCATGCCGCCTATTTCGGCCTCGGCGCCTACGCAGCGGGAATCCTGCTTTTGCGCGAGAAGTTTCCAATGGAACTCGCCCTGGCGCTGGCTCCATTTGCCGCCGGACTCGCGGCCCTGGCATTCGGCTGGTTCTGCGTGCGGCTCTCCGGCGTCTATTCGGCCATGCTGACGCTCGCATTTGCGCAAATCGCATGGTCTGCGGTGTTCCAGTGGGATGCGCTGACCGGGGGTTCCAACGGACTGGTCGGCGTGTGGCCTGCACCCTGGCTGTCTTCGAAACCGGCGTACTACTTCCTGACGTTGCTGATCTGCGCTTCGGGAATTTTCCTGCTGTGGCGGGCTATCTATTCGCCGTTCGGCCTCGCGCTACGCGCGACCCGCGATTCGCCGCTGCGCGCGGAAGCCTCCGGCATCGACGTGCGCGCAACGCAATGGGCGGCATTTGCCATTGCCGGACTCGCCGCCGGCGTCGCGGGCGCCCTCTATGCGTTTTCCAAGGGCTCGATCTCGCCCGAAGCGCTCGGCATCCAGCGCTCGGTCGACGGCCTGGTGATGGTGATGCTGGGCGGAATCCAGACCTTGAGCGGCCCCGTCTGGGGCGCGGCGCTCTTTGCCTGGCTGCAGGATGCAGCAGCGCGCAACATCGACTACTGGCGCGCCGCGACCGGATTCGTCATTCTTGCGCTGGCGCTGGTGCTGCCGAACGGCATCGGCTCCCTGTTGCAGGCGAAGAAATGAGCATCCTCGCCGTCAGGGAGCTTTCGAAATCATTCGGCGGCGTGCGCGCCGTCGAGCGAGTCGGTTTTTCCGTCGCCGCCGGCGAGCTGCTCGCGATGATCGGCCCGAACGGCGCTGGCAAGACCACCTGCTTCAACCTCATCAATGGACAGCTCCGACCCGACGCGGGGGAGATACTTTTCGACGGCAAGCCGATGCAGATGCTGCCTCCCCGCGATCGCTGCCGCCTCGGCATCGGCCGCACTTTCCAGGTCGCAGCCACGTTCGGCTCCATGACCGCAAGCGAGAACGTCGCCGTGGCGCGGCTCTCGCATGAACGAAAGCTGGGCTCGATTTTTTCTTCCCCGGATGATTCCACGCTAGGAATGGAACAGGCGCTCCTGAAGCAGGTCGGGATGGACGCGCTGGCGGACAAACAGTGCGCGGAACTCGCCTACGGCGATCTGAAGCGCGTCGAGCTGGCGGTGGCGCTTGCCGCGCGCCCGCGCCTGCTGCTGATGGACGAGCCGACCGCCGGAATGGCGTCCGCCGAGCGCGGCGAGCTGATGCGGCTGGTGTCCAATATCGCGCGCCGCGGCAACATCGCCGTGCTCTTTACCGAGCACGATATGGACGTCGTCTTCCGGCACGCGGACCGGGTGATCGTGCTGGCCGAAGGCGAGCTTATCGCGCAGGGCACGCCGGCCGAGATCCGCGCCGATGCGCGCGTGCGCCGGGTCTACCTTGGCGAGGATGCGGCCCATGCTTGAGCTCAAGCGCCTGAATTCGTGCTACGGCCGGGCGCAGATCCTGTTCGACATCGAGCTGGAACTGGCGGCCGGCGAAGTGGTCGCGCTGCTCGGGCGCAATGGCGCGGGAAAATCCACCGCGCTCAAGACCGTGATGGGCTTGCTCCAGGCGGTTTCCGGGGAAGTGCGGTTTAAAAGCAGGAATATCAGCAACCTTTCCCCGTACCAGGTCGCTCGTCTCGGCTTGGGCTACGTGCCCGAGGACCGGCGCATCTTCGCCGACCTCACCGTCACGGAAAACCTCGAAGTCGGCCGCCAGCCGCCGCGCGAGGGTGCACCGCATTGGACGCTGGAAAAGCTTTTTGAGTTGTTCCCCAACCTCGGCCGCATGCGGGAGCGGCGCGGCGGCCGCATGTCGGGCGGCGAGCAGCAGATGCTCGCCATCGCCCGTACCCTGATGGGCAATCCTTCGGCAATCCTGCTCGATGAACCCTTCGAAGGTCTCGCGCCCGTGATCGTCGAAAACGTCGCGACGACGATCCGAGAGCTGAAACGCGAAGGACTGAGCGTGCTGCTGTGCGAACAGAACCTGCGCTACGCGCGCCTGGTTGCGGATCGTGCGTGCATCATCGAGAAAGGCCGGCTGTGCCATGCCGGATCGATGGCCGCGCTGGACGCGGACCCCGCGCTCCTGCAGCGCTATCTATCGGTCTAGGCGAGTGCCGGCTCCACCGCCAGCGCCACGGGCTGGTACTCGACCCCGGAAGGCACATCCGGCGCGACGTGCATGACGCCGCGCTTCAGTTCCATGATCACCGACGCGACGGACTCGATACGGGCTTCCTGCGGCAGGGACGGATCCGGTTTGCGGCAGATCGACAGCAGCCCGGCGGATTCGTCGCGCAACACGCGCTTCAGGTCCTCGATGCCGAGCCTGGGGCGCGACGCCGCCAGCTCGCGCGCGCGATCCAGCCTCGGAATGGTGGAAAGGTTCGGCACGTGCCTGGCCTGCCAGCCAGCTGCCTCTGGATGGAGAAAATGGTTCGTATGGCAAAGCGTCGCGCCCTCCCCACGCACCACGCGCATGCCCTTGGGCGAGAACTCCAGGCTGGCGCACTCTCCGCCGCGATCGGCCACCAGAATGTTCGATGAGCCACCGAAAGACAGCCTCGACGCAAACGCGTTCGCATCGCGCACGCTCGCGCATTTGAGCAGCGCGCGCAGCAACACGTGCACGGGCACTCCCGCATGGGCGCAATCGAAGACGGAGCGCAGGATATTCAGGCACACGCCCAGGCCGCTGGAATTGAATCCGATCTTGGCGAGCATGCCGGCCTCGGTCAGCGTGAGGCAGGCCGGCGCATTTTCCCGACCAGTGCTTTCGCGGACGCGCAGGACGATCATCGCCTCGCGCTGCGAACCGATCCAGTCCCAGTTTTGCGCCAGCAGGGTTCCTCCGCTGGTGCTGCCTGGCGGAGTCACGGCGATCGCCGTGCACTCGCCCTCGTCAATACCTGTAAGAAACGACGGCGGCAGGATTTCGGTGCGAGCGTTCAAGGCGAGGATTTCGCCGAAGGGCCGTCCGGCGCCACGCGCGATGCCTTCCATTTCCTCGAGCAATGCGGCGTCGAATCCGCCGATCAAATCGCGGTACGCCGCGCTGCGGCGTTGCGCCTCCTCCCACGGCATGCCGTTGAACGCGAACAGCCTGGCGTAGTTGGCCAGCGAGAGTTCCACGCGATCTCGCGCCCGTTCGCCGTGAATACGGCCGCGCTCAAATGCTCCGCCTGAAACTTCGACAACCGGGAACATGCCCATGCCCGGATGGTACGCCCTAGCCCGCCAGCACGCGCAGCGCGGTTTCGCCGCGCAAAGTCACGATCGTGGCCATGCAGACCGCGATCACCGGCGTGACAAAAAGCGTGAGCTGGATCGCGCGCATGTTGCGCGGCGGCGGAGCCGCGCGCAGCCGCGACCAGCACGACATCAGCAGGAGAACCATCAGGGTCCAGCAGAAAAGCTCGAGCGCCGGCCGGCTCCAGGCCTTGCCGAGCAACACGCCGACACCTCCGGCGAATCCAAGAAGCCAGATGAAGAAAAGCACGGCATCCTCGAGCACTCGCTTGAGGACGAAGCCCCGTGTCTCATCCCGGCTGTAGTACAGGCTGAGGATCAGCGCGCCGATCGCGAGCGCGATCCCTGACGCCACGGAGAAGAGCCAGCCGATCAAATCAAGGCTGAGCAGGTCCATTGCCGGAACCTAGCTTGCCGGCGCGCGCAGCGAACCCTCAACGCAGGTCACAGCGCTGCCGCCCAGGTAGATCTTGTCACCCTCGATACGGACCGAAACGCGCCCGTCGCGTCCCAGTTGCATCCCCTGCCGTGCCACGTAATTGCCGCCCATGCGCCCTGCCTGCCCTGTTTTCACCAGGTAGGCGGCAACGCTGATATTTCCGCTGCCGCATACCGGATCCTCGGCAATGCCGTGCGCCGGCGCGAATGAGCGCACGTGGATGGCTGATTGGCCGTCTCCGGATGCCCCATATACCGTAACGCCTCCGATCGAAAGCCGGTTGCTCAGCTCGGTCATGATCTGCATGTCCGGGACCAGCGCGGCCACCGCATCGGCGCTGGAGAGTTCGGCAACCAGCCAGCGCGGTCCGACGTTGATAATGCGTGGCTTGCCCTGGACTTTCGCTCGCAGGGATTTTTCCAGAACTCCGAAATCAGCATCTCCCAACCGGGTCTCCGTCGCGGGAGGCGAATCAAGCCAAAGCATGTCGCCATCGACCTGCAGCTCGAGAATACCCGCGCCGCACTCCTGCCGCAGCCTGCCGCCTTTCGCCTTGGCGATGCCCGCTTCCAGCACCGCGTGCGCGCTGCCGATAGTCGGGTGGCCTGCAAATGGCAGTTCCGCGTGAGGCGTGAAAATCCGCAGCAGGTAATCGGCGGCAGCAGAGCTGGGCGGCAATACGAAGGTCGTTTCCGACAAATTGGTCCAAGCCGCGATGTGCTGCATTTGCGCTGAACTCAGTCCAGCGCCCTCCAGAACAACCGCGACCGGGTTGCCGAAGAATGGAACGCGGGTAAAGACATCGACCTGCTTGAATTTCAGGAGACGCATGAGGTCGACCGCTCAGGCGAAGCGGCAAGCCTCTTCGAACGAAAGCCGCGGGCTGCGCGCGAAGATCTTGGCTGGGTCGCCCTTGCCGAGATTGCAGAGGAAATTGGAATTCCAGCGGCCGTCCGGGAAGAACGCCGCGTCCACCTTGGCATTGTCGAAGCCGGACATGGGCCCCGTGTCGAGGTCCAGTGCGCGCGCGGCGATGATGAAGTAGGCGCCCTGCAACGAACCATTGCGCATCGCGACCACGGCATTGCCGGCCTTTTTTTCCTCTCCCTGAAACAGCTTGATCGCGTCCGGCCGATGCGGAAAGCTCTTTGGCAGGTTTTCATAGAACATGAGGTCGTGCGCGATGATCGCGGTCACTGGCGCCGCCATGGTCTTGTCCAGGTTGCCCGGGCTGAGCGCCGGCGCCAGCTTTTCCTTGCCTTCCTTCGTGCGCACGAACACGATCCGCGCCGGCTGCGTGTTCATCGTGGTCGGGCCCCACTTCAGGAGGTCATAGAGCTCGCGCAGCTGCGCGTCGCTCACCGTCCCCGAGAATGCGTTGTGCGTGCGGGCATTGCGGAAAATGAGGTCCTGCGCTTTCGCATCGAGCATTGGCTTCTCCGGGGGGAAAGACGAATCCAAATGTTAGCATCGCCGCCGTGCCTTCCAACCAGCCGCCTGAACTCGCGCGTTTCATCCGTCCCGGCGACGGCATCGTCCTGGGACAGGCCTGCGCCGAACCACAGACGCTGTCCACGGCGCTGGTCACACAACGCGCCCGATTTTCCGGCGCAAGTGTATTCCTCGGCGTCAACTACGCAGGCATCATCCGTCCTGAACACGCGGACCACCTGAAGCTGTCGTCGTACTGCGGCGCCGGCCACAATCGCGCCCTTGCCGACGCCGGCGTGCTCGACATCCACCCGCACCCGTATTCCAGGCTGGCGTCGCTCATCCGCGAACGGAAAATTCCCTGCGACGTGGCGCTGGTCCAGGTCAGCCCGCCCAACCGGCGCGGCGAATACAGCATGGGCCTCGGCGTCGACTACCTGCTGCCGGCCCTGCAATGCGCAAGAGCGGTGATCGCCGAGGTAAACGACCGCATTCCCTGGACGCACACCGAGAAGCTGTTCCACAAGGAGGACTTTGCGCTGCTGGTTGAAGCGTCTTACGAACCCGCCGCACCGCCGCCCATGCGCACGGGCGAGGCCGAGCTGGCCATCGCGCGCCATGCGGCGGAGTTCATTCCGGAAGACGCGACGCTGGAGTTCGGTCTCGGGATCCTGCCCGATGCCCTCTGCGCTGCCCTGAGGGCCAGGAAGTCCCTGAAAGTCCACTCCGGCACGATCGGCGACGGCGTCGCCGAATTGATGAAATCCGGCGTCGTCGCTTCGGTCGATTGCGCCATGCTCATCGGCACCCGCAAGCTGTTCGACTACGCGCGGGAAAATCCGGCCATTCAGCTACGCTCCACGGAATACACGCACGATCCGCGCGTGCTTGGTTCCCTGCCGCGATTCGTGGCCATCAACTCGGCGGTCGAAGTGGACCTTACGGGTCAGGTCAATGCCGAAATGGCAAAGGGCAGCTACCTCGGCGCGGTCGGCGGAGCACTGGATTTCATCCGTGCCGCAGCCTTCTCGCCCGGAGGGGTCTCGCTGCTGGTGCTGCCGGCCGCGCGCATTGTCGAGACGCTTTCCGGTCCCGTCTCCACTCCTCGCAGTGAAGCCGGCGTCATTGTCACGGAGCGCGGCGCCGCGGATTTGCGCGGCTGTACATTGGCGGAACGCAAGCGCCGAATGCTTTCGATTTCGAGGATTTGAAAATGAAAAAGGAACTTGCGCCCAGCGGCGTCTTGCGAGTAGGCGTCAATCTGGGGAATTTCCTTCTCGTGAACAAGGACGCCGCCAGCGGCGAGCTGCGCGGCGTGGTCCCGGACCTCGCGCAGGAACTGGCGCAACGCCTCGGCGTGCCCTTCGAGCTGGTCTCCTATCCGGGCGCCGGACAGGTAGCCGACGGCGCGAAGGCCGGCGCATGGGACGTGGGCTTCATCGGCGCGGAACCGCAGCGCGCGCAGGAGATCGCGTTCACCCTCGCCTATCTCGAGATCCCGGCCACCTACCTTGTCCCGGCTGGCTCGCCGATCAGGTCCCAGGCCGACGTGGATAATCCGGGGATCCGTGTCGCGGTCGCCGCGCGCAGCGCTTACGACCTCTACCTCAGCCGCAACCTCAGGCACGCCGAACTGGTTCGCGCCGAGGGCATACCGGCATCCTACGAGCTGTTCGTGAAGGAAAAACTCGATGTCCTGTCCGGGCTGCTGCCGCGCTTGACCTCGGACGTCACGCGACTTCCAGGCGCACGCATCCTGGATGGAAAATTCACTGCCGTACAGCAAGCTATCGGCACTCCGAAAGCGCGCACCGCTGCTGCGGAGTACCTGCGCGAATTCGTGGCCGATATCAAGGCATCGGGCCTGGTCGCGCGACTGATCGCCAGGCACGGTGTGAAGGGCGTTAACATCGCACCTTAACGGTAATTGCGGAGCGCGGGGACAACCCAGAACGGCGTCGACGCCAGCGCGATCGAGCAGAGGGAAAACGCGAGGCCCGTGGCGTAGCCGCCCGTGAAATCGTGCAGCACGCCTCCCACCAGCGAACCCAGCGCCGCGCCCACGGAATTGCAGGCGAACACGGTGCCGTAGATCGTCGCCACGCGCGGCCCCGCGAAATGCCGCGTGCAGATGGAGGAAATAATCGGCCCGCGCACGCCCAGCGATGCGCCGAACGCCAGCACGAATGCAATCAGCAGCGGCATCGACGGATAGCGCGTCATCGCCAGCAGGAGCAGCATGCCGGTGATTGTGCCGGCAAAGCTCACGCTCACCGTCTGGCGCGCGCCGAAGCGCTCGGTGAGGAAGCCGCTGCCCATGACGCTGCCCGCGGAAAGCATGCCGCAGATGCCGAACGCAGTCGCCGCCGTGAGCGCGGAGAAGCCTGCGTCCACCAGGAAAGCCACCAGCTGCACGAAGATCGAGAACATCCCCACCGCGGTGAAGAAGAACGCCTGCGCCATGCCCCAGTAGATGCGCGTGCCCATCGCCTTGCGCAGCGTCCATTCGGCGCCCGAGGCCGGCAGCTGGCTCGCGCGTTCGGCGGGACGGCCCGCGGCGAAGCGGCGCCAGGGCAGGACCAGCAGCACCAGCGGCACGATGCAAAGCATGACGATGCCCATCAGCCTGTAGGCGCTCCGCCAGCCGTAATGCTCCACCAGCGTCTGCGCGAGCGGCACGAAGACGATGATCCCGACGCCGGTGCCCGAAAACGCGATACCAATGGCACGCGACAGGCGCGCGTGATACCAGCGCGACAGCATCGCCGAAGCGGACACCATGCCGGTCATCGCCACCCCGACGCCGACTGTGACGCCGATCAGGACGTAGAACTGCCACAGGCGTTCGAGCGAGCTGGCGGCAAGGTACGCGCTGCCGATGCAGGCGATGCCGGCCGTGTAGACGAAGCGCGGGCCGACGCGATCGAACAGGATGCCGATCAGCGGCGCGGCAAATCCGCTCACCAAGAGGAACACGGAGTAAACGCTTGTCAACTGATACCGCGTCCAGCCGTACTCGCGCTCCAGCGGCAGCAGGAACACCACGTAGGAGTCGCCCAGGCCGCGGCCGAGCATGTTGAGGACGAAGCAGACCGCGAGTACGGCGACCGCGGTGTTCAATCCACTTCCGTCTTCTCCAGCCCGAACACCTGGCGCAGGTAGGCGAGGTAGCCCGGGTCCTTGCTGACCGTCTTGCCGGGTGCGTCCGAGACCTTGGCCACCGGCTGGCCGTTGCACTCGGTCATCTTGATGACGATGTTGATCGGTTCGTAGCCCAGGTCGTTGGTGAGGTTGGTGCCGATACCGAACGAGGTGAGCGCGCGCCCCTGGAAGCGGCGCGCGATGTCGATCGCCAGCGGCACAGATAGCTGGTCGGAAAAAATCAGCGTCTTGGTGCGCGGATCGACGCGGTTCCTGCGGTAGTGCTCGATGATGCGCTCGCCCCAGGCGAAGGGATCGGCCGAGTCGTGACGCGCGCCGTCGAACAGCTTGCAAAAATACATGTCGAAGTCACGCAGGAATGCATCCGTCCCGTACGTGTCGGAAATCGCGATGCCCAGGTCGCCGCGGTATTCCTTCGCCCAGACATCGAAGGCGTAGATCTGCGAGTCGCGCAGCCGAGGCCCGAGCGCCTGGCAGGCCTGCATGTACTCGTGCGCCATGGTGCCGAGCGGCGTTACGCCGTGCTTCATCGCCAGCCAGACATTGGAAGTGCCGGCGAAGCGGTCGGGAATCTCGCGCTTGAAGGTGCCGATCACCTCGTCGTGCCAAGTACGCGAGAAACGCCGGCGCGTGCCGTAGTCGGAAATGCGGAAAGTGAATCCGGGCTCGAGCGCGCGGACCTGGTCGATCTTGGCCTTCAGGCGGCGGCGGCCTTCCGCGAGGTCCGGCTTCGGCTGCGTGCGCCGGAAATAGACTTCCGACACGATGGCCAGCACCGGGATCTCGTACATGATGGTATGCAGCCAGGGCCCGCGGATCGAGATATCCAGCCCGGGCGCGTCCGCCGACGGCTCGACGCGGATGTACTTCTCGTTGAAATGGAACAGGCCGAGGAAATCGACGAAGTCCGATTTCATGAAACGCGGCCCGCGCAGGTAGGCGAGTTCGTCGTCACGAAAGCGCATCTTGCACAGGTCGGAGATCCCCGCGCGGATCTCCCCGGCGTGCGGCGCGAGGTCCACGCCCTCGGTGCGGCACTTGAACACGTACTCGACCTGCGCGCCCGGAAAGTGATGCAGCACGACCTGCATCATCGTGAACTTGTACAGGTCGGTGTCGAGCAGCGACTCGATGATCATCGGTTGATTCTACCTGTCCTGCGATAGTCCCCTGCCTGCGATAATCC
>JANYII010000043.1 GCA_025358705.1 Betaproteobacteria bacterium | reverse complement strand
CAAGGATTCGGGAATCATCCTGCGTGCACCCGGCGGGCCGGAGGCGCTCGAGTGGACCACCCTCGACACCGCCGAGCCGGGCCCCGGCGAGGTGCTGATCGAGCACAAGGCGATCGGGGTCAACTATATCGATACGTATTTTCGTACGGGGCTCTATCCCTGGCCGCAGACACCGCTGATCCTCGGCAGCGAAGCGGCAGGAACAGTCGCGGCCGCCGGCGCCGGCGTCAAGGAACTTAAAGTGGGCGACCGGGTCGCCTACTGCGGACCACCCGGCGCGTACCGGCAGCGGCGCGCGATGAACGCCGAGCGCGTGGTCAGGCTTCCGGACACGATTGATTTCGACACTGCCGCATCGATCATGCTCAAGGGCATGACGGCGCAGTGCCTGGTCAATTCCTGCTTCAAGGTGATGCCGGGCCACACGGTGCTGGTGCATGCCGCGTCCGGCGGGGTGGGACTGCTGCTCGGCCAGTGGCTCAAGGCCTTGGGCGCAACAGCGATCGGCACGGTGGGCTCGGCGGAAAAGGCCAAGGTCGCGCGCGAGAATGGCTACGCGCACACGATCGAGTACCGGCGCGAGAATTTCGTCGAACGGGTGGCCGAGATGACCGGCGGCAAGGGCTGCGATGTCGTGTATGACTCGGTGGGCAAGGACACCTGGCGCGGCTCGCTCAAATCCTTGCGAAGGCGCGGCACGTTCGTCACCTTCGGGCAATCGTCCGGCGTGATCGCGGATTTCAAGATTTCGGACCTCGCCGCCGGGGGCTCGCTCACCGCGGTGCGTCCGACGCTGTTCGATTACATCGCGACCCGCGAGGAGCTCAAGCGGTGCTCGGGGGATCTGTTCGCGCGGATCGCGGCAGGCACCGTGAAAGCACATGTGGGCCAGCGCTTTGCGCTGCAGGCCGCGGCTGACGCCCACCGGGCGCTCGAGAGCCGCGCCACCGTAGGCGCCACGGTACTCGTGCCACCTTAAGGGTCCAGAGGGTATCATCGGCACATGAACGACTCAGCAAAGCGGCCACCCTTTGGCTCCGTATTGACCTCGCACATGGCCGTCGCCGCATACGCGGACGGCAAATGGGGCGCGTTTGACTTAAAGCCCGTTGCGCCGATCTCCTTAAGCCCGGCCGCGCATGTGCTGCACTACGCGAGCACCTGTTTCGAGGGGTTCAAGGCGTTCCGCCAGCCCGACGACAGGATCAAGATATTCCGGATGGACATGCACATCCGGCGCATGCAGCAAAGCGCGCGCCAGCTCATCCTGCCAGAGCCCGAGACCGAGCAGCTGGCCGCGATGGTGCGCGCGGTGATCAACCGCTGCCAGGACGAAGTGCCCAAGGCACCGGGCGCGCTGTACCTGCGCCCGCTGCTCTTTGGCACGATGGCCAATATCGGTGCCGCTTCGATTCCATCTTCCAGCGCGAGCCTGATCGTGCTCGCGAGCCCGGTGTGGGATTACTTTGCCGGCGGCATGAAGCCCCTGCGCATCGTGGTCGATGACCAGAACACGCGCTGCGCCGCGCACCTCGGGGTCGTCAAGACCGGCGGCAACTACGCCGCCGCCATGGCGCCGACGCGCGACGCCAAGGCGAAATACCAGGCCGATCAGGTGCTGTTCTGCCCGGGCGGCGAGGTGCAGGAGACGGGCGCCTCGAATGTCCTGCTGATCCGCGAGGGCGAGATTCTGACCCGCGGGCTGGACCTCACGTTCCTGCACGGCGTGACGCGGGATTCGCTGCTGATCCTGGCGGCGGAAAATGGCTACCAGGTGACGCAACGGGTGTTCAACGTCGCCGACATGCTCGCCTGGGTCAAGAAAGGCGAGGCTGCGCTGTCCGGAACCGCGGCGATCCTCGCAGGCGTTGGCACGCTGATCCATCGAGGCGTCGAGCACAAGGTCGGCAGCGGCGATGTGGGCCCGTTGACCCGGGCGCTGCGCACGCGACTGGTCGAGATCCACCAGGGCCTCGCGCCCGATCGCCATGGGTGGCTGCAGGACACCTGAACGGCTGGTATTGCCGATGCTCGAAGTACATGCTCCCCATCAGACCGTGCACACGTGGAAGGACTTCCTCATCCACATCGTGGCCATTTCGCTCGGCCTGCTGATCGCGATCGGGCTGGAACAGACGGTTGAATATTTTCATCGCCTGCATCAGTTGGGCGACGCTCGGCGCGAGCTGAAATTGGAGCTCGAAGAGAATCGCCGGGTGCTTGACAAGAATCTCGCCAAGGCCCAGGAGAGCCAGCTTCTGCTGGAGCAGTATATGGCGCAGCTACACGCCGCCCAGGCGTCACGGGCGCCCATCGCGCGGCCACTGGTTTACGAAATCCTGCTCTTCTGGCCGGTCGACGGCCCTTGGCAGGTCGTCAAGCAGAATGGTTCGCTCGGCCTCATGCCGCACGCGGAGCTTTACAAGTACAACTACATTCATGAGGACATCGCGGCGATCATGGAAGGGCTGGTCGGGCTCGGCACCAGGGTGACCCTGGCGAACGCCATTGCGAAGCGCGCTCCAGCGGGAAACTTCACGCCGAAGGACCTGGAGGAATTGGTCAGCGCAACCTCGGAGGCTCAGGGGAGCCTGGAATACGTGATTTTGCTGCTGAGGCTGGAAAAACTTGCCCTGGACAAGGATTGGC